>JAETOL010000100.1 GCA_021771755.1 Lachnospiraceae bacterium | reverse complement strand
TCTCCGGATAGTGCAGTGCTTCGCCATCATAATGGAAAATGGTATGCGGTGATCATGAATGTTGAGAGATCCAAACTTGGATTGGATGGAGATGATACCGTGGAAATTATAGATGTTAAATGTGATCCGGAAATGACAGGAATGATTATCCAGACCTATGGTTTTCTGCCGGGCTATCACATGAATAAGCAGCATTGGATTACGATTTTGCTGGATGGAACAGTAGGAGAATCGAAAATATTGGATTTTCTGGATATGAGTTACGATTTGATAGATGGTAGTATTGGGAAATTGGAAAAAAAATAACGGAGGTTGCTGTAATGACAGATACACAACAAAGAGAAGCTGCCCGTCAGTTTGTAAATAGATGGATAGGAAAAGGAAAAGAAGACGAGGATGGTCGCTCCTATTGGATTGACCTTTTGACAAATGTTTTGGGAATGGACAACATTACAGAACGTTTGAATTTTGAAAAAAAGGTAGTGATTGATGGAAATACAAAACGTATTGATGTGTATATTCCGGAAACCAGAGTAATCATCGAACAAAAAAGCCTTGGTAAGGCGTTGGATCAGAAAATCCGTAATTCGGGAGAAATCGACCTTACTCCATTTGAACAGGCAGACAGATATAACAGTAAGCTGACTTTTGATGAAAGAGCCAGATGGATTGTTACATCCAATTTTGCGGAAATCTGGATTTATGATATGAACCAGAAACAACCAGAACCGACCAAGATTGCGCTGGATGAATTGCAGAGCAAATATCCGCTTTTGGATTTTCTTGTAAAAAAAGAGGTCAAGACAATCTCTCATGAAATGGAGGTTTCTATTAAAGCCGGAGACATTGTAGGTCTGATTTATGATGCGTTTTTGAAGCAGTACCGGATTCCGGATATCAGAGAGAAGGATGAAACAGCAGAGCAGAGTGAAAAAAGAGAGCATAAGTTGAAAAGTTTGAATGCTCTTTGTGTACGGATTGTTTTCTGCCTTTATGCCGAGGATGCGGGTATTTTTGGAAAGAGAAATATGTTCCATGATTATCTGGAAGCATATGAAGTAAAAGATTGCCGACGAGCATTGATAGAATTATTTAAGACTCTGGATACTCCGGTAGCGGAACGAGATGAGTATCTTGAGGAAGATCTTGCTCAGTTCCCGTATGTAAACGGAGGACTGTTTGCAGATGAGACGATTGAGATACCACCTTTCACAGAAGAGATTAAGCAGCTTCTCCTTACAAAAGCTTCGGAAGATTTTAACTGGAGAGACATTTCACCTACCATTTTTGGGGCAGTGTTTGAATCTACATTGAATCCGGAAACCCGACGTTCTGGAGGAATGCACTATACGTCTATTGAAAATATTCATAAAGTAATTGATCCGCTTTTCCTGGATGACTTGCAAAATGAATTCCAGGAGATTCAGCAGATACAAGTGAAACGTACGAAAGATAAAAAACTGGAAGAGTTTCAGAATAAATTAGCGTCTCTCACATTTCTTGATCCTGCTTGTGGTTCAGGAAATTTCCTTACAGAAACTTATCTTTCTCTTCGTAGGTTGGAGAATGAAGTAATAAAGGAGAAAGTCAACGGACAGATGACATTGGGAGAAGTGAATAATCCCATTAAGGTTTCAATCCAACAATTTTATGGGATAGAGATCAATGATTTTGCGGTTACAGTTGCAAAGACTGCATTATGGATAGCAGAATCTCAGATGTTAGAGGAAACAAAAAGCATTGTGTATGGCTTTAATGATGATTTTCTCCCACTGAAAACGTATGTAAATATTACAGAAGGCGATGCATTAATAATTGACTGGAATGAGGTAATTGCATCAGAGAAGTTGTCTTATATTATGGGAAATCCGCCGTTTGTTGGAGCAAGATGGATGAACAAGGCGCAAAAGAAAGATATGGAAATTGTTTTTCATGGTATCAAAGATTTTGGTAATCTGGATTTTGTAACTGCGTGGTATAAAAAAGCAAGTGATTATATTTTAAATACAAAGATATTGGTATCTTTTGTATCGACAAATACAATTACACAAGGAGAACAGCCAGCTATTTTTTGGAAACCATTGTTTGATATGGGAATATGTATAAACTATGCGTATAGAACTTTTCGCTGGGATAGCGAAGCTAGCTTAAAGGCCCATGTTCATTGTGTGATCGTCGGTTTTAGCCATGCAAAATGTAATAAAGATAAAATTATTTTTGATACAAACGGGGAGGCAAGAATTGTAGAAAATATCAATGCATATTTAATTGACGCAGATGATATTTTCGTGGCGAGCAGAAAACATCCGATATGCAAAGTACCAGAAATAGGAATTGGAAACAAACCTATAGATGGTGGATATTACTTGTTTGATAAAGATGAAATGGAAGAATTTATTAGAAAGGAACCAAAGTCAAAACAGTATTTCCGCCCATGGTACGGGGCTAGAGAGTTTATTAACCAACAGCCGAGGTATTGTCTGTATTTGGGAGATTGTGCTCCAAATGAATTAAGAAGTATGCCAGAATGCATGAAACGTGTTAATGCTGTAAGGGAGTATAGATTTCAAAGTTCGAGTGCAGGAACGCGAAAAATTGCTGACACACCAACTAAATTTCATGTTTCAAATTTTCCTAAAGGGAATTATATAGTTATTCCACAAGTTTCTTCAGAAAGAAGAAGATATATACCAATGGGATACATGGATGAAAGTGTTTTGTGTAGTGATAAAGTTAGAATTATGTTGGACGGTACGTTATATCATTTTGGTGTACTTGAATCAAATGTGCATATGGCGTGGATGAGGGCGATTTGTGGAAGATTGAAAAGTGATTATAGTTACACAGTTAATCATGTATATAATAATTTTCCTTGGCCTGCACCAACAGAGCAACAGATACAAAAGATTGAACAGACAGCCCAAGAAATTTTGAATGTAAGAGCATTATTTCCAGAAAGCAATCTGGCAGATTTATATGATCCATTGACAATGCCTCCAGAACTTCGCAGAGCTCATACCGCAAATGATAGGGCGGTTATGGCTGCATATGGATTCAGTATAAAAATGACAGAAGCAGATTGTGTGGCAGAATTGATGAAATTGTATCAGAAGTTGGTTGAGAAAAATGATAGAAAATAATTAGCCAGATAAAAAATAAAAACCGGGGATTACTCCTCGGTTTTTTGCTGGACGGAAGATCCGTCGTCTAATTTAAATATTTCTTCCACGCTCATATTCAGATAATGGGCAAGTCGGATTGCCATTTCCAATGAGGGGTTTCGTTCCCCACGTTCAATTCTGCCGATGGTGCGGCTGCAGGAGCCGGTTGCTTCTGCCAGGTCTTCTTGAATAAGATTTCGCTCTATACGAATATCTTTCAGGATGTTGCTGATTGCCATCCAATCACTTCCTTTAACTTTATTATTGTTTCAACAGCCGGTTTGAATGGCACGGACTGTATTACGATTATTGAAAACCGGGG
>JAETOL010000021.1 GCA_021771755.1 Lachnospiraceae bacterium | reverse complement strand
TTGTTCCTTTGCAACTGCCATAAAAAATACTCCTTTTCGATAAGAATAGTCATATCTGTATTCTTACCAAAAAGGAGCCATTTTTTACCAGAAACACAAACTATTTTACACTACCTGTCTATATGAAAGCCAGTAAGGAGCTTTTGCAAAAAAGACTAGGAATGAATATATCGTTATAGCCTTTATTTTGTAACTCTTTCTGCATTTTTCTCTGTGAAACAAATGCCGGATGATATTTCATTATACTGTTTTTCATTTTAGCACCTTTCCATACTTTTTCTTTTAAGCTTTCGTAGTCACTTTCACTCATATCACGATAATAGGCTATCATCTCATCTGCGGTTCTGATTTCTTGTGCAACCCCACCTATCATCTTCGCACCTATTCCCATGATAAAAGGAACTTTCAATGTCGTTTCATCGCAATATTCTAATATATTCTGTAGTGCTTGCTTCTGTTCCAGAGTCTTCAACCTTACATTAAGAAATGGTTTGAAATGACTTTTAAAATAATCTCCCCATTCTTTTCCCGGTAGCAAAGACTCAATCGCATTTTCAACGGTTTGATAATCAAGTGCCTCATTAGCTTTGTCTGCGTCACCATCATCTATAAATTGCTTCAAAGCTTCAAGTTCTGAGTCTTTTAAAACTTTTTCCTGCACTTTTTCTTGATAAATACGAAGAAGAATACTTTTGTCGCCAGTTTCCAAAAGGCTCTGTATGTCTTTAATACTAATACCGAGTTTTCTATATACTGAAATCTTTTTTAAAGTTTCAACATCTTGTGCAGTATAGTTACGATAACCATTGTTATCTTTATCCACTGACAGCAATCCTTTTTCTTCATAATACTTAACTGCACGCTTTGTCATTCCAACCTCATTTACAATTTCATTCAATAACATCGGATGCACCTCCTTATGATTTATGTGGATAGTATAAGCGTATACGCTGCGTATAGGTCAAGGTTTTTCGTCTTTCTTCTAAAAATGGGCAATCCCGATTTCAGGACTGCCCATTCATTCTGCTAATTATGCGATTTTTTCTTGCTTGCACCGATTTCTGCATCAATTGATGTAAGTTTGATGTAAATCGCTGTTTTTTTAGTTTTTTATCAAATGAAGTACGTCCCGTCTATTTGATAAAACGGTACATCTTTACATCATCTTAATAGAGCTTTGCACCTGCCGGAATACGGTCATCTACCATAAGAAGATTTAAGCCTTCACGACCATCTTCCTCGTGTACTGCTGAAATCAGCATACCGCAGGAATCGATGCCCATCATCGGTCTTGGCGGCAGGTTTACGATTGCGATACAAGTCTTTCCAACCAGTTCTTCCGGCTCGTAATACTCGTGAATACCGCTTAAAATCACTCTATCTGTGCCTGTACCGTCATCTAAGACGAACTTCAGGAGCTTTTTACTCTTTGGCACAGCTTCACATTCTTTTACCTTCACTGCACGGAAATCTGACTTGTTGAAAGTATCAAAATCAACCATTTCCTCAAAGAGCGGTTCTACTTTTACCTTGGAAAAATCAATCTTTTCCGCCGGTTTTTCCTCTGCCTTTACAGCCTGTGCCGCATTGTTTGCTTCATTCTTTGCAACTCCCATGCTCTTCATTGTCGGGAATACTATTCAACTTCAAGCATTATCAAGTATTATCACGCATTTAAGCCTTTTCCAGCGATTTGCGTCAATGCATTATCACGCATTATTATGTACTGTCATTTCAAAATTCGTTGCAATTTTGTTGCAAAAACCCTTTTTTGTTACATGAGTCCCACCCAAGGACTCTTTCCTAAAATACATCGTATTTTTGTGCTAAATTCTTCATTGATTCCGTTTTTTTCATGTCTGTAACTTCGGCATATATATCCATCGTGGTTTCTATGTTCGCATGGCCCATAATGGACTGGATTACCTTGATATTGGTTTCCTGTTCGCAGAACCTTGTGCAAAAGGTATGCCTCAAGTGGTGGCAGGAGAAATGCGGCAATATAACCGGCTGCCTTTTCTCTCTTTTCGCTTTCAACACTTCCTCCGCATTATAATTCTCTGAAATACGCCGAATCGTCCGGTTGATTGTCTGAGGATTATGTACGTTCCCAAAACGGTTGCAGAACACAAATCCTGTCATTCCATCAATCTCCGTGCAGTTGAATCCATTCTCTTTCTGTGCTTCGTGTTCCTCCTGAAAAGCATCATACACCGCATCCATCATCGGAATTACCCGGATACCGGCTTCCGTCTTTGGCAAGGACACCTGCAAAACACTCCGCCGCTTTTTTGCACCATCCATTGGATAATACACAACACTGTGATTTATACTTATTGTCCTGTTCTCAAAATCCAGATCCTGCCATCTCAAGCCGATGATCTCGCCAATCCGCCCACCTGTCCCAAGCAATACTGTAAATAAAGGCACCCAATGGCAATAGATCGGATTGTTCCTGGTGTACTCCATAAACGCCCTCTGCTGCTCTAATGTCAATGCATGTCTGACACCGTGGTTTCTCCCCGGTTTCTTCTTGACCTGTGCCATAGCACCGTCACTGGGATTGACACGGATGATGGCATCCCGGACTGCAAGCTGGAATGTTGGATGCAACACCGTATGGATGGTTTCCAATGTATTAATCTGCAGATTCTTCTCATTCAGCAGATGATAATAAAAATACAACACATCGGAATACTTAATCTCTCCTATCTTCCGTTTCCCAAATTCTTCCCTCACGAAATGGTCATACATATATTTGTAATTCGTGTATGTTGTTCTCCGCAAGTCAGTTTTCGTTGATATGTAACGGTCAAAGACAAAGTTCAAGTCTGCATTTCCTGCGGCATAGACATCCAGCCCGTCAAGCTGGTCTTTCAGCAGCTTATCCTCTTTTTCACGAAGCGTCCGCAAATCATTTGCGTAAATGTAACGTCTTTTTCCATAAGGATCAGTATATGTATACATATACCTCATATCCTCTGTCCGTTGGCTTTCCCCTTTTCTTAAAGCCCTGCCCTTGTTATCTTTTCTTGCTTTTGCCATCTCTGCTCCTTCATGTGGAAAGAGATTCTGAAGCACTTCAAGCATTACGGATTCTGGTATAGTAATTCTATTCCCTTAATCAATGCTTGTGTCATGGTCATATTATGACTGGCAGCATACTTAATGAACTTTTCATATTCACTATCGGAAAGCCGGATCGTTATTGACTTCGACTTAGGAGACTCCTTTTTAGGTCTCCCGATTTTCGCCATCTATATGCACCTCCATTCATAACTAAGTCTATTATAATTTCAGTAAGACAAAAAGTCAAGTGTTTTTGTCTTACAAAAATATTTTTTCAGAATCTCTTTTATTTAACTATCCTCTAACTCTAAATGTTTCTAAATATTCTTCAAAAATATCACAGTTCACTAATACCAACTTATCTAATTTATAGATTGCATTTGCATCTTTCGCCATCTGCTCGAACTTTCTCTGGCACATACTGTATAACTCTGCGCCCTCTTTGTATCTGACAAACCGTTTCTTATTTATATTTCGTGGCATTTTCTACCCTCCTTCCTCCTGAAATTTTATCCTGCAGGCGGCTGTCGGGAAACAGCGCCATTTGCCATAACATACGAAAGCTGCCAATAACAGTTTTTGTAAGAATTGCAATCTTTTCAGACCAGAGTAGCTTACCTCCGGAAGTATCATTGTAAGAAACAGCATCATCGCCGCAAAGTCCCTGTCCCTTTGCCAGTAATCAAATAGTTACCGCTCGTACCTTTACTTCAATGCCCGAACCAGCATTTCATCGTTTCCAATACCCGCCACTTTACGACATCGTGTCGCAAAGTGGCGGGTACAGGTAGTCATGGCGTATTCATTAAATGGCTCAACTGTTTTATACGTCCTGCAGGATACTCAATATGAAATTGTCAAGGTACAAAAAATCAGCCAGCCTGTTTTATGCCTGTACACCCTTATATGGAACCGGGCGGAAAGCCAATGTTTTAGCAATCAGTTTTGTTTCCAACCGTGTGCGCAATGTTTCATCCACACAGTAATGAACCTGTCCAAACTCGTCATACATTTGCCTGGTGGATAATTTTGCTATGTAGCCTTCATAATGCTTCAATACAGCCTGGATTGCCTGTGCATCCCCTTCTGATGCCGCCTTAATAATATGAAAAGGCAGCAAATTTCTTTCTTTCGTCTGCTTATTCTTCTGCTCCATCCATTTTTTCCTCCATAAGTTTTTTCAGTAGCTCAAGAGAGCGTATCCGATGCTCCCGTATGGTGCTGTGTACCAACTTCATTTCCCTTGCAATCTCGGCGTCGCTCATTTCCAGGAAATAGGACAGCAGAACTACGTTCCGCTTTTTCTCTGTCAAAGCCTGTAACGCCTCCACAAGCAATATATCCTTGACCTCAATGTCATAGCCCATGACTTGAAAGTGGGAATTATCCAGATCGTATTTATCCATTACGAAAATACTGTTCAATTCCGTTTCTGTCATATCCGAGAAATTTACTTCGTGGTTCCTCCGGTACTCCATATGCCTGTAATAATTTGCTGCCTCGCCGTCCAATGCTAACTGGCACAAACGGTCAAACTGGTGCATGACTGTCAATTCATCATGAGAAGGAGTATGATCCATTTGGTTTCACCTCCTTCCCGTTCCAACTGGTAGAAAGAAAGGTCATAAACCTCCCCTCATTCTTTCTCCCAAATGGGAATACCCATTTTGACGGGTATTTCTAAAATTTTTAAATTTTCAAATAAAAAAACGCCCTTGAGATAAACTCAATGGACGTTTTTACACATCTTTTTCTTTTTTTTAACAAACATAGTATTATGATGAAAAATTCTGTCTCTTTTTCAACAATTTCTTTCTATCGGTATCACAATATCTTAGCTTAAAATTGATATACTACAGATTTTTAATAGATATTGGATATTAAATCTTACCTGCACCTCCCTTTGCACAATTTCCAAGCTCTACTTATCTAATTTTTCTTTCGGATAATCATTAATTGCATACCGACAGCATTGAAGTACCAATTGATTAAATGAGACATTCTCATACGAAGATATTTCCATCAAAGTATTATAAATTTCCTCCGTAAAACGTATTGTTCTTGGTACATTAGATCTTGATAAAGTTGTATCTACTTTAAACATAAGTCTCCCTCCTTGTTTTTAAATAGATTGTAACCGTATCAAGGTTTCAAATAATATAACCGTAAGTATAACCATATTTATAGTTATTTATGTAACCGCCCATTGAAACATAAATAAAAAACTGAATATCATAAATCTGAATAATAATATTCCACAGCTTGTACAAATTCTGATTTCCGCTTTTTACTTAATGGTATTCGTTTTCCTTTCTCTAATTCAACGTCGCTATTATGGATTCTTGAAATACAATTTATATTAACAATATAACTAGAATGTGGCTGCTTAAAGCCATAATCCTCTAACATGCCCAAAAGACTTTTCATTGTCATATAACACTCAAAATCGCCCTTTTTAGTATGAATCAGAGTATGCCGATCTAAAGTTTCAATATACTCAATATCTAAAAAATATGTAACTATTCAGAACCCCTAATAGAAACAAATTCATTTTGTTCAAAACAGAGAAATTTAATTTTCTATTTTTCACTGTTTGTATTAGATTTTTTGATTGAACCATCAGCTCAATTCAAAATGATAGATAAAAATTCTGCTGACGAAATAAATTAGCTTCTATCTTATTCTAAATATGAGTTTTTTAGGATTTTAACTATCTGTCTGCCTTAAAAATTTCATCGAAACTATCGGCATTTTTCACAATTAGAAAATGAGCCAAATTCGCATCCTTTCCGTATTTCTGGTATAATTCAAATACAGAAATCTCGGGAAGAAGGTGATCTGCGTGCCAGTCAATATTACAATGGAATTCGTTCAGCAGCTGATGGAACAAAATTCAAAATTAACCGCCCAGAATGAAGCGCTGCTCCTCCAGGTAGCCCAGCTTACCGAGAAAGTGGATGAACTTACGCGGATCATCAAGGAACTGCAAGAAAAGACAAATAAGAACTCGAAAAACAGTTCCAAGCCACCTTCAAGCGATGGCCTTAAAAAGCCGCCAGTAAATAAAAATCAGAGTCTCCGTCAGAAATCAGGCAGGAAACCAGGTGCACAGGACGGACATAACGGAGTTCACCTGTCTGTTTTTTCTAAGCCGGATGACATCAAATATTATATGCACTCCGATTGCTGTGATTGTCCATATCATGACAAGTGCCTTGAAAAAGCATGTATAAAAGAAACCCGTCATGAGATTGATTCCGAAGTTGTTGTAAAGGTGACTGCGCATGAGCAGGTTCTTGTCACAAACTGCCCACTCCATGGCGGAGAAAAGGCAGGCTGTTTCCCCGCGGAAATTAAGGCGACCGTGCAGTATGGAAAAAATCTTCAGGCCATGGTAGTTGCCTTCAATACGGTGGGTTCTGTCAGCATTATCCGTATCCATGAGATCCTGAGCAGTATCTTCAATATCCCAATATCCACAGGTACCATAAAAAACATGGTTACCCGATGTGCGGATTCCCTGAAAGGCACTTATGAGCAAATACGCCAGCATATGATAAAGCTGGACATGCTTCATTGCGATGAAACAGGTACCCGTGTAGAAGGAAAAACCTGGTGGGTGCATAATGCCTCCGATAGGTATTTCACTTATCTGACCATTCACCGAAAACGTGGCCGGATAGGAATGGATGCTGCAGGGGTGCTTCCGGAATTCCGAGGGATTACCGTCCATGACTGCTGGGGATCCTATTGGAAATACCCAGAGGTCACCCATGCAATCTGTTGTGCCCACCTTCTGCGGGAGTTGAACGGAGTGGAAGAAAACCACCCTATGACGATATCCTAAAAACTGCATATGAAGAAAATCCGCTACCGGAAAACACGCTGAAAAAGCGTGGTCGCAAGAAAAAGGGCAAAGTATTAAATCTGATTTGCAGACTGGATAAATACAAGGAATCAGTCTGCCTGTTTCTAAAAAATCTTAGTGTGCCTTTTGACAATAATCAAGCAGAGCGTGACCTTAGAATGATAAAGGTCAAAACAAAAGTTTCGGGCTGCTTTCGAAGTGAAAGTGGCGCACAAGAGTATCTTACAATTATGAGTTATATTGGAACTGCCCGTAAGCATGGGATTAATGCATTTACAGCAGTTCGTGAAGCATTAAATGGAAACCCAAATATCATTTTCAATAAGGGGTTCTGAATAGTTACAAAAATATATTTTATCAACTCTCGCTTTTGTTTTATTAATAAAAAATTTATCTTCTTTTATTGCTTCTAATACATCCGTCATAATCTTTTCAAAATAAATGAAATTTATAGGTTTTAAGAAAAATTGTACTGCTTGAATACGATAGCCTTTCATTGCTGCTTCGCCATGCTTTGATACCAATACAATTGGAATACCTCTATCCATTTGTTTCAATTCTTTCAAAATTTCTTCGTTAATCTTTTCGTCTATATCCGTAATAATAAGGTTAATATCTCTATTATTTTTATAATAATCCAAAAGCTCTTGCGAACTCGCAAATCGCATGACTGTTGGTATAACCATCTCTTTTTCCCTTGTTACTCGCTTTAATGTTTTACTAATTTCATTAATAACTTTTACATCATCATCACAAATTGCAATTTTCATTTATTCTACCTACTCTCTTTTATTTTGCGAAATATGGTTACACTTTTATAACCACTTAGTGAAAATAGTAAGAAGCCGAACAACTACTAATAATAGTTGCCCGGCTTCATAAAACTATTGTTCCAGTTCCATAACAAAATCACTTTTCTGTTTTCTCAAAAACTACAATTTCCAAGAATACTCGTAGCATGTACTTTTTCTCCTCATATCTGTGTAGACTGCTGTTCTAAAAGTGAACATCATCTCTGACTTTTTTCATATCTATCGTTTAATCTAGCTTGTTTTAATTCAAAAACCACATCAGCATACTCCGCCACTTCTAACGAATGCGTCACTACAATAACGCATTTCTTATATTCATGGGCCATCCTTTTCATAATTTCAGCGATTTCCAACGCAGTCTTTCCATCTAAATTTCCAGTAGGCTCATCTGCCAGTAAGATATCCCTCTCCGATGCCAGTGCCCGCCCAATCGCAACGCGCTGCTGCTGACCGCCGGAAAGTTCTAGTACATTACGCGTTATTTCTTCTTCTGTCAGCCCTAATTTACGCAAAATGCCCCTGCCCCCTTTTCCAGCAAGCAATTCAACATTTTCAGCTGCGGTTAAATAATCTACTAAATTATAATTCTGAAAAATGACGGACACCCGTTTTGCACGATAATCATCCATATTTTTCTTATTGATTTCTGTTCCATCCAAAAGAATCTTACCGCTTTTGGGTTCATCCATCCCGCCCAGAAGCGAGAGTAAGGTTGTCTTTCCACTTCCGCTTTTTCCCAAAATAACATACATTTTCCCACGTTCAAAACAAGCACTGGCTTTTCTGAGTACTTCCTTTTTTTCATAGGAAAAATCTACCTGTTCTAGTACTAATAATTCCATGCGCATACCTCCCTGACGGTAAAATCATCTTATTTCAGCTCATTTTTGATAAAACTTCTCGTGGCTTCAAACGAAATATACAAGACGAAGAAACAACAACGGAAAAAACCACGATAAACATTCCAATCATATACAAGATCACGATTTCTTTCTCTCCGACTTTCATTTCCATCTCCAGACTTTCTGCTGTGTCTGCAAGCAAATTTTCATCTTCGCTGTTCTCTAATGTATCAATCAGACTCTCCGTATCCTCTTGCGTTTTCTTCTCGGCCACAATATATCCGCCTATGTGATCTGCGGCTATTTTTCCGGGGATACAGGCTCCCGCGAATGCAATACTGGCAATCAGCAGCACTTCTAACAGATATTGAAAAAGTATCCTGCTTTTCCTAATTCCGCATCCCAGATAAATTCCTGTTTCATGAATCCTTTCACGATTCCACATAACCAGCACCAGCGTCAGTATCACCGCACTGACCACTATACTAAGAGCTAAAAATACTTTTATCATTGTCTCTGCCTTTCCCAATGCGCCTGCTGATGCCTGATACTTCTCATCATGCATGTCAATTTCATAAGCCTGTTCATCATATCCGTCCATTTGTCTTACTGTTCCGACTATCTCCTCAAGCTGGTCCGGATCAGATGCTGTAACAAAAACCTGGTCGTATCCGGCGGGATAACTGTTGTTTTCAATCTCGGTCAGGGTGGCCAGATCAGAATATACCCTATTTTCTATCCGGTCATAGGTGGTCACAGACGCCCCTGTTTTTTCTATCGTATCTACGTCAAAGATTCCAATTAATTCCACTTCTACTTTTTGATTATCCGTATCAACTATCTGAAGTTTATCACCAGGCTCCAGATGATTTAGCTCTGTTATCGTTTTACTCAACAAAATAACGTGCCGGTCGCCTGGAACAATATGTCTCCCCGCAACTAAGTTCAAGCTTCTGTCTGCAAATTCTGAACAATCTTTGGAAGAATACACAGCTACCATCTTCTGCTGATTTTCAAATTCTTCTTCTATTGGAATTGTTCCGGCCTTCAGCTTCATTCCTTCCAACTGACAAAGGGCTTCTGTCCTGGCCTCACAGCTTTTAACCCCTGGAATCTTAAGGATCTTATTGATAAAATCTGCAGATATCAATTTTGTAGAATATAACAATACATCGGAAAATCCTGCACTGTCTTCCATAATTTCTTCATGATAATACGGGTTATCGTCAGAATATTTCACGCTAACCGAAAAGCTCCCGCCCAAGGACTCCCGCAATTCTCTTTGCGCTACATTTACCCCTTTCTCCACGATCAGCGCAGACAGGACAAAGGTCCCCGTCACGAACAGCAGAATGAATAATATGATTGTTTTTCCCTTTTTCCGGCTGATATAGCGCAGTGCTCTCTTTAATGTCCACATAAAAAAACCTCCATATAATTTTGATCTATTTTATCAAACCTATATGGAAGCATTATAAAATCAATATGAAATTACTATGGAATTTTAATCCCCGCTGAAATTTATCACAAAATTCATTTGCGGCTTATGTTCATCTTTCCCAAACGTGTACTCCATGTTCAGCGCAGTAAAAATAGTATGTACAATATATAAACCTAAGCCGCTGCCGCCGTACGCTTTAGAATGGCTCTTCTCCAATCTGCTGAATGGTTCAAAGATTTCTTTTAACGATTCCCCTTCGATAATTTGTCCTTCGTTGGATATAACCAGCTTATGATCTCTATAGCTGATATCAACTTTTTTCCCTTTCTCTGTATATACAACAGCATTCATCAAAATATTCGATAACGCCTTTTTTAACAGATCCCTGTCCGTCTTAATCATATCCTCTCCGGTAAGACTGACGGAAAGGTTAACGCCTTTCGCCTTAGCGATCATTTCAAATGGAATAATCATATCTTCTAACAGCTCTTTGATCTTATATTTTTTCTTATGGATGATGTTCAAACCATTATTCAACCGATTCGTCTCTAAAATATTCTGTATCATCAGATATAACTCTTCCAGCATTGCTTTACATTCTGGCAAATATCTGTCATAGTCATTATATTTACCCACTTTCAAAATCATATTTTCCAATATCGCGTTACATGCGGTAATTGGCGTTTTTAATTCATGTGACGCGGCATATAAAAAATCAATTTTCGTTTTTTCTGCCTCTGCTGTAGTTTCTATCTGTTGCCGTAGTTGCTCGATTGTATAAAACAATTTTTTATAAAGTGAATTCAGATTATCACTCAGCTGTTCAAATTCATCATTTGTCCGAATATCACATGCTGCGTCCGGTTCGAGGGACGCCATTTTCTTTGTGATGCCGACCATTTCTTTAATTGGTTTTACCGTGATTCTGGCCCAGTAATAGGAAACAATAAATACAAACAAAGAGCAGCAAACAAATGAAAATATCAATCCCTTAAGTAAAGATAGTTCGATTATTTCTTCTGTATCAAATTCAGCTCCGACAACCATCATGTATTCTGTTGAACTTTCTTCTGTAACAATACAGACTCTTGGCACAATGAGCCAAATCAATCCATGTGCAACCAGTATAACTAGCAGCATAATTAGAAAAGAATAACAAAAAGTTCTCTTGAAAATACTAGATTTTTTCATATCTTTACTCCGTTTCCAGACGGTAACCCAGCCCCTTTATCGTTGTAATACAAGTAAGTTGCAATTTTTTTCGGATATTTTTCACATATGTATCTATCGTTCGGTCCAGGATGTCTGCATCACATCCCCAAATCGCTTCTACCATCTTCTCTCTCGTCAGGACAATCCCCCGATTTTCGGCAAATAATCTGAGCAGTTCATATTCTTTAACTGTCAGTTCACACGGCTCTCCGTTGACCCGGCTTTGACAGGCATCAAAATCAATCATTGCATTTTCTAATTGAAGGATATTGCTTTTTTTCTCATTCCGCCTGCTTCTCTTTAACAAAGCATGAACTCTGCGACCAAGTACAAGCATAGAAAACGGCTTTGTCATATAGTCGTCGGCATCCCCGTCAAAGCTTAATACCTGCATAGACTCATCACTAATCGCAGTAAGCATTAAAACTGGAACGTCTGTGAATTCCCGAATCTTCCCAAGCAGCATAACCCCCGAAATTTTCGGAAGCATAATGTCTAAAATGATTAGATCACAGCTTTTCTCTTTGATAAACTGATATGCCTGCTCTCCATCATGAACGCCAAGCGTCTGATAACCTAAGCTGTTCAAATATTCCACAACCGCTTCATTCGTTTTGTAATCATCTTCTACCACTAATATTTTCTCCATGCCTTTTTCTCCCAGTACAATCATAATGCAGCCAATATAGCTATATGTTAATAGGTTTTTATATCTGATAACAACAAAAAGAATTTCTCCTTTACCAAGTGTTATCTTTACAATTACTGTGTACCAGACGATTTCCTGATAAACAATCACTTTCTTCATAGAATATATCTCTTTATCACTAAGAATAGCACAAACATGAATATATGAAAAGATATAATAATCTCTTTGATTCAAAAATTTAATAGAACACTGCATTACTTATGTTAATAATTTTTAAGATGAATTACAGCGAACCTCTCCTCAGTATCAAGTGTTCCACTTTATTATATATCCTAACCAATAATGTTACCTCTTATATGCATCTGCTTGTAGTTTATATAATGTATAGTATTTTCCATTTGTTCTCATGAGTTCTTCATGTGTTCCAAATTCTGTTATTTCCCCTTCTTGCATCACAAAAATCTTATCAACTATTCCCATATTAGAAAATCTATGTGTTATCAAAAGACTCATTTTCCCATTCATCATTTCTTGCATTTTTTTTAATATATCCGATTCCGCTTGTGGATCCAACGCAGAAGATGGCTCATCCATTATCAATATGGAAACATCTCTCATTATAGCTCTGGATATAGCTATCGTCTGCCATTGCCCACCAGATAATTCGCTTCCTTCTTCCCATTCTTTTTCCAATATTGTCTGATATTCATTTGGTAGACTTTGAATAAATTTATTTGCACCTGAAATATATGCTGCAAATTGTATTTTCTCAAAATCGTCTATTCTTTTTAGATTCCCAATTCCTATATTTTCATTTACTGTCAAAGGATATTTAATAAAATCTTGAAAAACCACGCCAATGTTTCTATATAAACTCTCTATAGAGTATTCTTTTATATCTATACCATTAATCAAAATCTTACCCCTTTGTGGATCATATAATCTCAAAAGTAATTTAATAAAAGTAGTCTTTCCAGAACCATTAAGACCTACCAACGCATATGACTTACCTCTCTCAAGTTTTATAGAAACATTTTTCAAGACAAATGAATCACTATGTGGATATTGAAACCATACATTTTCAAATTCTATTTTTTTTAAGTCCACAACAGAGAAATCTTTTTTTCCATCCTTTAAACCACCTTCCATTTTTAATAAGTCCAAGAGGTTTTCTATATACAAATTATCACTATACAAAGAAGAAATTGCATCCAAAATAGAATTAATTGAATTCTCCATATTATCTAATGCCGAAATATACATCGTAAAATCCCCAATGCTTTTTTTCTCCAATATCGCTCTATATAATACAAAAATTTTAATTCCTGTAGAACATATAGACTGTACCAAATCTGTTTTTGTAAGTTTAAACAAAAAACTCTTTTTATATTTTTTATCCTCTATAATATGCTTTTTATAAATATCAGAAACCTTCTGTTTTAAGTATAATGCTGCTCCGTATATTTTTAACTCTTTGATATTTTCATATTTTAAGCATAAATCAGTAAGGTAATCAACCATTCTCAAATTTTGAACTCTTGTAACGTATATTTTATACTGCTTATATGCGATGCTGATGCTTACATAAAAAATTGGAACCATAATCAAACATAACATAATAGCTATTGAACCACTTAATGATGCCATTACTGCTGTTACTCCAATTAACGTTGTAAAATATTGAAGTAGCATTACCAACATTACCAAAATACTCACACATCTTGCTCCCGATTCACTACTAACTTTCTCCAACGTATCATAAATTTTAGAATCATCAAAATATGACATATCTAATTGATTTACTTTCTCTATAACCATTTCATTTATATAGCAGTTCATGCTTTCTTGTGCAATTTCTCTATAATAAATACTCAATCTATTAAATAAATTTATAGTTTCTATACATCCACCAATGCCTCCTAACCAGATAAATGCCTCTCCTACTTTCCCATATTCTAATGAATACGTTGCAGAATCCACAAGATATTTCCATAAATATACATTAAGTGACGTTACTATCCCCAACAACACATTACATATAAAAAGCTTGGTTACTATTATTGGCGATGATTTTAAAATAATTTTAATTATACTAAAAATATTAATTATAAATTTTCTTATATGTCTAATTTTTCTCATTTCTAATCCTCACTCAAAGAATGGGGTATACACATTTGTATACCCCATTCTTTGTTTCACTGCCAACACTTATGCATTAATGCTTTTTTGCTGCTGTTCTTGTCGATGCTTTATTGCTTGTCTTTGTGCATCCACATACGCATACAGAATCTCTTGTCGCAGTTTTTACCTTAGAAGAAGCGCAACCACATCCAGCTCTTGGATCAAGATAGTTTGCTCTTGCTTCCATGCTTTTTCTACCTTCTTTTGCGATTAACATGATTTATTCCTCCTAATTTTTATTTATGTAAAAGCATATAATGCTTTACATACTAATCTTCTATGTGAAATCTTCTATACTTTTTTGCAATTTCACATATTTCCTCATATACTATTTCTTTTTGAAGTCTTTCAATTTCAATACCAGAATCTAAATCTATCCCATACAAAAAATTTAATTTACATTTTTCCTCAAAGTTGATGCTATTTATTTTTTGTTTTAATTCATTTGCTGCTTTAGATGAAATAGATATATTTTTTTTCTTCTGTTGCTCCAAACGTTCCAAAGCAACTAACACCATTTTTTTTATAAATAAGATATCCGTATTTAATGTTACAAATTCATAATCAATAATGACTACATCTGCTAAAATCTCATTTTCATAAAGTATTGCTTCTGATACTGGCATCTTTGCCTCTAACAACAAATCTCCCAAAACTTCATCAAAAAATATAAAGAAATACATCTTGATAAATTCATATTTCAAATATTCTATTGTATTTTGAAAATTTTTTTGACTTTCAAAATATAGATTACAAATCACTTTTTCTTTTTTATGAACATCAATTTCCCAAAACAAACTACTCTTTTCTTTTCTATTATAGCTACCCCTTAGTATCGGAATCGTCCCATCAGTTTCGGCAGTTTTATATATCTTAAAATTACTGCTGACACAAATTGCAATATCATTATAATTTTTGTTTTGGTAATCAACTATCTGTTCAAATGACAGTTTCCGTATAACATCTTCATTTCCCACTGGCATTTTATCTTCCCAATACTGTGGTAACAGATATCGTATTATACGATTTCTTTCTTGATAATAAGGTGCTTTTCTTTGAAATTTAATCTCGTTTATAACCGCTTCTTTCACACCTTTCATATTATCCTCTATCAATAATGAACCATTAATAATCGCATACATTTTTTTTAAAGTTTCTATCACCTGGTTATAATCATTATTGCATTGTATTTCATACTGTGTACACTCAAAATCTGTTGTTCCTTGAATATTAATTGCAAATTCTTCCTTCTCAGCAAAGTATAAATTCATATGTTCCAAAAAATGAGTAACTCCATTTTCATTCTTCTTCTCCTGCTGAGACCCACATAACACAATAAGTTTAACTTTTGCAATTTTTCCACCTTGGATTTCTTGATAAATTTTTATATTCTTTCGCATATATATTTTCTCGGTCTAATTTATTGACATATCATCCAAATAATCAAGGGCATGCTCATCTTTTTCCAATATTTCAAAATATGCTGCCAAGCTTCTCAAACAACTTTTTTTACATTCTTCACACATGATGGTTTTCTTTTCCATATCCAATTTGTCTTTGGTATAGCAACCGCAATAGCATATCTTACATAATCTTGCGTACCAGCAAGTCGCACATGTTTTCATAGATTGCTTAGCATAATCATCAATATATATACGCTTTGCCTTCTCAATATCTATTCCCTTTTCCAAACTTCCAATATTAGGAATCTCTCCTACTCTTTCACAAATTTTAAATTGTCCATCTACTGTAACGTATAATTTACGCTGACCAGGAACACAACAGCCATTCATTGTTATAGAGTCCATAACAGCATCAAAAACTGTTCTCTTCCTTATATGTAAATAAGAATCCTCTACCAACCTCTTAGTAAATCTGTTTTGCTTTTCCAAGTTTGCCTGATTGAATTCTACTAAAGAAAAATCATACTCCGTATTTATTTTATCTAACTTATGCGACAAATTTTCCTTTTGTAGATATTTATAAATAGTATCCATACTTTCTTCATCCGGATATGTAATGAGTTTTACACATTCTTCCGGCAACCATGACAAACTCTCAAAAAATTCCTGTGTCTCTTGCAATCTCTCCATAGAATAGGGCGGAGCATATACCATGCTAAATAGTATATAATCTTTAGCACGCTCGTGTCCATATGCCTCTACCAAATTTTTAACACCCTCTAATGTTCTATCAAAACTTCCTTCCCCTCCCTGATTCTTTCTATACAAATCATGCCACTGCTTGGGTCCATCCAAACTAACAGTTACACTTAAATTGGGAATTTCGCTAAGTTCTTGACACATTTTTTTATTTAATAATACTGCATTTGTTGTAAAGGAAAAATAGACCTTTCTATCAGTTATTTTTTCCATTGCATATCTCATTGAGCGAATCATTGTATCATAATTTATCAAAGGCTCTCCACCATAATATCCCACATACAATTCCTTTGTTTTTGTAGAGTGACTCTTTGCATAGTCTATTGCCTTCAATGCAATTTCCAGAGTCATATCGCGCTCGCCAAAATCTCTACTCTTCTCACACATCTCATTATAAATACAATATCCACATCTCAAATTACATTTTTCTGTCAATTCCAAAGTAATCTGTTCCAGATGATGGTTAATTAACTCTTCATAATTATTAAATGGTGCCATTAAAGAAAATTTTGAAAGAGCAAGTATTTTTTCATTTTGAATAGCTGCCATTATATGTTCTAAAGCTTCTACATAAACACCTTCACTATATTCATTTGTATATAAAACTTTCTCTAACTCTCCCGCCAAAATTTTCTCAATAATTTCATATTCTACTTTTTGACATGCTAAAACTTTTCCGGTTACTGTATCATAATAATAATATCCATTTTGGGTTTTAAATGTTATCCCCACTGGGTTGCCGTCTGGCAACATTTTTTTCAATTCTTCAATTTTATATGCCAAAGTCTTTTCTTTCACTTTACATTCCTCCTGCTATCCGAAACGTCTTTTGCATTATATATACTTTGCATTTATATTTCAATAGATTTTGCGTATTAGGGTCTTGTAACTGCGTATTTGGACATAAAGAAAAATAAATTAGTATTTATTACTTTTTTCATTTTAAAAATATCTAGTCTTCGGGATAAAGGGTTATACCGAATTCGGGGATAGCAAGGGCATTATCCGAGAAGTTTCATTATTCCAGAAAACTTATAGAAATACGGTTTATTAATAGCTTCTAATAAAACTCCCCGCAGCAGAGCTGCGGGGTATCAGCCCAAGACTCGCTTTGTTCGTCATTAGTTTGTTGCGCAGCAAGCTGCTGGGCATTAGACCCTCTTTTTGATTAAGGAATTCTTTATCGTAATTATCAGAATGATTGTCAATAACATAAGGAACGTATCGTGTCTATGGTCTAGACAGTTGAGTAATTATCCGAGAAGTTTTCAGAAACCGCCGATAAACTGTGCTTTTCAGGATATTTCTTTAATGATGAAACTTCTCGAATAATGCTCTTTATTTCAGTTCTGACATAAAGGGCAAGATTCGCCTGAGTTACTCAAAACCCACTTCGTGGATTTTGCTTACCCGGCAAACTTGATGGTGATTCCGCTCCCCATGCCCTCGGTTCTGGCATATTTTTCAAATATGCAGATTGGCTCCTATTAAAAATAGTCGCAGCGTGATAATTCCTATCACGGAAAAATTCAAAAATTTTTATAAATCCCCTCTTTTCCTTTCCCATTCCATTTCCACAATCGGCTTATATTTAGGAACCCCTTTGTATTCCTACATTCAGGAAGATCAAAGTACGAATATATTTTTAACAGGAAGGAAGTACGAAATGGCAAGACCAAAGAAGGACAGGGAACTGCAGCACAAACACCAGATTATGCTCCGTCTCACAGATACGGAATATGAAATCGTGTCTGAAAGCGCAAAAGCCGCACACCTCCCACTGGCAGAGTATGCCCGGAAACAGATTATGCAGCAGAAGGTAACGGCAAAATATGAGATTGTGGCAGACCTGCCGGAGCTGAAAAAATTGATTGCGGAGTTTGGGAAGATCGGCAGCAACTTAAACCAGATTGCAAGGCATTTCAACAGCGGCGGCATCCATTCCCAAAGAATGCTTAAAGCAATCGGCCAAAGCGTAGCCAGAATCTACGAAATGAAGTATGAAGTGTTAAAGATGGCCGGGGATTTCCAGGCGGTTTCCGGAGGACGTTCTCATGGCAATCCTGAAACACATAGCGAGTAAAAATGCCAACTATGCAGAGATACAGCGTTATCTCATGTTTGAACATGATGAAGATACCAACAAGCCGATACTCAATGAAAACGGAGAATTGATTCCTCGCAAAGGATATATCATGAACGGTATAAACTGCGACCCATTCACCTTCGATATGGAGTGCAGGGAACTGAACGCCCTGTACCGTAAAAATGAATCTTATGATGAAATCAAATCCCATCATTACATTATCAGCTTCGACCCGAAGGACACAGATGAAAATGGACTGACCGGGGAACGGGCGCAGAAACTTGGGATGGAGTATGCCCGGAAAAATTTCCCCGGCCACCAGACCCTGGTCTGCACACACATGGACGGGCATAATAAAAGCGGCAACATCCATGTGCATATTGTCATTAACAGCCTGCGGAAATACGATGTGGAAAGCCAGGGCTTCATGGAGCGGGCCTGCGATTCCCGTGCCGGATATAAGCACCATCTATCGAAAGATTACCTGATCCATCTAAAGCAGTCCCTTATGGATCTGTGCCATCGGGAACATCTGCATCAGGTGGACCTTCTTGCGCCTGCAGAAAAGAAAATTACAGACCGTGAATATCATGCGGGACAGAGGGGGCAAAAGAAACTGGACGAACGCAACCGGCAGATTCTGGCGGACGGCCTTCCCATTAGCAGAACGGCATTCCAGACACAGAAGGATTTCTTACGCTCCGCAATCGAAGCCAGCGCCGTCAGTTCCTGCAGCCGGGAAGAATTTCAAAAACTGCTCCTGGAGAAATACAACATCACGCTCAAAGTCAGCCGTGGAAGGTTCAGCTACCTCCACCCGGAACGAGGAAAATATATTACCGGCAGGATGCTTGGCACACATTATGAAGAAGATTATCTCCTGGAGCTGTTCGGGGAAAATTCAAAAAGTAAAGAATACAGAAAAGAAACCATTGCCAGTGAAACCTTTAATGCAGAATCGGAACAGCCTGCAGACCAGCCATCCGATCCATTACAGGAAGCTCCTGTATCAATCCTGTTTATCAAGTCAGACCTGCGGCTTGTAACCAACCTGCAGGATTGTGTGAAAGCACAGCAAAATGCCGCTTATGCCAATAAAGTAAAACTTTCCAATCTAAAGGAAATGGCTAAGACCGTTGCTTATATACAAGAACGTGGATATGATACAAGAGATTCCCTGGAAGATTCATTTTCAGAGGTTAAGAACCTTGCTTCCAGTTCCAGAAAGGTTTTAAAAGATACGGAAGATAAGCTCCGGATATTAAATGAGCAGATCCATTATACCGGCCAGTACCTTGCCAATAAATCCGTCTACCGGCAGTTTTGCAGAGCAAAACACAAGGGACAGTTCCGGGAAGAACACTCTGCCGAGATTGCGCTTTACGAATCAGCCCGGAAATTCCTGCAAGGGCAGTCAGCAGACGGCAGGCTTCCATCCATCAAACTGCTGAAAGCGGAAAAAGAACAGCTATTGCATAAGAAAAAGGAAGCGCGGAAAACCTACCATTATTACCGGGATTATCAGAAAGAATTAAATACGGTCTGCTCCAATGTCAATAAAATTTTAGGGCAGGTCCGCACCAGACAGCCAAAGAAGCAGAAAGGCGCAGATATTTCCTGATTCTTCCGTCGAAAAACATCCGCAGGATTCTGGTTATGGTTCTGCCCAAATTCCTGCGGATGTCATTCATTCCATTCTGATGGCTGCACCTAAAAATTCTGCCAAGCGTCAACTGAGGGTATTACAGAGCCAATGCTTTCGCTTTTCTCACGCATCACCTGGTGCATTTCTTCCCGTTTTTTCTCTGCATACTTCCGTATTTTCCTTTGCGCCGTCCCAGTCGGCTCAAAGGAAAAATAGAACGGCTTTTCCCATCCCTCCCGGAACGGGTATGGGAAAATATAAATTTTTCTCAATCCCGTCGTATCTAAAAACAACTGGAAAATCTCATAAGGCAGGATTTCCCCGCATACCAGAACAGCTCCTGCATCTTCATAAGAAACCTGTTCCCGGTACACGGGCGAACCCAGGAATGCGAGCTGCTTTAGGGCGTTCATCCGTATCGCTTCTATCTGGGTACGCTGCCCCACACGCCATCTTGTCTGCGGTGCAAGCTCCCCGTAAATCCGGGCAGCTTCTTCGTCCTCCCGGATATCGTTGTCATAGTCATATCTGTAATTTTCCACTTTGATCTGGCCATATGCCACAAGGCTTGCAAAAAGCGCAAGGGAATCCAGGTCAGTATATACAGACAGATGCCCCCTGCCCTGATAGGAACATAAGATATCCTCTAAAGCATCCATGATCTTTTTCATGGTTTCATATTGTTTATCCGTTTCTTTTTCCATTCCTTCTCCCTCTTTTATGTTTCGCTGCTGCCAGAAATTTTTGTCTCCGGCATATCCGGCGTCTTATCCGACATTTCATTTTGCGCTTTCGCTGCCGCCTTCCCCAGCTTCTCTTTCTTTCGCTGTTCTGCCCTCCCTAAATCTACATAATGCGTCGCATATGCTTTTTCAATCTCCAGGTTTCCGCTCTTACTGAAACGGAGGGGGATTACCGCCTTATGCCCTTGCTTTTTCTTTACGCCCCAACGCTTGTAATAGCAGAATGACGGTTTTAAGTTTGTTTTCTTCGCATAGGAGCGGATCTGCTTCATAATAAATGAGAGTTTCTTCAAATTGCAGGTACAGACGGCTTCCAGATACTGTACTTTCCCGAATCTCCAGTCCTCATATTTCTGCCGGGGCAGCACCCCTATGTCAACCAGTACGTCTGCCGGGGCGGCATAGCCCCGATGCCGGCACTGATGGCAAACAGCAGAATGTACTTTCCCTATCAGTTCTGATTCCTTCACTTTGCCCTCCATGTAAATACCCCCGGCTGTATTCATTCACAACCGGGGATTCTATTATCTTTCCTCTATGGTATCTGCATAATGGCAACTATTATATCGTTTGAAGCAGTCCTTTTTCAATTTCCCGGACATCTTCCACAGAAAGCTCCGTAAAATACCCGGCGATTTCCTCTGCTGACATTTTTCCAGTCTTTAACATATTTTCTACTGCATCCCTTACTGCCTCACGTCTTTCACTGGCAACATAATTACGCATAATCCTCTCTTCATCAAACAAAGTCATCATGATAGACACAACCTCCTTTTCCCTGCTCTCCAGAAATTCACGGAGCAGATTCCTGTCTTTGCATATGCGGATGGTTTCCGTGACAGCCTCCCGGCTTCTCCCATACCGCTTTACCTGTTCGTTATATACCTTTGTAAAAGCAACATACTGGCTGATGATGTCATTTCCTTTGCCGTCATAGATTACTTTTACCTTTACTTCAATGGAACATTCTTTTCCCTTGAAAAATTCTTTGGAAAATGAAATCGTTTCCGGCCTGCTGACACGCTCCCCTGTATAGATCATATATATCTCCGGCTCCGGCACATGGACTTTCTTGCTTCCATATAAATCTGCGTCCTGCTCTTCAAAATAATCATGGTAAACCTGCGCCAAATACATCAGCGCACGTATAATGATATTCATCGTCCAGTTCGACTGCTGCTCGACCAGGAATAAAATTTTGTCCCCAACCCGGAAACCCAGGTCATTATAGATTCCGTTGGTAAGCACGTTCCTTATCGTTATATCCGTAAGCGCATCTTCCGTAGTCTCCGTATCCTCCGGATGGAGCGCACGGTATAGCTGTATCAGGTATTTTTTATCCCGAAAGATCGTCGTGAATACGCTGTCTTTCACCGTATATTTGGCAAAGGAATCCTTTTTTTCCACTGCTTTCTCTTTTGGCTCTTCCTGTATTATTCCACCCTGCATAATATCACCCCGGTTCCGGCTTGCGCCTGGCAGTCTGACAGGGAAGTTTCGCCCTGTCTGTTATGGCTTTATTATACAGAGAAACTCCATAATGTTCAAGACATAAAAAAGAAGCATCCGGCAATCCCTGCCAGATACTTCCCTTTTCCCTTATTTCCGTCTGCGCTCCATCTCTTCCGGCATTTCCATCTGCTGTGCAGGCTTTCCGTGCCGTTTCGCAATCTCCGCCTGTTTCTGCCGCAGCTTTTTCAGGACAGATTCCCTGCCATGCTTCTTTTTGCCGTTATTTTTATTCCCATCAATAAAGCTGTGGTTTTCTTCTTCCCCACTCTCAACGCTGCGGACATACTCCCCGTTTTCCATATATTTCTGCCAATTCTCAAGGGGCGGCTTTTCCCTGTCGCCGCCTTCTGCCGCATCTGCCCCGGAGGGTACAGAAGCCTTCCCAGAGGTTAATGTGATTTCATGCCGCACTGTTTCTTTTGCAGGCTTCGGCGGGTTAAGATAATCCTTAATCTGCTGCTGCACGGATTGGTCAAACCCGTGATAGACACCCTCGGCAGCCAGCCGCCCGGTTTCATCCACCACAAGCCATTCCGTATCCTTCCCATAGGCTTCATGCTCCATCAGGAAGAACTCCCTGCCGTCTACGATTATGCTGTCAAAAGCGTGCCAGCTCCCTTCTTTCCCCTCGATGTGGAAACCAGAAGTACCGAAAGACACAGGCGCAGCGGAAGAGCCTGGCCGGATAAAACCAGCTATGGCGGTAAACCCTTCTTTCTCAACATAATAGGTGGACACAACGCCACCCTTATTCAGCACAAGCACATCACTGACACTGATCGAATGTCCATGAAATGTCCGTGGCAGTTTCTTGTTAAAACGCCTGCGGATCTGTCCCGGCCCGTCTTCCGGCTGCATCCGTGCCAGATACACCTGCTCATAATCCTTATACTGTATCTGTATCCCCTTCTCCTGCAGTGTGCTGTAAGGCCGGAACCGCATCTGCCTGTTTTCCGGGATATTTTTAAGCTGGTACACCGAAAATTGGTTTGCCTCCATCATTCATCCTCCATCGGTTCCTCTTTATACAGTTCCAGATCCAATTCTAAAAATGCTTCCTCTGTAATGCACCACAGCTTTTCCAGTGTGCTGTTCATGAGGGCAAGCATTTCCTCATCCCTGCCTATGTAGGGGATTGCGTTATGCATCTCATCAATGGTTGCCTGCCTGCTTTCCTTCTGGAACATTGCTATCAGGAAATATTCATTTTCCTCAAATCTCACCATCATAATTCCTGTTCTCCCTTCTTCTTTGCTTGTGTTTTCTGGCTCTGCTTCCCCCGTTCCAGAGTTTGTTTCTCCTGTGCTTTCATCCTTGCCTGCCGTTCCCGGAGGGCGTTTAGGACGGACTGCTTCTTGCTGCCGCCAGATATGCCCTTGTCTGTTTTCGGGGCATTTTCAACTGATTTTACCGGCTCTGCTGCTTTCGTTTCTGCCCTGGCAGTATCTCTGCCCGATTCATGTGTTGTGATACCTGGGCTTCCTTTTTCATGCGCTTGTACGGTTTGTTGCCTCTTCTCCAATGACACTGGCGGCTGCGGCGGTTCCTGCCCCCTTTTCAACCCTGGCCTATTCTTTTCTTTCTGATTCGCAAGGATTTTCTCCATGTCCGCAATCGCCTTCTGCACTAATGGGCTGTCCCGGTATTGGGGAATCTCATTGATAAATTCCGTCTGCATCTCCCCCATCACCATTAAGTCAAAATTCCCGTCATAGATACTGCCGTCCTCCAGGCAGAATCCAATCCCCTTAATGCCGCTCATCCGCTCTGCCGGGATTTTCTCATACAGCTCCATCGCTTCCTGCAATGTTTCCAGCCGCTCATGGTATTCCCCCAGAACAGGGAACTCCGTACATTCTGCCACATAGAATGTAATGGTTGCCTCCTGCTCTACGGAAATGTCATGGCTCTCCCCTGTCAATTTCTCCATTAACCCGATTGCATCCCTGACAATCGGGGATTCTTTGTCGCCGGTTTCAATAACCTCCGCTAAGTGCGCCCGGAACTTTTCCGTATCATTTCTTTCAAGCGCATTGCCAATAATCTCATACGCCTGATAGATCGGCTCTGTTTCTATCCGGGCAGCGCCATCCCAAAATCCAAGCAGATCTTCATCATGATCCATACTGAACTTTACAATATCCCCGGTAAGTTCCTGCCTTTCTTTTCCATCCAGATATTTTTCCGCATTCTCCATGTATCTCTCCAAAGTTCCTGTCTTTTCCGTAGAGATTGGATTGATGTCAATCGGGATTCCCGCCATCTTAAAATCTCCCTCATGTAACGCATTGAAGAAAACATCCTCTTTCAGATTGCCGCTGTAAGATACCACCACATCTATATCCGAGCCTTCCTGGTACATCCCTTCCCTGGAACGGCTCCCGTACACCCTTGCGCCAAGCAGCTCCACTTCCTCCGACAGCCCCATTTCATCAATCTGTGCCTGGGCATAGCAGAGTACGGTTTCCTCTATTCCCGCACGGCTCTGGCCGTTTAAGGCAGGCTCCGGCTCTGTCTGATCAGAAACAAGCGTAAGTCTCTCCGTCTCCGTTTCTTTCGCCTGCGCCTTCTGCAGTTCTTTCTGCGCCACGGTTTCTGTTTTCACCTGCAATTCTCCATAATCCATAACCTTACACGCCGCCAACGGTATGCCTTCATCCGAAAGGATCGCTTCCATCGCCTCACGGATTGACAGATCCGGATCGTCGTACACGCCTCCGTCAATCTCCCTGAAATCCTTACCATAAATCGTATAATCGTAACCGTCAGAAACGGTCTGGATGGAAAAATACCCTTTTTCTGTCTGGTATGCAATTGCAACATCATAGCTATCGAGATACTCCCTTGCTTTCTGTGACGCCGCCATCGTTTCCTCTCGAACCCATTTTTCGCTTAGGGAATTAAATTCTATATCTGTAAGCGTTTCAATTCCATTCCGGCACACAATCAGGGACATCCTGGAGGGTGGCTGTTCCGTGCTTTCCATGCCAAGCTGTTTATTTAGGTGGTTTGGTATCTGCTGATAGGCAGTGGCCGCCGCATCCAAATCCGCAAAATACTGATATTCCCTTTCTGCTTTGCTGCCATCGGTGTTCTGTATAAGATAGTATTGTGCAATGAATGACGGCTCCGGTTCCATTTCTACTCCTTTTTCTGAAAAATACTCGCCAATGGCTTCCATTGCCCCCTGATCAAACCCATGCTCCAGATCCTCTGCCACCAGTTCCCCTTCCTGATTGACAATAATAGAGGCCACAGAATCCCCATATTCCTCATGCTCCATCCGGTAAAACAGCTCGCCGCTAATTTCTTTTGCTTCTGCCGTATGCCATGTGCCAAAATGCCCATTTGCAATAAACCCTTTCGTTTCCTCATTGATCCGCACGTTTTCTTCCTTCCCTAACTCCTGTTCCTGTATTCCATCCCTTGCCAATCCGATAAACCCGTCCAGTACAGCCGGGTGGCTGCTTACCACATAATCAGCGTTCATATCCATCCCCCGGTTTACGTTCTCCGGTATCTCGTATCCCTTTGCCCATGCCTTATTCCCGATAGAAAACCGCCCGTCATGTTCCAAATGCTGCAACGTATTTGCAAGAATGAATACCACACGTTCTGCGCCATATTCCTCCAGGACTTCCTCTGCGGCATCATGCGCCAGATGCATCCCGTCAAAGTTCTCCCTGATTGCGTCCTCAACCGCTTTTTTGCAGTCCAGGTTCAGCTTTCTTGATTCCAGGTAATCATCTGCCCGGCCATGCTCCATTGCATAGGTAATGGTATGCATATAAAGCGGCGGGTACGTTTTTTCCTCTGGAATCTGCCGTTTTGCTTCTTCCTCCAGTACATGTTTCCTCTGTTCAATAAAACCGGGCAGTTCCACAGGGCCATAATCATCCAAAAAATAAGCAGTCACTTTCCCTTTACGGTTCATAACCATCACATCACCGACAGTCGGGTAGTGCCCGGTATAGCCTTCCGGGAGAGAAAATGTTATTTCTGTGCGGACGCTTTCCAAATTATCCCCTAGCTTGAGCCTGCCGCCATAAATCAGGGAATAATCCGCACCATTCACCTCTAAACCATCTTCTTTGATCGTTTCCATACTTAAAAGGAAATAATCCCGGCCTTTCGTATCCTCATTGATCTGAAAAAGAGCGTAACAATCATCTGTACCTGTATATAAAAGCTCCTCATTGGAATGAATGACCACATTCTGTATCCGTTCTTCCAGCTTCCGTTTCTTTTCTTTTGTATTCAGGCTTTCATTGAACGCTATTGCTGATTGCTTTAATTGTTCGATTGTCACCATCCCGCCAGTAAAGTTTAATTCTTCCCCAAGATTCAAATACCTTCTTTCCGGGATAGGCAGATAAAACGAGGACAGGATTGTGCCGGCATGGTTGGCTCCCACATGGTATTCCACAGCGACCGGATCGCCAGGGTCATAATCAGACCCCCGCAAATCATAGCGGTAAAGTTCAGATGGCACTTCTTTTTCCGGTATCTTTCCATTAGAAAATAATGCCGGGACTCCAAAAATCTCTACTTCTTGATATTGCTTTTCTGTATCACCCTTTTGTAGTTCCTGCAGGCTGCTTTCCTGTAATTCTGTTCCTTTTTCCTGCTTTATGGTTTTCTCCTTCTGATGAAAAAATTCCGGCAGTTCCGTATATCCATAAGAATCCACATAATGCGCCGTAATCTCACCGTCTCTTTTTATGGCCACTACATCACTGACAGAGAGGGAATGCCCTTTAAAGTCCAGCGGCTGCCCGATATTGAATTTTTCATACAGGGAATCCAGCGTTTCTTTTCCCCCTAGCACATCACCGTAAACCATCCGGTAATCATCATAATCCACGGAAAATCCCTGCTTTTTCAGATACTCCGTACCCATAAAAAGGTATTCCCGGCTCTTGCTGTCGTCCCGGATCTGGTAGATGGCATAACGATCCTCGTTACTGCTGAAAAGCAATTCTTCGTTTAAATGTTCCTGCTCTGCATTTTCCGCACGTACCGATTCCATCACCTGGTAGCTCTCCCACGCCCTTGCGTCAATGCCAAACATGCCGTCTTCTCCTGTTTCTCTAATATCATCTTCTGTATTCATCAGAATTGAACTTCCGTCTTTCTGCAGGCTGTAGATATGCAGCCCTGCATTGTGCAGCGCAACGGCCCTTTCCATTGTAAGCGGCAGGACGGAATCATTGCGGTAGCCAAATTCATGCATCTGCATAATCCCGACTTTGTTATCAGGCAGAAAATCAATCTCTTCCTGTGCATCCTCCATAATTTCCTGAAGATTATGCATCTTCGGATTTTCCACAGCCTCCGCAAGTTTATTCACCAACTCCCTCGTGTCCCTTGGATTGTCCAGCTTATAGGCATATAAGACAGCCAGGTTATGCGCTTCCTTCCCCAAAGCTGTATGCCCGTACTCCGCACGGCTGATCATCATCTCCACCTGCACCAAAATAGAAAATTCTGCCGCATCCACGATATGGCCTGCATCCATATACAAGGCATCATAGAACTCCGGGATTTCCTGATTCTTCTTTCCATCTTCCGAATCCCGCCATAAATCCAGGTGTACGCCGTGGCTTTTCAGGAACTGCTCCGGATTTCCATTTCCCCCGTCCTGTTCAGCAAAAGTATGTAACAGCCTTAAAAAATCTACCCGCCCGACATTATCTACAAGATAGAACTTTTTTGTATCCTCCCCAAGAGGGGCAAACTGGAATACGAAATCATCTTCTGTCAGCTCCCGTTCTGCCGCTTTTTCTTTCTGCAGCTTCTGGATGTTCTCCACCATGCTGTCAATAAAAGAGCCTGCTGTTTTCCGGATAAAATCCATTGACGTGCGCATCTCCTTCATATCCATACTGCTTGCCCATCCCGCTAAATATGGGAATGAGTAGTCTGACGTATCTAAATTGAAGAAACTGCAGACAGTAAAGGCTACGCTCTCGGCCTCCGTTTCGATTGTCATCTTGTTTTTATTTTCACCAAGCTCCTCCATCCTATCCCGGTCATGGCACATGGCATGTGTCACTTCATGGACAGCGGTTTTCATGGTCTGCTTCTCGCTCATGCCCTCCTGTATTACGATTTCCTTACTGGCGTTGCTGTAATACCCCTTGGAACTCCCTTCAATCTCCCCATAGCGCATAGGGGATGGGGAAACCATCTGGATTGCTTCCATGAAAATATCAAAATTTTCTACGCTCCCCACTAGCTCCGGCGTGTCCAGTTCCGGAAGCGGATCTCCTTGCGTCTGTGAAATGTCAAATACTGTAGACACACGGAACCGTGGGATGATACGCTCCACTTCCTCTGTCTCCGGCTGTCCGTCCGGGCGCAGCACCGGCTCGTTTGTTTCCGGATCAAATTTCTCTATCTCTTCTTTTTCCTTAATCGGCGCAGGGGCGATGATCTTGATCCCCTTCTCCCCACGTTTTACCCGACGGTTAAATTTCTTGTTCCAGGTAGCCAGCCCTGCAACCAAGGTTGACTCCGGCTTCTGCATCGCGATTAAAAGCGTGTTGTTAAAACTATAATTATGGAACTGCGACATGGTTTTCAAATATTCTGTATATTTTTCCGATGTAAATAAATCCTTGACGCCCTGTTCCAGCCGTTCCGTAATCTCCTTCAACTGTTCTTCCCGTTTTCCGGCCATAAATGATAAATTCCCTCCATTCTTTCCCGGCATATGCCATAGAACTATCCTTATAAATATTGAAATAGGTTTCTGGCAGACCCGGCTAATTCCATGCTCTCACTGGCAGGCTCCGCCTGCCCTGCAAAATACCTTGCAGATAAACAGACGGAAAAACTTATCGCAGCTTTCCCATCTGTCTATGCAAAAATAATGCCACCCCATCATCTATTGACGGTATGGCCTCCTGCTTATAATTCCTGCTCCTTTTTCTTTACCGGTTTCTGGGTGTTCCCATGATTCCCCATAAGACGCTCTTTTGCTTCTTTCAGCTTCCCAAGCACAGAAGGTTTCCTTACTTCATCTGCAATCCGTGAAGCATCCGACACCCGGCCTGCATAATTAACCGCTTTCCTCGGACAGTCTGCCACTTCCTGCACATCATCGTCCATGCCCAGCGCTTCCGACGGCCCTTTATCGTCCATGTTCAGCAAGGCGTTTAATTCCGACAGGCGTTCCATCTTCTCCGCCAATTCTTCTTCTTTTGCAAAAGGCTTCTCCACTTCCTCCTTTGCCGTGGCAAGCTGCTGCTGAACGGTTTCTAAATTCAGTTCCGATTCCGTCAGTTTCTTCCCAATCCCGGAGAATACGTTGCTGATACGCTGCAAGTTCCCTAACGGGTCTTTCCCCACTTCAACCTGGTAGCTGCACTGCCGCTTGACAGTCAGCTTATATACCTGGTTGAAGCTGTCAAAATCAGAATACAGCCGGAACCCGCAGAATTCCCCGACCTGCCCGGCCGCATCCACCGCTTTCATTCCTGCGCAGGCTGCAATCAGCGCCGTCCCTGCCTCTTTCCGGTTTGTGTAGGTTTTTCCACCGATCAGCATGGAGAAATTGTCTTTTTCCTTTTCTTTTTCAAGGATTGGCTTCACTGCCTCCGCATCCGCCCGCAAGCCTGCAATCCGCTCTTTTAATGCGGTAATCTTCACCGGGTAATTCCTTGCGATCTCCGTTTCCAGCCGGTACTTCTGGCTGGTATGGTTTGCCTTCAAAAGTTTCAGCTTGCTTACCTGGATGTCGAGATCCATCTTCTCTTTTATGTAGGGATTGCCCGTAGCCAGGGCTTTGATCTCCGCATAGCTTAACGCCGTATCGTCCACGTCCTCGCAGGCCCGTACCGGGGATTTACTGGTCATGATCTGGCTGATGAACTTCTGCTTGTTCTCCAGGATCTGCCACATGTATGCGTCGAACGTATTTTCGGTAACATATCGGTAGATCTGAACCTTGTCGTTCTGGTTCCCCTGCCTAAGAATACGGCCCTCCTGCTGCTCTAAATCGGCCGGTTTCCAAGGCGCATCCAGGTGGTGTAGGGCAACAAGCCTGTCTTGGATATTTGTCCCTGCGCCTAACTTCGGTGTAGAACCGAGCAGAATACGCACCTGCCCGGAGCGCACCTTTGAAAATAATTCCGCTTTTTTCGTTTCCGTCCCGGCTTCATGGATAAACGCCACTTCCTCTCTGGGGATTCCTTTTGCCACCAGCTTTTCCCGCACATCGTCATAGACATTGAACGTGCCGTCGTTTTTCGGCGTAGACAGGTCGCAAAAAATTAATTGTGTCCCTTTGTCTGCAGAAGTCTTTTCCCAAATGCCAAACGCATTATCCACACAGCGGTTGACCTTGCTTTCCTCCGCATCCGGCAGCATATCGTTAATCAGACGCTGATCCAGGGCGCATTTCCTCCCGTCGTTGGTGATTTTCAGCATGTTATCCCTTGACGGGTCTACATTCCCGGAACGGACAGCCTCTGCCCGTTCCGCAAAGGAGCTGACCAAATCCTGCTGTTCCTCGCTCGGTTTCAGCACTTCGTTGATATATTCCGCTTCGGGAACTGGAAGGTCAAGCATATCCGCTGTCTGGATGTCGGCGCTCTCCTTAAATAATGCGATCAGTTCTGGGAGATTAAAAAACCGGGCAAACCTTGTCTTTGCCCGGTATCCTGTGCCTTCAGGACTTAACTCTATACTTGTGACAGTCTCGCCAAAAGCTGCCGCCCAGGAATCAAAATGCCCCAGGCCCATCCTCTGTATGGTGTCATACTGCAGATAGCGCATGATCGTATATAGCTCTACCATGCTATTCGATACGGGAGTCCCGGTTGCAAAAGTGACGCCCTTCCCTCCGGTAATCTCGTCCAGGTACTGGCACTTCATGAACATATCGGAGCTTTTCTGTGCGTCCGTCTGGGAAATCCCGGCAACATTGCGCATCTTTGTGTATAAAAACATATTTTTATAGTTGTGGCTCTCATCTACGAACAGCCGATCCACGCCTAACTGCTCGAACGTCACAACATCATCCTTCCGGCTCTGGTCATTCAGCTTTGCAAGCCTTGTTTCCAGTGTTTTCCTCGTCTTTTCCATCTGTTTAATGGTGTAGCGTGTGCCATCTTCCGCCGCAAGCTCTTCAATGGCTGACGTGATGTCGTTCATCTGCCGCTCTATGGCTGCAATCTGCCGTTCCCTGGAAAGGGGAATGCGCTCAAACTGGCTGTGCCCGATAATGATGGCGTCATAATCCCCGGTTGCGATACGGGAGCAGAACTTCTTCCGGTTGGCAGGCTCAAAATCCTTCTTCGTTGCGACTAAGACATTTGCGCCCGGATACAGGCGCAGGAAATCGCTGCCCCACTGTTCGGTCAGATGGTTCGGCACGACATAGAGGTTCTTCTGTGCCAGCCCAAGCCTCCGGCTCTCCATCCCGGCCGCAATCATCTGGAAGGTCTTGCCGGCCCCCACACAATGCGCAAGCAGCGTGTTGTTTCCATATAATATATGCGCCACCGCATTTTTCTGGTGTGGCATCAGGGTAATTTCTGGCGTCATGCCTGCAAACTGGATATGGCTCCCATCATATTCACGGGGACGGATGCTGTTAAATAAATCGTTATATTTCCTGCACAAATCCTCCCTGCGGTCAATGTCCCGGAAGATCCACTCCTTGAAGGCTTCCTTTATCATCTCCTGCTTTTGTTGTGCGATCATGGTTTCTTTTTTGTTCAGGACACGCTTTTCCTTGCCGTCCTCCACAACCGTATCAAAGATTTTTGTGTCTTTGAGATTCAGCGCATCTTCTAACAGACGGTAGCCGCCTGCCCTTGGTGTCCCGTAAGTGGCTGTGACAAGGGAATTTCCACGGGAATCCGCACCTTTCCCGGAAATGTTCCACTGGCCGTTGACTTTCGCATACTTCACGTCAATCTGGTTCCCCAATAAATGGCCCGGCGTATGGAACAGCTCCCCCATGAACTCTGTGATATAAGCCGGGTCTACCCAGGTTGCCCCAAGACGCACCTCAATCTCCGATGCCTCCAGGTCTTTCGGCTGCACACGCTCCAATGCCTGCACATTGATTCTGTATTCCGGATTATTTTCTGCAAATTGTTTTGCGACAGTAAGTTTCTCCCGGACATTGCCGGATAAATACTCATCCGAAGATTCCCACTGGTCTGTCAAAGGATTTTTAAAGATCACCCCCGCCAGTTCCTCCGTAACTTCGGATTCTGCCCTGCCGGATAACTCTGCCATAAACGGCACGTCCACCTTTGCCCGCTCCCCGATGGAAACGGCCAGGGCTTCACTGGCGGTATCCACGCTTGTCACCGGCACAGCCTTTCGGATGGTACGTTTCGTAAAAATATCCGCCTTCCGTTTCAGCTTCCCTTCCTCGTCCACCAATTCCAACGACGATAACAGGCAATAGCTGCTGTCCTGGGAAAATGCCCTCCGGTTGGCATTGCTGCTGATCAGTCCATACTGTGCGGTAAAACGGTCATACTGCGTGTTCAATTCCTTCTGCAGCACGGCAACTTCCGCATCGCTGCCGTCCTCCATCTGGCACTGCAGAAGTGTCTGCGTCAAATTCCGCAGTTCAATCATCCCCAGCACACGCTCTGTTGTTAAAGCGGGAAGCTCCATCAAATTCATAACGGAATTTTCCCGGTAATACACTTTCCCATCCACATTTGCAAAACTGAAATTCTTGATGGAAGGGTCTGCCGGGATGGATGATGCCGTTTCCTCTAGTTCTGAATCTTCCAGCTCCATTTCCGTAATCGTCCCCTGGATGTGCTTCACCGCTTCTTTCAGCTGCTCCGAAAGGACTGCTCCCTCTATCGGCTTCACCGTGGTTTCCTGCTTGCCATACTGTGTACTTTCCGTGGTAAACTCCCCAAGCACCATCTCAGGGTGGTTTGCAAAATAGGAATTGACCGTATGGCCTTCTGGCGTTGTGCCAAGTTCCACCCAATCCGGCTGCTCCAAAGACGCCCGGTCACGCTTCTGAAAAAACAGAATATCCGCAACAACGCCCGTCCCGGCATTTCTTTGGAACGCATTATTGGGGAGACGGATCGCCCCAATCAGGTCTGCACGGTTGGCGATGTACTGGCGCACGGATGCGCTTTGCTTATCCATCGTGCCGCTTGACGTCACCACCGCCACCACACCGCCTGGACGCACCAGGTCTAAGGATTTTGCGATGAAATAATCATGTATCATAAAGTTATGGCGGTCATACCTGCGGTCTGCCACCTTATAAGCGCCGAACGGCACATTGCCGATTACGCAGTCAAAGAAGCTGTCCGGGTATGCAGCGGTTTCAAACCCCTGCACGGAGATATTATTTTTCTGGTAAAGCTGTTTCGCTATCTTCCCGGAAATGCTGTCAAGCTCCACGCCGTACATATTCAGCCCGTCCATAGGCTCCGGCACTAATCCCATAAAATTTCCGATTCCGCAGGACGGCTCCAGCACATTCCCCCGCTGTAACCCCATGTTTCCCAGGGCTTCATACATCGCTTTAATTACCGTAGGGGAAGTATAGAACGCATTTAAGGTAGATGCCCTTGCCTCCCGGTATTCCTCCGGCGTCAGCGCCGCTTTCAGTTCCGCATATTCTGCCGCCCACGCTTCATTCTTATCGTCAAACGCCGCCGGGATGCCGCCCCATCCGACGAAATGTGATAAGGTTTCCTGTTCCTCCGGCGTGGCAAGGCGGTTTTCATACTCCAATGCTTTCAGGATGAGGATTGCGTCCATGTTGGCACGGAACTTCTGCTTTGGGCCTCCTGCGCCCAGGTCATCGTCGGTGATATGAAAATTTATCTTCTCCCGGCGTTCCAGCCCCGGTGACGGTTCTCCTGTCCCGTTATCCCTTCTGGACTGCCCGGAAGCCTGCCGGGTACTGCCGTTTCCGATCCCTCCAGCTCCCTCTATCCCATCTGCGGCAACAGGCTCTAAGGGGAGCCTGCGGTCTTTGCGGATATGGTTGATTTCCTCCGGATTCATCACGTGGCTTGTCAATGGATTGATCTCATTCCCAAATGCAGCCTGTTCATTGGCTGCCATCCGCTCCATCACGTCAGCAATCAGCTGCATCTGCTCCGGAGGGAACTCCGGGTTCAGCATAGGCACAAGGTTCAAACCTTTTTCAGCAGCTTCATAGATAACATCCACCTGCTCCGGTGAAAAATCATCCAGATATACGTCTGCTTCCTCCATTGCAAGGAACAGCCTGTTTTCAATCAGACCGTATTCCTCAGTGTCCGGTTCCTCCTGCAATTCTTCCAGATTAGGAGCCGCTGCGCCCGTCTGAGGCAACTCCGCTTCTTCTGGAAATGCCGCAATCTCCTGTAACTCTGCATCCACCGCCATGCCTTTTGCCCACTCCGGCGCATCCGGGTCATTTTCATGTAAGGCAATGGCGTCCCGGCTGTCCACAAGGTAATCCTGGTACATCCTCTGGAAAATATCTTCCGCCATCCAGTCCCGGAAGTTATCCCAGTTCCCATATGCTTCTGCCATAACGGGGGCGTTTTCCCTGTTGCGCACCATTAAATTGTCCAATTCTTCCTGGACAATATCATATGCCATATCTTCATCTACGTCCCTGGAACGGATGACATCATAGGCTGCGCTGCTTTTAATGGCGGCAAGGGCAGTATACAGGCATTCTTTGTAAATAGCCCGGCTGTCCCTCCCTAATGCATTTCCGCCAATCAGCAGATGACGGTTCAGTTCCGGGCATACATCTAACCTCCCATCATACGAATCAAGAAAGATAATACTTTCTTGATGGTCTGGATGTTCCATATCCTTTACCGATATGTGCTGATTCTTAATTTCTGTAATACGGTGTAACTTATCCGTATCCAGATATATAAAGTTCCCTACTGCGTAAGTGTACTTCCCGGTTTCGCCGGAGCCGCTGCTATCTTCTATCGGTTCCGCACTCTTAATTTCTGATTCTTCCTTTTTTTGCGGTTCTTTTGTTTCTTCCTGCTTTTCTGGCGTCATTTCTGGAGTCATGAAATCAAAGAGGGATAACTGTCCTCCATTTTCAATCTGTACTTCTTCCCTTTTCCTTTCCGGGAAAATCGTATATGTCCCTTCCACATATCCGTGAAGGTCGGTAAGGATTTGTACCTTTTTCTCATAATCTTCAAAATCTAATGGCAATTCCGCTATTGCTTCATCCATATGCCGCAATAAGCCTTCCTGACCTTCTGGATTGTTCAGAAGACTCACCACATCATCCCTGTGGGTAAACATATCTGGATTTCCCGCCCAGGGACGTATCATATGGTCTGGAAGATGATGATAGAAATTGACAACACGCCCCGCCATCCTTTCTCGTTCATAAACAGGCATACGGGAATAATCGGACGGTTTCAGGTAATTGCCGTTTTCAATCAAAGCCGCTACCCGTTTTGCCACTTTCGGCCATTTCAATAAGAGTTCCACATCTGGCTCACTATAAGAGCCTCTCGCCAGCTTCAACCCCTTCCCGCTGTAATCTGCATGGGAATTGTCAGCGCCGGACAGCGCATGGCTCCGTCCGCCTATCCCATAGCTTTCCTTAATAAAATCCGTTTTTTCCTTATCAGTCTTATCCTGTATAAAAAATGCGTAAGTGGAAAGCCGCCCGTCCGAATATGCGCCCCCTCCCTGCAGAAATGCGTCAATCTCATCCTCTGTGATGAAAACCGGGTGTTCTTCCCATGCAAACCCTTCTCTTGCCTGGTAAGGTACCGCCTCCTTTGCAAACTTCTGGAACTGTGCAAGAATCCGTGTAGGATTATATAATTGGAATCGCATGACCCCATGATCTTCTTCATACGCTTCCGCAAGCCCTTCCAGCCGTTCTATCAGGTCAGACAAATATTCCGGCTGTGCGATCAGCTCTGACAGCCGTTCCACTTTATCAGGGAATCCGCCATAGAATACCTCCACATCTTCAAATACAAGCTCCGCAACGCCCTCTGCCATATCCTGATACATATAGGCAAGTGCGTTGGCGTGTTCCTTCGAAGCGTTATCCCTTGCGGCATCCAATACCACCTGCGGCGCATACTCCCCCTGTTTTAAAAGCTGGTGGATGCGCCCGCACACATCTTCCCAGGATAAAAATACCTTATCCAGAATCCGGTCTGTCACCGTATGTCCTACGGCAATCTGCATCCCCAGCTCGTCATACCAGACAGAATATTCCTTGCCGTCTATGGTAAGCCCGATGCCGCCTTTGCCATACTCCCTCTGGACAAATTCCGTATATTCCTCCGGCATCTGGTCTATCATAAAATTATAGATGATCCGGAGCTGGCTCCCATTCCGGTTGCCGCCGCTGCGCAGGACTTCATCTATCACCTCTGGAGAAATCGCAACCTCCCCGGCATAGAGCGCCTGCATCCGTCCCTCAATCTCCCTCTTCTGCTGTTCCACAGTCGGAAAATCGGGCAAAGATAAAGCAGAGGCTTCTTTCTCCTCTGCTTCACTCAAATCCTGTTCTGTTGTTTCCTCATTTAGCTGTATACCAATTCCTTCAAGATGCTCTCTTCCGCCATTGCCGTCAGTCCATTCATGTGCGCCGCCCACGCCATCTGGTCTTTCTCCTTGTCCGGGGCCGGGTATTTCAGAAGCAGCCCTTTCATCAGGACTTCCATCCTCTCCGTCGCTGCCTGCTCGATCTCCATCAAGTGCCTGTCCAGTTTCCCCGACAGCATCATGCTCTGATACCATCCCTTCCGGTTCTCTTTCAGGTATGTCCGGCGCAGCATCCCGTACTTCCCGATTGCCGCCTCTGGTTTCTCTATGGTCAGGTTCGGGAACAGGTAATCCCCTTTGCGGTGGTAAGTCAGTTCCATGCTCATTTCCTCCTTCTTCGTTTCCACTTTCACGCTTTAAAGCGTTAAATTCATTATAGCCGATTCCATTCTCTTTTGCAACCGTTTTCTGGGATTTTTCTATGAGAATCTTACGCACTGTCCGTCCAATGTCCACAAGGACAGGCTCCACAAGCTGGCTTGTGGCATTTCCCAGGAAGGTAAGCACAGGCAGCGCATTGTAATCGGTGATTGCCGAAAAATCTTCTTCCTCCAGATACTCCATCGGGTCAAGGCCGCAGCGGACAGCCAGCGTATAAAAAACGCTGTTCATCAAAAGCCGCCGGAACTCCACACGGATCGTGTCCTCGTCCAGCCCCTCTAAAAATGTCCCCTCTGTTTCATACAGAAGGCCGTCCATCACTTCCTCTAAGTTTTCTTCCGTCAACTGGCGGGATATTTCGGATAAGGCAGACGGCAGGTCTGCGCTGTCTGTCTCTGACAGTCCGTAAGCGTCCGCCAGATGGTCAAGGATATCCTTTTTCTGTGCATCCTCAATCTTCCACAGGTTTGGCGTCCTGCCGCCACGCACCATATGCGTGTCGGAAATATCGAATACATACCGCAGCCTCCGTGTCGGCCCGGTATCGTCAATCAGTGCAATCCCCTTTGCCCCACGGTTCACCCACCGGTTCATCTTCCCATTCCACAGCTCCAGCGACGCACAGGCAGTCGCATCCGGGCGCTGTGCATGGATCAAAAGCGTATCTGGGAAGGAATAACGGTACAGCTTCGCCGCCGTGTCCAGATATCCCATCCAGTCCCGTGGGGAACTGGTGACAGCCTTTGCCTCATACTCCGCAAGCCCACGGATTTCATTTAACATTGCCATATAAAACCTCCATATAAAATACCGCCCCTGTGCCTGAAAGTTTTTTATCCAACAATACTTTTCCAGACACAAAAGCGGCATGTACCCTTATTCTGCTTTTTATTTCTGTTTTTCACTGCCTTTGCCGGATTTCCCGCTTCCCTTTTTCTTCGGAAATTCCAGGCTGAAATTCGCACGTCCATCCTCTGCCGTCATCAACAGGTCTGCCGCAAAGGTTCTCCCTGTTTTCTGTGAATAGAGATCCTTCACATGGGTACGCCCCTTCTCCAGCAGCTCTGCCGCCATCTTCTTATCCACCAGTTTTTTCATACCGGATAGATAGCGGTTCTCCTTCCACAAGGAGAAAGCACATTGCCGGTTACTGCAGTAAAAGTTCTTCTTTCCCTCATACACAGGATTCCCGCATACCGGACAGGTTCCAACACTTTCCCTCTGATGGAAACGGCCCTGTTCTTCCCCGGATATGGCGCTGCAGCCTGCAATCATCGTATCAATCAAATCTGTAATCTCCCGCAAAAACTCCCGGCTGTCCATCTGCCCTTTCTCCATCAGGAGCAGTTTATTTTCCCATTCCGCAGTCATAGATGCAGACTTTAGATAATCCGGCAGCACCGCAATCAGTTCCTTCCCGTCTGCAGTCGGGAGGATCTGCTTCCCGTTCCGTTTTGCATAGCCGGAGGAAACCAGCTTTTCCAGAATGGATGCCCTGGTTGCAGGCGTGCCAAGTCCCTTTTTCTCTGTATCTTCATCAAAATCCTGATTCCCGGCCCGTTCCATCGCTAATAGCAGTGTGTCCTCGCTGTACGGCTTCGGAGCTGATGTGAAATGCCTGCACTTCTCTGCACGGACTTCTGCAATCTCCATCCCTTCCCGCAAGCTTCCCGGAATGGAGAATGCGTCATCTGTTTTGCCTTTATCCGCTGGCTTTCCTTTTTGCACAGCATTACGGAAGGCTTCTTCAATGCCTTTAAACCCTGGCTGGACTGTTGCCTTCCCTTTTGCGGAGAATTCATGCCCCTCACACAATGCTGTGACTGTTGTTTCCTCATAAATGCATTCTTCGGATACTGCCTGTGCCAGACGCTGCCCGATCAGACGGAAGATATTCCGCTGCCGTTCTGATAATTCTTCAAAATCCTGCCCTAGCGCCTCTTTTGTCGGTAACAGTGCATGGTGGTCGGAAACTTTATCATTATTGATAATGCGCCCTATATTCTCCCCGATAGATTCTCCCTGTAAGAAAGGCAGTAACTCAGGTAACAGCTCTAACAATTCTAAAGCTGTCTGCTCCATATCTGCTGTAATGTACTGGCTGTCCGTCCGGGGATAGGTGACTAACTTTACTTCATACAGTTCCTGCAGCTCCCTTAATGTTTCCTGCGCCGTATATCCAAAGAAACGGTTTGCCTCCCTCTGCAGCGTGGTAAGGTCATAGAGTTTCGGCGGCTGGTTCTTCTTCTGGATTTTCTCCACTTTGCGGATAACTGCGGATTTCCCATTGCATTTTTCAGCCAGGGCAATGCTTTCCGCTTCATCCTTAATAGATTCTGATATGACACGAATCCCATCCCCCTCAACCGCCACCTTGTAATAGGCTTCCTTCACAAACCCGTCAATGGCATCCTGCCGCTCCACCAGCATTGCCAGCGTGGGTGTCTGGACACGCCCCACCGTCAATCGCTTATAATATTTTGTGGTAAATGCCCTGGTTGCGTTCATTCCGATCAGCCAGTCCGCTTTTGCCCTGCATATGGAGGCTTCGCAAAGGTTCTTGTATTCCTCCCCATCTTTCAGATTGGCAAACCCTTCCCGGATTGCGCTGTCCTCCATAGAACTGATCCACAGCCGCCTGACCGGGATTTTGCTACCCGACAGGTCATAGACACGCTTGAAGATCAGTTCCCCTTCCCGGCCTGCGTCACAGGCATTCACCACATAATCCAGATCACTCCGGTTCAGCAGCTTTTTTAAGACTGCAAACTGCTTTTTCTTATCTTTTGCAACGGCCAATTCCCACTGCCCTGGCACAATGGGCAGGTCTGCAAACTCCCATTTCCCATATCTGGAATCATAATAATCAGGGGAAGCATACTCGGCCAGATGCCCCAGGCACCAGCTTACAATACAGTCTTCCCCTGACAGATAGCCGTCCTCCCGTTCCGTAACGGAAAGAATCCTGGCCAGGCTCTGTGATACGCTCGGTTTTTCGGCAATGACCAAAAACATTATTCATCCTCCTCCTCTTCTTCCTCAGAATCGTCCTGCTCCTCATTGACATATGCACCGCCGTAAAATTCCAAATCCTCATTGTCTTCTCCATCCTCTTCCTGCCTTGGTTTCACCACTTTAAAATAATAATATCCGCCGATGCCGCCAGCCAGAAGCACAATCACCGCAAGCAGGGCGCCCGTATTCGTGCCGCCTTCCTTTTCTTCCGGCTCTGTCTCCGTTTCTGGTTCTTCCGGTACAGACGGCTTTTCTGTTTCCGGAATGATTACGGAAGGCTGCTCCTGCTTTGGATCTTCCTTTGTGTCCCCAATAAATTCTGCCAGGTCATTTTCATCAATCATGGACAGCATATAGACATTCTCCGTATTGTTGGAGCGGTCTAACACCATGAAAAAGGTATTGCCGTTCTTAGTCTGCACAGTTAAAAACTGCTTGCTTTCATCGTCTGCCATACCGTCCACCAACTGCCCGTTCCCAGGCACAGAAAACGGCGTCCCCTGCACCCTGCCCTGTGATTCTTCCTCTTCTGGTTCTTCTGTGTCTGACGGTTCCTCTGCAATCGGCGCATCCTCCGGATCTCCGTTTTCCACGCTGCTATTTCCTGTCGCTGTCCCAACATTTGTGGTGTCGGCTTCCGTCTGCCCTGCACTGCCTGTATAGGCAAATGCAGGCATGGCCGCAGAGAACATCATCCCCACGACCATCGTAATTACCATCAGATATTTTTTAATTTTCGCTTTCATTCTAAAAATCCTCCCTTTCCATTGCCATACCCTCCGACAATCCCTGTCCTGCAGAGAATCCCCCTGCTGTGTTTTCCGCTGTTTCTGCCTGATTTTCTGTTGTTTTCTCCATGCTTTCCGTCAGTTCTGCCCGGTTTTCCGGCTTTATGATTTCAGCACTGCCGGAATCCTCCGCCATTTCTGGCTCCTCTGAAAGTACGACCGTCCCATTCTGTATGCCCTCCAGGACAGACAATAACTCCCGGCTGTTAAGCCGCATGGAACGGACGCTTTTTATAATCTCCGCATCCTCTAACATTTCCTTTTGGATGTTCAGCTCCCCTAAATGCTCCTGCCATGCGGCAATCTTTTCCTCCGTTTTCTGGATTTCATCCAGGACACGGTGCAGCTTTTTATTCATATCCACCACCTCATTTCTTCTATTGCCTAATTCACTGTTTTACCAGGTATTCAAATTCCAATTGTCTTTCACAAACACCGCTGCAGAGATAACCACTCTGGAACGGCACACCCTGGAGGGAATCCTTGCCCTCCGTCATATAGTTCACCCTTGGGCTGAGCCAGAGCATTTCCACCTTATGTTCTTTGAACATTTGAAAGCGTTCCCGGCTGTCAAATATCCCCTGAAAATTAATCAGCATGGCGAACGGCCTGCCGATTTCATACAGCCGCTTCAACACTTCATTTTTTAAGCTGTAAGGCGGGTTGCTGACGATATAATCACATTCCGGAACATCGGACTGGAAGAAATCCTGCCCTGTCCGAATATGCCCATAAACCACCTGGAACCTATGCCGGACAAGCACTCTGACAAACTCACTGTCCTTTGTGTCAAACGGGCACCACACCCTGGAACCGGATTTCAGCCGTTTCACGATTGGATAAACCGCATATGCCGGCGTGAAATATTCATCGTTTTTATTAAACTGGTATTGTATTTGCGCCATATCATCCTCCCAACTGTCCTTTCATAATATAGGCTTACATTTACAAGCGCCTTTGTGATAAAATAGTTTGACAATAGAAAAGCCTGAAATGCTCTGCACTCCAAGCTGGTCAGTGTGATGATTCCACGTTCTGATTTATGACATTGCCACCTATGGTATTTATCCTGATATTGTCAGGTTTTTTTATGATTTTTGCTTTGTGGTTGTCATACTTTATTCTCATATTGTTAAACTTAATTATTATCAGACACCAACTCTCTAAGGCAGCCTTCCAAATCCGAGTAGATGTTGCTGCCAGTATGCAGAACTTATGTTTGTATATTGGATTGGGTCACCGCAGTGGATCATCATATTGTTGCCCACATAAATCCCCACATGGCTTGCTCCAGATGTCGGGTAGGTGTTCTGGAAGAATATCAGATCACCCGGCTTTGCCTGTGAAGATGGTACATGGGCACAGCACCCACGCAATCCTTCCGCCGTCTGCCTCCCTACGTCCCATCCATTCCCACAGTTATTGATGACCCAACTGACAAACCCGGAACAGTCAAACCCGGTACTTGGCGAAGCTCCGCCCCAAACATAAGGACGGCCTAAATATTTTTCCGCCTCATGGATCATCCTTGCAAACTTTCCATCCGACAATGCTTCGGATGGAATCTCATAACCATATCCATCCGCACCGCCGCCACCGGGCAGGCTCCCCACGTCAAATAAGTAATTCCGGTTGCCGTAAGTCCCGTTGTAAAGGTCATACCGCTTTTCCTCATTTTCATCCATACGGCTCCGCAGGACGGCATCCAGATTATGGTTCGTAAGCGTCACTTCCAGGCGGTTGATTACTTCCGTCGTGGTCACTTCCACTTCCTGATTGCCGTTATCGTCCGCAATAAACGCTTCCCAGGTCTGATGCCCATGTGCGGACGCAGCGGAATGGCTGTCATAAAAAACATCAAACTGCACCCCATACCGGGCAAACGCCCCTGTGTCCTCCACCACATACTCCACGCCGTTCATCACGACCTTCGTACCCATCGGCACAAAGGGATTGGCGGCATCCACCGCTATCGTATGGTTTGCCGTTGGATATACGCCGCTGGCCGTCGGCCCTCCTGACCATACACCGCAGCAGATGGAACAGTTACAATACCCACTCGTCACCACCTGCCCCAGGGATTCCCCGACACGCACGGTTTTTGTCTCCGTCACCGTATCGTTGACTTCGTCCACATACAGGCTATATTGTTCCCGGAAAATATCTTCCACCTCGTCTTTTACCTGTTCATAAGTAAACTGCCCGTATTTCGCATTGAAATAGGAAATCAGATGGTAGGGATTGTGGGAAATTTCGTCTACCTGATACCAGTATTCGTCATATCCCGGATGTGTGGATTCCATGTTGTTAATCTGTCTGTTTAAGCCAGCTTCCAATGCCGCATACGCATTTTCCGTAGCATAAATATCTTCATCCGTGCTTGGGTAAGTAGAGCCGATAATACTGGACGATGCTCCTTCAATCATTGCGCTGCAGCTTGACAAGCCCGCAGAAAGCATCAAAAAAAGCAGCCCTATGACTGCCGCTGCCCCAAATATCCCTTTATTATTTTTTAAGACGGACGCCGCCTTGCTTTTTATTTTGTCAAATACGGATTGCGTGGCTTTTGCCGCCTCCGCTGTTGTTTTCTCACCCCTCTTTGCCGCCTGGTAGGATTTTTTAATCCGCTGTTTCTGCCAGAATTTTTTTCGGATTGTTTTCTCTGCCTGCCCCGTTTCTGCCAACTGCTTCCCCGCCGATTCTGCCGTTTCCTGTGAAGCTTCAAACTGCAGGCGGCTTTTCACCCCTTCCCCTTCCGGGGATTCCCTCCAACGGGAGAGCCTCCGCTGCACCATCCGGCGGGAGGTACGCATGGCATTCCGCAAAGAATGTTCCGCCATGACCTCTGCCCGGTGTGCCCCCTCTGCCGCAGAATTATCCTGCTCCGCTTCATGCACCTTCCCGTGTGCATAGACTGACATGGAATGTGACGCCGCAGACGCAGCTTTTCTACCGATCCCCATACCTGCACCATGCACCATAACGCTTTCATCGTCATCGAAGGAAATCCTGGATTCCTGCTTTTTCTGCTCATTATGCAGCCGCTCCCGCTTCTGCTTTTTCTTAATATTTTCACGGACAGTCTCTAAGTTTTTCCCTGCATCTTCCGGCGTCTCCCTGTAATGGGCATCATTTTTTCGAGAATCCTTACTGCCTGCTTCGCCGCCTGCCTGCTGTCCATCCCCTTTACGGAACTGCGCCTGCACCTGCTTTTTCTTCCGGCTGTGGCTTGTCTCTGCCACAGCTTCCACATAGTTCCTTCCGCTGGACGGATGCCCCCGGATACTCTCCATGCGTGAGGAATGTCCCGATAATCCCCTGGCTGATTCTGTCTCCGGGATTTCCGGTTCTGTATCTCCGTTGCCGTCCGGCTCCTGTGCGAAATATGTATGGTTTTCCGGCTGCACGGGCAATCCGGATAACGGATCGCCTGCCTGCTCAGACAAAGGATTCTTTGTATGTGCTTCATACAGCCGCCGCTTTTTTGCGGACTGCCTTTGCTGCCTGCTTGCCTTTGAGGGATTTTCCGCACTGGAAGAAATGCTGTCCTTCTGCCTCCGTCCAATAGAATACGCTTTTTCCCTTTGGAAATTGACAGAATCTGACGCCTGCCCCGGCAGTGTCAGATTATCCAATTCCCTCTGGCTTATCCGGACAGAATCTTTCTTCTGCAGATTTTCCTCAACCAGGCCGTCACGGCTCATTTTATTGACTGTCTTATCTCTTGCTTTAAACTCCTGTTCCCGCATACCGCTGTTCCTTTCACCATCCAACTTTGCGACACGGTGTCGCAAAGTATCAGAATCTACCAATCTGCTTCTTACTAACTGATTTTTTTCGCCATTACCACAACCCTTCCATTCACCTGGGAATACTCACAGGTGGATAAGGTCAGCAGCCTGTCCCCGAAAACCGCTGAAATCCTTGTATCGTAAAGCGCACGTTCTTTGACTGCTTTGATGTATTCCCGGTACTCTGCCGCATCCTCCGCCTTTGTGAACGTATAATAAGGGAAATCATTTCCCGTATATACCGGTGTACAGAATACGGCGAAAACCTGATACGTTTCACTGCCATGCAATGTGTCATAGGAAATCAACGGATGTTCCAGATAAAATGCGCTGTCCTTGTACTGTTCCAGTGCCGCAAACATCTTCCCGCTGTTCATATGGTGTCCGTAGATAATCAAGTTATCACTTGTAGCTGGATTGCACAGCTCGGAAAGAAACAGACAGCCGTTTGCGGAATACTCCCCATTAAAATCCCGATGGAGATAATAGTTTTCTTCCGATGGACGGTACATAACCGGATAATCAATCACTGTACCCTCTATCTTAATCCATCCGATACAATCTGGATTTTCCCTGTGCAGCGCAAGCAGGCCCGGATGAACCGGAGAAGAATCTCCCCCGGTATCCCTACCTCCATCATTTGTTTCTTCCTCTGATAACCCTTCCGTCTCCCCATTGCCAGACTTTTCATAAATTTCTTTCAACTGCTCTTGCAATGCATCATCCTTCCTCTCCTGCATAAGCATATCTGCGAGAAAATACCCACTGATGCTTAGCAGGAGCAGGGAGCAGAGCAATATTATTACTGCAATCCATTGTTTCATGCTTCGCCTTTCTGATCTCTGGCAGGCCGTTTTTCCCGGCTTTCCTCCAAATCCGACAATTTTGTTGTCATCAAAGCATAGAGGCGTAACGACTTATCGAATTTATCTTTAAAAGGGATTATGGTACTCCCGTAAAAAATCAGTCCTTCACCTTCTCCACTGTTCGTCACATAAGATAACTGATGCGGGGAAATATTGAGCTGCTTCGCCAGTATCTGCCTGTCCCCCGCCGCCTGGTTCAACATATAAATAAAGTCCGAGTTTTATAGTGATAGGTAAGCCTCTGATATCATCTCGGGCTTTTCCCCCACTCCACACCGTGCATGCGACTTTCACCGCACACGGCGTTCCATCGGTTAGTATTTTTCATT
>JAETOL010000099.1 GCA_021771755.1 Lachnospiraceae bacterium | reverse complement strand
GACTATGCCGAAGAAAAAACTATGCCGAAGATTTTCTTTATTGCCTGAAGTATCTTCAATTACATGAGATTCTTCGGTATAGTATTTTATACTTGAAGCATCAATTCAAAGGAGGTGCTTCAAGATGGATATAAATACTGTCTGCACGTTACTCATCGATACTTTGAAAGGTGCCGGATATAATGATTCCACCATTTTTAACTATCAAGGCGCTGTCAGAAGGTTCAAGGCATTCTGTAAGGAACACAACGTTACTGAGTATAACCACGAAATCGGCAAGCTCTATGCTGATGCTGTGGTCAGTCCAAAAACTGGAAGGTTTAGCAAGGAGCGTTATCACCTTCAAGGCCGCTTTATCAGGCTCATTGATTCGTATATCAGCACCGGTCAGTTTAATTTTTCGACTGCTTCAAGATCAAGAGTACAACCGGAGAATGAGTATTATCGCAAAGTCTACACGAATTACTGCTCCTTTTTAGAGGGTGAGTATGAAAACGAGAACACCCGCCATTTTTATGAGTATGGCATGTACGCATTTCTTTCTTTTCTTGAGGAAAGAGAGGTTGTAGTCCCATTGGATGATCTCACACCCTCTATAGTACTCGACTATGTAAAGCATTCGAAACCTGAGCGGCAGAGGGGAATCCTTTGCGAACTCAGGAAGATCTGTCGATACCTTAAACGAGATGATCTGCTGATGGCATTGTCCGGTATTCACGCCCCACGGCATCATCGGATCATCCCGGTTCTTGAAACGGATGAACAGGAACGCATTAAAGCTGTTACGGACGATGTTGCAACCCCTCTGCGTGACTCTGCCATGATTCTTCTTGGATTATCTACAGGCATCAGAGCGTGCGATATAATCCGGTTGCGACTGACAGATATCGACTGGCGGAACGATACAATCTCATGGAGGCAAAGCAAAACCGGAAATCTTGTCTGTGTTCCCTTGATGCCATCTGTAGGCAATGCGATTGCCCGGTATCTGACTGCGCAGCGTCCACATGCTCCAAACGATTATCTGTTTGTAAGACTCATTGCTCCGTTTGATCCGCTTTCATGTCATTCATCATGCTACATGATGGTGAAGCGCATTCTTGAGAGGGCATCTGTGTCTGCAGATGGTCGCATTCTCGGAATGCACATGCTTCGGCATAACGCTGCGTCAACAATGGTCAGGAATGAAGTTCCTGTTGAAACAATCGCCGCCATACTCGGGCACTCGGATCCCGATACGACCGGAATCTATATCACAACTGATGAAAAAAGGCTTAGGGAGTGCGTCCTTCCATTCGGCGAGATCTCGAAGGAGGTGCATCCATGAATACCTTTGTCAGCAGGCTTGGCCCTATGATGGCCGACTTTCTGGATTATAAGCATGCTTTAGGCATTAAATATGCATCCGCTTCCGTATATCTTCGTGAACTGGATCGTTACAATGCTTCCCATGGAGATCACAGCACCCTGGTCAAAGAAGTTGTTGACGGATGGGCCATAGAACATGCAGGAAAATCAACTACCGGTGACAGAAGCTGGGTGTCGCCGATCCGCGAATTCGGTCGATATCTTGTTAATACCGGAGATACTGGCGCGTATGTATTGGATAATTCGTTCATCATTCAACGCTACCATCCGGATGTTTACCTGATGACGGAGGCTGAAATTCTTCGCTTTTTTAAGGAGTGCGACCAGTATGTACTCAGGTATAAAGCTCCCGGCAGGGCATATGTCTTCCCGGCACTATACCGTTTCATGTATTGCTGCGGCGTCAGATCAATAGAAGCAAGGCAGTTAAAGTGCCAGGATGTTCATCTGGATAAAAGCTACGTTGACATTCTGCGGGCTAAGGCACACCGCGATAGAAGGCTCTATATCTCAGAAGAGCTGACCCGTTATCTTATAGATTATGACAATGCCATACGTAAGGTGTTACCAGAAAGGGAGTACTTTTTCCCCGGCAGACATGGAGGCATTTGTTCCAGTACTGCTTTATCTGTAAACTTCAAAAACATCTGGCTATCAGCGGGCTTAAAAAGAGACGGCAAAGTCAAGCCACGAGCTTATGATTTTCGACATCACTTTGCGTGTGCAAACATCATGCGGTGGTCATCGGAAGGCAAGGATATCCATGCAATGCTCCCTTATCTGATGCGATATATGGGGCATTCTTCGCTGGAGAGCACTTATTACTACATACATCTGATACCGGATTTCTTTCCCCAATACCGCAGCATGGCTGCCTCCACAGAAGAACTGATTCCGGAGGTGGATGCCGATGAAGTATAAGCGGAAGAAAGATAAAGACTTCTGGCAGATGGCACGGGCCTATCTCCATGACTTTATGCCTGCAGTGCGTAATCAGTCGGATAAATCTGTTGCCGCCTACAAACAATCCCTGAATTCCTATCTCTCATTTCTGGAGAGTGAGAAGGGACTAAAGGAAGGCCTGGTAACATTTGAAACATTCAACCGCAGCAACGTTAAGGACTTTGTTGAATGGCTGCGCGAAAGGAAGTATGCTCCTAAAACGATAAACCTGAAGTTGACAGCTATCCGCTCGTTCCTTAGATACTGTGCAGATGAGGACTTTGAACTCCGAGGTATCTATAATGATGTTTGTACCGTTAGAAAAGTCAAGGAAGAGAAAAAGCCAATCGAATATCTGCAGCCGGAAGCAACGAAAGCGATACTGGCATCATATGAAACCAAAACAGCAAAGCATCGCCGGAACCGTATGATCCTGATCCTCCTCTACGATACAGGGGCAAGGGTGCAGGAGCTTTCCGACCTCTCGCTGTCATCGCTTCACCTGGACGTGCCTCATCCTTATGTTACGTTGATCGGGAAAGGACGGAAAACCAGAAATGTACCAGTTATGAATAAAACGGTGGCTCATTTAAGAAAGTACCTTGAGGAATTCCATCCCGACTTGACGGAAGCACCGCTGTTTTATAGCCGTCTTGATGGAAAACCCCATCAACTTTCTACGGACAGCATAAGCCTGATATTAAATACAGCAGCAAAGAAGGCCCGTGTCACTTGTCCGGAGGTTCCTGAAAACGTTTATTGTCATTTGATTCGGAAAACCAAGGCAATGGATCTCTATCGCAACGGAGTACCGCTTCCGTTTATTATGCAGCTGCTTGGTCATGAAAGTATGTCGACAACGTCCGGGTTTTATGCATTTGCAACGCTTGAAATGATGAGCGAGGCAATGAATAAAGCCGCACCGGCGTTTGATGATAGCGAAAAAATCTGGAAGAAGTCAGCCATAAAAAAGCTGCTCTATTCGCTAGATTAACTTGAAATACTATGCCGAAGAATCTCACGTAATTGAAGATACTTCAGGCAATAAAGAAAATCTTCGGCATAGTTTTTTCTTCGGCATAGTTATTAAGGAAAGAACCGGAGGTGGGTTGAATAAGAGGGCAATCTTTTTTGCCCCCTTATTCAGCACACTTTTGGTTTTTCCGAATTGAACAAAGTCGCGTCCGGTATGGGGATTC
>JAETOL010000098.1 GCA_021771755.1 Lachnospiraceae bacterium | reverse complement strand
AAGTGGTGACGCCATGCCGAGAAAACCGAAGAAGCCCTGCAAGCATCCGGGTTGTCCGGAACTGACCGCAGGGGATTATTGTGCGGAACATGCAAAACTGCATATGGCTGACCGGATCACTTCTTCCGGGCGCGGCTATGACAGCCGCTGGCGGAGAGCCAGAAGCAGGTTCCTGAAAGCACATCCGCTGTGTGAGAAATGCAGGGAACAGGAAAAATTTGTGAAAGCAACAGTGGTGGACCATATCATTCCGCACCGTGGGGATGAAAAGCTGTTTTGGGATGAAGCAAACTGGCAGGCACTTTGTAAGAGGTGCCATGACAAAAAGACCATGACCGAAGACAGGTACCAGGAATATAAATACTGACAGAGAGAAGCCTTGGGAGATGTGGTTCCCAGGGCTTTTCCCTTTAGGCGGTGACGGTGCGCCTGCCGTTTAGCTGGTAGGCGTCATGGTTTTTGATCTGCTGGACGGCGGAGCCGATGTTCCTGGCGTGGCCGTGCCTGTGGCAGTAAGGTGTGCCTTTCGTGTGTTTGTGGTAGATTCGGACGGGATACCGTTCAAAGACATAAGGCTTTTGGATGATCCAGCAGTGTCCGGTACACCGGGACTGGATCTCATAGAAGTCATCCGTCTGGCGGATGAGTTTGAAGTAAGGCGCGGTGAGAAGGGAATGTTCCTTTGGAGTGAACATCATTGTTTCCTCTTGCCTTTCCTGCCGTTGGAGCCGTAATTCAATCCCGGTTCGCATACCATGGCTGGCTGTGCTTCCGGCTCCGGTGCAAGCCGGATGTGAATGGCTCCCTCCTCGTAGTCCACCTGCAGCCTGTCACCGATATGGAAGCCGAGAGCCTCCAGCCACTTTCCCTCCATCTGGATCTTCGGGGTTTCGATGTAAGAACCTCCGTGGAAGTAATTGCTGTTTCCCCGTGATCGTGTGGAATAAAGAACCTTGATGAGTTTTGATTTCATAATCGTCTGCCTCCTTTTGCTTTGGTACCGTCCCTTTGGTGCGGGGCGGTGTTTCCTTTTGGTAGTGAGCATGTTAAATCAGATTCGGATAATTATCCAGTCAATTCGGAAGCATAAGATGCACAAAGATTTTCCGTGCGGATTGTGTAATTTACAGCAATTTCCGACAGATTCCAGCAGGGGGAGGGGCGGTCTGAATCTCCACAGTCCCGCCCTCCGGGAACCGCCGCCCCCTCAAACGTGAATTTTCGCAGAAATTGACAGGGGGGATAGGGAACCTGGCTGCCGACCTTACATAAACACAGGATTTCAGGGATTTTCCCGCAATAAAGTTTTGCCGAAGAGTACCGGAAATCCCGTGTTTTTGGGCTGAGAAACCATCAAAAAAGAGGTGGTTTTCCAGCTTTTTCTTTTGGAGGTGAAAGGACAGATGAACGATGCACAGGCAGCGCAGATCAAGGAACTGCGGATGAACGGCATGGGATACAGGACGATAGCGGAGGCTGTGGGGCTGTCCCGTGACATCGTGCGGAATTACTGCAAGGCAAACGGGATGGGCGGCTATGTGGCGGCCACGGTGAAGAACCTGCAGGAGAGGCTGGAAGCAGGCGCCATTTGTATCTGCTGCGGGAAAGAAATTACCCAGCCGGAAAACGGCAGGCCAAGGAAGTTCTGCTCGGACAGATGCCGGAGGCAGTGGTGGAAAACACACCCGGAGGCAGGGAACCGGAAAACGGTTTACACAAAAGTATGTGCATACTGCGGCAGGAGCTTTGATTCTTATGGGGATAACCGCCGGAAGTATTGCAGCCACCCCTGCTATATCAAAGACAGGTTCTGGAGGGACGAAGATGGAATTCAGGAAGATTAAAATAGCGGACTTGGTTCCCGCTTCCTACAATCCGAGGAAAAAACTCAAACCGGGCGATAAGGAATACGAGAAGATCAGGAATTCCATTACGGAATTTGGCTATGTGGAGCCTGTGATTGTCAATTCCGATATGACAATCATCGGCGGACACCAGAGGGTAACGGTGCTTTCTGATCTTGGATACACGATTTTGATGTGGCGTTTACGGGTTTTGAGCCGCCGGAGATCGAGCAGCTTTTCAATTCCGTCCATGACAAGAAGATCACGGAAGATGATTTTGATGTGGAGGCGGAGCTTGAAAAGCCTGCGGTGGCGAAGGCCGGGGATGTGTGGCTCCTTGGGCGGCACCGTCTGGTGGTCGGTGATTCCACCCTGCCGGAAACCTACGACCTGCTGATGGCAGGGCGGAAAGCGAACCTTGTGGTGACGGACCCGCCGTACAACGTGGATTATGAGGGGACTGCCGGAAAGATACAGAATGACCGGATGGAGGATGAGAAATTTTACAATTTTCTCTTTGCTGCTTTTGTAAACATGGAACAGCATATGGAACAGGACGCTTCCATCTATGTGTTCCATGCGGACACGGAGGGGCTGAATTTCAGAAAGGCATTCCAGGCGGCAGGGTTTTACCTGTCGGGCTGCTGTATCTGGAAGAAGCAGAGCCTTGTGTTAGGAAGAAGCCCGTACCAGTGGCAGCATGAGCCTGTGCTGTTCGGATGGAAAAAGGGCGGGAAGCATAACTGGTATTCTGACCGGAAGCAGACTACCATATGGGAATTTGACCGCCCGAAGCAGTCGAAAGACCATCCAACCATGAAGCCTGTGGGACTGGTGGCATACCCGATCCAGAATTCCTGCATGAGCAACTGCATCGTGCTGGACCCCTTCGGCGGTTCCGGCTCCACGCTGATCGCCTGTGAACAGACCAACCGTATCTGTTATATGGCAGAACTGGATGAAAAGTTTGCGGATGTGATTGTGAAGAGGTTTATGGAGCAGGTGGAGTCGACAGAGAATGTGTCTGTGATCCGGGATGGCGTGGAAATGAAATACAGGGAGCTTGTGCCGGAGGGAATCGAATGAAGCGGTTGACGATTAATGCTGGAAGCTGCTGATCATAGTGTATCGTATGGAAAATAAAGGGGGAAGGAGAGTAAAACGGATGCTTTTAAAGGGAAAGGATAGGTTCTGTTTTTGTGTGACGGGGAGGAATGAAACATATCGTATCGTTTTCAGGAGGGAAAGACAGCACCGCCATGCTCCTTATGATGCTGGAGCGGGGGATGCAGGTTGATGAGATCATTTATTGCAATGTGATGGCAACGCCAACCCTGTGTGGCGATTTTCCGGAGATGTATGAGTACATCCATAAGATAGAGGATTACATCGGGAGGAAGGTTACGTTTGTCCAGGCGGAGATTTCTTTTGAGGAACAATTCTATACAGAATATAAGCGCGGGGAACGGTCAGGGCAGATTTATGGATTTCCGTTTACTACGGGATTTTCCTGGTGCAATGACAGGCTGAAGCTAAAACCGCTCCATAAGTACCAGAAACAGGTCGGAGAGCATATCGCCTACCTTGGGATCGCCGCTGACGAACCAAAACGTCTGGTAAAGATGAAGGAAAATACCAGAGCTCCGCTTGCCGAATGGGGAATCACAGAAGCTATGGCCAGGGCGTATCTGGAAGAACGGGGGCTTTTAAATCCCCTGTATCAGAAATTCAACCGGTTGGGGTGCTGGTTCTGTCCAAAGCAGCGGCTGGCATCCCTGCGGACCATTCGGGAGGAATACCCGGATTTCTGGCGCATCATGCTCCAGTGGCAGGAAGACGGGAGGCGTTCTTTCCGTCCGGAAAGGACGATGTTCGAGTTGGAAAAACGCTTCCATGAGGAAGATAAAAAAGAAGGGAAAAAACAGCGTATTTGTCTTGACTTTACACCCGTTCAGAGTGATTAATGTGATACCCAAAAAAGCAGAATGAACGGAGGAAAAGGCATATGAAGATGAAAACGAACGCAGAAAACCGGAAAGCAGTTGTAAAAGCAGTCAGCGAGATTTTGGGAATCCCGTCAAAATATTTGGGAGTCCCATCCTGCAACTTCCAGGTGGGATGCTGCATCATCGACCGGGTAGGCACAGTGGAAACGGAAGATGAAAAGACGGCAGGGCTGGTGCTGACAGGACTTATTGAGAGAGGATTTGTGGATGCGCCGGAAACGGAGGAAAACAAAGTTGTGATTGGCTTCCCGGCAGAGGGCATGACGGCACTGAACCTGAAAAACCTCATTTTCCTGATCCACAGCAGGCAGTACCTCATCAACCAGTCCGTCGGGGAAAAGAACTTCTCCATCCCGGACGGGCTGGTGGAGAAACTGGAAGAAAACGGGGATGCGGCCATGGAAGTGCTGGAGGATTCCTTAAAAGCCTTTGCGGATGAAACAAGGGGCATTGCAGTTTCCAGTGAAAAAATCACTTTCCGATTCCCATACACAGAGGATGCTGCAAAAGTGAAGGCATGGACGGATTTAGCATCCGCCATGGTGCGCCAGGCGAAGGAGCAGAAGCGGATTGACCCTGAGGAGCGGATCGAGGAAAACGAGAAATATTACATGCGGATCTGGCTTCTCAGAATTGGTTTCGGCGGCAGGGATATGAAGGAGAGCCGGAACATGCTTATGGAGAACCTGAAAGGCCATTCCGCTTTCCGCACCCAGGCGGATATTGACCGGGCGAAGGTGCGGACGAAGCAGAGGGCGGAGGCGAAGAAACTGGCGGCGCAGGAAGCCCAGGAACGGGCAGAAACTGCTCAGGCAGAGGAGACAGTGGCAGGTCTTTCCCTTTCGGAAACAGGCAGCGGGGAAGAAAAAGCAGAGCCTTCCGAGGCGGCATAAAACACACAATTTACTGGCAGATTCCTACCAAATCTTTGTGTACCTTATGGCAGCGAAATGACTGGATAATATGTGCTTTCAGAGTGATTAATAGACTACGAAAAAAGCACAGGAGGACGGAAAGCATGAGGACACAGAGATTTGGGATTGAAATAGAACTGACAGGGATTACAAGGGAAGACGCGGCGAAGGTGATTGCGGAATATTTTGGAACGGAGAGTTATTACATCGGAACATACTACAAAACCTACGGGGCAAAAGACAGGAAGGGCAGGGAGTGGAAAGCCATCTTCGATTCCAGCATTGTTGCACAGAAAAAGGTACACAGGCAGGTTATTTCTGCAGGGGATGAATATAAATGCGAGATTGTCAGCCCCATCCTCACCTACGATGATATCCCGGATCTGCAGGAGGTCATCCGCCAGCTCCGGCACAAAGGGGCATTCGCCAGCGAAAAATGTGGTATTCATATCCATGTGGACGCAAGCCGGTACACGCCGCAGACGTTGCGGATTCAACAGCACCACCCATGCCGGGGAGATCAAGGCATACATCCAGTTCTGCCTTGCGGTCAGCCATCAGGCACTGACACAGAAATCCGCATCCCCAAGGCGGACGGTGACGGACAATGAGAAATACGCCTTCCGGTGCTGGATGCTCCGGCTTGGGCTGATCGGGAATGAGTTCAAGACCTGCCGCCTCTATTTCCTGAAACATTTGGAAGGAAATTCTGCATGGAGACATGGGGCATAAGACTACATATTTTCCCACACCGGGCGGCCAGACCGCCCTTGGGGTGGTAGGAGGAATACCTCACTATAAAACGGAAGGATGATACAAGATGAGAAAATTTTACATTGCCTACGGCAGCAACATGGATGAAAAACAGATGGCAAGGAGATGCCCTAACGCACGGCTTTTGGGAACATCGGAGCTTGAAGGTTACCGCCTCCTGTTTAAAGGTTCCAAAACCGGAGCTTATGCCACCATTGAAGAACAGAAGGGCGGGCGTGTTCCTGTCCTCATTTGGAAGATCGGGGAGCAGGATGAAAGGAACCTTGACCGCTACGAAGGATATCCGGTGTTCTATCACAAAAAGGAGATTGAAGTGCAGTTGGGTGGAGAGAGAAAAAATGCCATGGTTTATATTATGGATGAAAGCAGAGAACTTGGGGAACCAAGTACAAGATATTATAATGTGCTGGAAAGTGCCTACTGGAAGTTCGGATTCCCGATGGGGATTTTGATGGAAGCGCATGAAGCCAGCCGGATGGAGGGGCAGAATGGGAATTGTGATTGATAAGGCAGTTCTGGAAGAGCTGCGGAAAGAATACCCGCAAGGCTGTCGGGTGGAACTGGTGAGGATGGATGACCCGTACCGGAAGCTCAATACGGGAGAACAGGGAACCGTGACGGGAGTGGATGATATCGGCACAGTCCATGTGGCCTGGGACTGCGGTTCCAGCCTGGGGATTGCCTATGGTGTGGATGAGTGCCGGAGAATTCCCTAACATGCACAATTTGATAAAGGGGAGGATTTTAAGATGGTGGAGAGTTATGAAGGATACCTCATTTGCATTAGCTGGAACCA
>JAETOL010000097.1 GCA_021771755.1 Lachnospiraceae bacterium | reverse complement strand
CCGTGTTGCTACTGTTATCGAGTAATCTGCACGATTAGCAATGAGCAGTGCAAGGTCGAGGAAAATATCCCATGGGAGTTTACTCACAGAAGGATATTTGACGAAGGACTTATAGGGCGAATGCCCGTGACCGAGATGGAGCGTAGCGAAATTGAGGTATGCACTGCGAATATATCTGAATATAGAGTACCGTAAGGTACATTGTGTCCAAACGTAAGATACCCCGGAACCGTAAGGTTTCCGGGGTTTTTCTGTTGCGTGGAAATATATAAAAGAGTGAGAAATAATAACGAACAGAATAGAAAAATGGTTGCTGGGCGAGTATCCTGACAACCGCTTGTGATAACAGAATGATAACAAAATATAAAAAAATTGACAATTTTTAAAATCATGTTATACTTCTTAAGTGAAGTATCATATTCAGAGCAGTCAGAAAAGAGCAGTTCTGAACAAAAGCAGAACTGCTCTAAATGTGATTCTTCAAAATTGTACCAAGCCGCGGACTGATAGCCAGGATGTATATGGGGAAAGTATTCTTTTCATCTGGTGAAATTGTCGTAAATGGAAGCCGGGATGCAGGTGTTTCTAATGATAATCATGATAACCTGGAAGCCATTTTTGAAAAAAGGCATGCTTTTAAAGCCTTCTTCCGGAGGCTTGTTAAAGAAATATTTAGCAGAAACAGTTGCAGGTCAGGAAGTACCATATGTCTTTCCTATGTGCTGCATGCGTTGGCAGCCACATTCCGGGCAGATGCAGATATCCACTTTCCAGACTGCTTTTAGCAATTCAGCCATGGAGAGTCCTGTGTATCTGGCATGGAAACGCTGATGCCCCTGCAGAGTAAAGATTAGTTTCAGGTTTTTACTCTTGTACCGGTTATTCAGGAAGCCGTAATAGCGGATCTTTTGGAAGCCGTCAGGAAGCACATGCATCAGATACCTGCGGATGAATTCCGCATTGTCCAGAGTGACAGTCCTGCGTGGTTCTCCGGGAGCTTTCCCTCGGGCTGAAAATGTTACTTTCCTGTCATCAACAGACAGGATACGGCTGTTTGAGATGGCAACTTTATGGGTATACCTGCCAAGATACTCGATCGCGTTGCCAAAACCGTTAAAAGTTTCTTTGATATAGGGACACCATTCCTTACGGTACAGGTTGTCCCGGAATTCCGACCATTCATAGGAATTCCGGAGCTTTTCGCAGGAAGAGGAAAACACAAGCTGCTGCTCTTTATAAAGGGAATCCAGCCCGGCAAGATATTTTCCTTTAAATTTATCCCTGAGGACGCCGGCTGGGATAAAAAACTTCTTTTCCGATACCCGTATCTTATGCTCCGGTGTAAGGCCGCCGCCGGAAATAATACAGTGCATATGTACATGGTAATCCAGTTCCTGGTTCCAGGTATGGAGTACCTGGATGATCCCGGGTGTTGCACCGAGCCACTTTTTATCAGCAGAGAGCTCTAAAAGTGTCTGGGCGCAGCATCTGTGCAGGAGTGTATAGAGAAGCTGCTGGTTACAGTAGAGCAGGGGATTAAGTTCATGTGGAAGTGTAAAGACCACATGGAAGTAGGAGGCGTCGATGACTTCCGCCCGGCGCTTATCCACCCAGATCTCCTTGTTTACCGCCTGACAGTTGGGGCAGTTACGGTTCCGGCAGGAATTGTTGTGGAATTCAAGGTGTCCGCAGTCCGGACACTGGGAAATGTTGATCCCCAGTGCCCCGGACTTGCAGGAAAGGATGGACCTGGAAGCTTTCTGCTGTACAAAAGAGGGACGGGATCCCTGGTCCAGGAAATCCTGATAGGAGTTTTCCGAGATACTTCGGATCTTCGGGTTATTCATCCAGCATCCCTCCCATCTTTTCAAAGGGGCTTGGGGAAGAAGAAAAAGCCCCAGAAGAAAGGTGGACGTAGATGGCAGTGGAATTGATGCTTTTATGTCCCATAAGGGCTTTGAGGGTAAGCAGGTCCGTCCCGTCCTCATAATGATAAGTGGCAAAAGCATGCCGGAAAGTATGGCAGGTAAAGCGGTGTTCCCATCCCAGTTCCTTCTCGTGGGAACGGATGTAATCCGGGATACGCTGGTGGTCGATGGGCCTGGAAGGATCCCTTTTCTGTGGGAAAAGGAAATCCCGGGGCCGGTCTTGCCCGGGCAGGGAATACCAGTACCGGAGGATGAGCTGCCAGGCGGTCTCAGAGAGCTGGGCGTACCTGGAAGAACGGCTTTTGGAAGAACGGATGAGGATCCTTCCGTTGGAATGTTCAATATCACGGCATTTTAAATGGCGTACTTCCCCAATGCGCAGACCGGAAGAAAACATCAGGCAGAGAAGTGCTTTGAATTTCGGGTCTGTAATTGTAGAAAGGAAGGTCTGCATTTCCTGCCTGGTGGGAACAAAAGGCAGATAGGAATCAAACTTCCGGAATGGAAGCTGGTACGGATCCCAGGTCCTGCGCAGGACATAAGTGGTAAAAAAACGCAGCTGGGAAATACAGGCATTGACGGTACGGTCAGAGAGCTGCCGTTCCTTTTGAAGCCAGCGGATAAAATCCCGCAGTTCGGCCCAGGAAACCTCCTCCGAGGATTTGCCGAGGATATCAGAGAGATATCCCAGGTAAGCGGAGATGTAGGTGGAATAAGCTGTGAGGGTATGGTCGGTAAGACCACGGAGGGAGATCATCTCCCGGTACTGTTTTAAATAATCGTCCATAATAGAACCTCCTGAAATAGAATGAAATATTTGAAAAAATACGAACGGTCCTATTTTCAGGAGGAGGACGATAAAAAAATATATAAAATTGAAATATGTGGTTGTTGAGTTTAAAAATCCATGGTAACATAAGCATAGCAGTTTTCTTGTATTGTTTTAGGTTGTCTTGTGGTGATTCAACAATAAAACATATATAAAAAAACTGCTACTTTTATTTTCTAAAAAATGAAATTTTAAGAAAAAAGTAGTGGTTTCACGTACTTAGGGCTAGCCGCCGCGCTAGCGGCTTGGTACAATATAAATATAACACAGTTAGTAACAGGATTTGGTTCGATTCCAAACACCATCAAACCAATATTGGGAGCATTGTCGAATTGCCTAGTTTCTGGATTGATTTATGATGCAGTTAAACATATTTGCAAGAAAGGACTTGATTCGATGAGAAAAGAATATATATTATTATTTGGTCTGGGAGTATGCGATGGTGAGGTGTAATGGTTGCACGGTTTAACATACTAAGCAGACTCCCACCCAGACCACCAAAAGTTCCGAGCTCAAAAGGGCTCTTTTATTTTGCAAAAAATTAAGTCAGATTATACGTTTTAATCTCATTTCCTTCGGTTCCCTTTTTGATTACAGTATGACAACCTATCGTGGTTCCCATTGCACGTAATTTCCATTCTTCCTGTGTAGCGTTCAGCTACTGAATCATCAATAGAAAACAACAGAGAGAGTACATCTCCGACTGTTTCAATATTAAAATCCAGAAAAACACTTACATTTAATCCCAGTGCAGTTGCTATCTTTTCTAACTGATCCGGTTTTGGATTCCGGATTCCAAGTTCATATTTTCTGATCGTACCTACGTTAATGCCGGACAGCTCGGCTAACTGTATCTGACTGTACCCTCTGAATTCCCGGTATGCCCGGATTTTTTTACCTACCATAATGCTGCCTCCTTAATTATATTTGTGATTCTATTCTAGCACAAAAGTGAATGATACGAAAGAGGTTGATTTTCGCAAAGTATGAAAATGTAGAATGGAATATAAAAATAAAATTCGCAAAAGGTTATTGATAAAGTCACAAAAGTGAATTATAGTATAAAACATCGAAAGAGTCACAAAAGTGACTGGAAAGGAGGACGCTATGAGAACTAATTATATGATGACCGTTGATGATGTCATGGAAGAATTAGGTGTGAAACGCAGTAAAGCATATTCTATTCTGAAGCAGCTCAATGATGAACTGGCAAAGGAAGGATATGTGGCAGTTCGTGGAAAGATTCCACGTCCCTACTGGGAAACAAAATTTTATGGATGCTCTCAGAGAGCAGTATGAAGGAGGATTTAAGATGTCAGCTTACAAAGACAAAACACAGGGAACCTGATATGTGAGCTTCCGTTATGTTGACTGGACAGGAAAGAAAACGCAGAAGCTGAAAAGAGGGTTCAAGACTAAGAAAGAAGCATTGAATTATGAGAAGGAATTCATAAGAAAGACTGCAGCGGATATGAAGATGGAGATGAACAGTTTTATTCAAGTTTATTTTGAAGATAAAAAGAATGAACTGAAAGAAAATTCAATCCGTAATAAGCAGCACATGATGAACAAGCATATTGTTCCGTCTTTTGGGACAAGAAAAATGAATGAGATCACACCGGCAGAGATTATCCAGTGGCAGAATACCATTCAGGAAAAAGGATACAGCAAGACTTATGAGCGTATGATCCAGAATCAGTTAAATGCACTGTTTAATCATGCACAGAAAATTTACAATCTGAAGGAAAATCCATGTAAGAAAGTAAAAAAGATGGGGAAATCAGATGCCAACAAGCTGGAATTCTGGACGAAGGCAGAATACGACAGATTTATTGCCGGGATTGAGCAGGGGAGTGAAGATTATCTGATATTTGAAATTCTGTTCTGGACAGGAATCAGGGAAGGAGAACTTCTGGCATTGAGTCTTTCGGACTTTGATATGGGTGGTAATCTCCTGCATATCAATAAGACTTATAACCGGATCAGGAAAAGAGATGTGATCGATACTCCAAAAACAGAAAATTCGGTCCGTACCATTGATGTTCCGAATTTTCTTAAGGAAGAGGTGCAGGAGTATGCGAAAAAACATTATGGATTTCCGGAAGATCAGAGGTTGTTTCCGATTGTAGCGAGAACACTGCAGAAACGTCTCAAGAAATATGAAGCATCGACCGGTGTAAAACCAATCAGAGTGCATGATATCCGGCATAGCCATGTGGCATATTTGATCTATCAGGGCGTAGAGCCATTGATTATCAAGGAGAGACTGGGACACAAAGATATTCAGATGACATTGAACACTTATGGGCATCTGTACCCGTCACAACAGAAAAAAGTAGCTGAGATGCTGGACAACAAACGTTAATACGGAGGTAGAAGCAAATGAAAACAAAGAAAGTAGTCGGAAAAATATTTGATGCAATTAACTACAGTAAGAAGTTGAAGATAAGTTCCGTTTTACCAGATCGAGATTCAGATTATGTGATTCTTCTTGAATTAGAGGACGGAAGCAAATTTGAAATTATCATTATTCCTACAAGGAGATTTGTGTAAGGAGCAAAAGCTATGACTACTGACAGACAAAAAGAAAAAGCCCAGACAAAATATCTGAGCAAGTTCTCTGATAATCAGATTCACTGATATACCATCTTGGCAGATTCAGTATATCACGAATTGAAAGATACAACAATTCCCGAATATCTGTTCATCAGAGACTTGCCCGGAGGGGCAGGAGGTAGAAGTGACATTATTTGAACAGGTAAAAGGATGTGTGATAGCCAGACAGGCTGCGGAGTATAAAAGTCGAAGACAGAAACAAATACAAAAGGACGCACCAAAGCAGGAATACTTTGATATCAAAGAAACCTAAAGTTGTGATGATCAGAGAAAAACTGGAGCAGTGGTTGAAACATGCAACAGACGTGCTGATCAGATATCTGAAATGGATTCAGTTTTGGAAAGAGTTTTACAGACCAGAACCAGAAGAAGAGTGGCACGAATTATTTACGGAGGCATTGGCAAATGAAAGAAAGATAAATGACTATCTGGACGTGCTGATGTTTGGAACAGGAGAAGAGATTGTAGAGTTTTTCAAAATGAAGAGAAGGGAGGTTGAAAAAATTGAAGAAAGAATTAACGAATATCAGCGAGAAGTCCTTAATGGAATTAGAAGATATTGTGAACGAGGAGATGCTTACAACAGAAGATGTCAATGATATGTTGGAGCATACGGATAAAGGAAGAACAAAGCAGACAATCAGAAATTGTGTAACCGTATTACAAAAAGATCCAGTGCTGAAAAAAGCGATTAAACGAAATGAGCTTTCCGGAAGAATGGACATTGTGAAAGAGGTGCCCTGGGAACGGAGAAATAACAGTCCTACGGTTACAGATACTGATGAAAATAATTTGAAGATGTATCTGGAAGAAAATTATGAACTGACAAGCGAGCGTGTGATCAAAGCGGGAGTAGATATTGTTTCCAATGAAAATAAATATCACCCAATCAGAGATTATCTGGAGAGCCTGGTTTGGGACGGAATTCCAAGAATAGAAAATATGCTTCCGCATTTCCTGGGAGCAGAAAAGAGCAAATACACAATCGGAGTAATGAAAATGCACATGCTGGCAGCGATTTCAAGAATTTATGAACCAGGAATAAAATATGACATTATGCTGTGCCTGGTTGGAAGTCAGGGAGCCGGAAAGTCTACGTTTTTCAAATATCTGGCGATAAAAGAAGAATGGTTCAGCGACAATCTGGATCATCTGGATGATGAAAATATTTACAGAAAACTGCAGAATCACTGGATTATCGAAATGGGGGAAATGAAGGCAACTATCACAGCAAAGAATATTGAACAGATAAAATCGTTTTTGAGCAGACAGAAAGAAACTTACAAAGTACCTTATGAAGTTCACCCGGAAGACAGACCACGACAGTGTGTATTTTGTGGTACTTCAAATGATCTGAATTTCCTTCCGCTGGACAGAACCGGAAACAGACGATTTGCTCCGGTGATGACAGATATGTCGAAAGCAGAAGTTCATATTCTGGATAATGAAGCAGAGAGCAAAGCCTATATCGAACAGGCCTGGGCGGAGGCAATGGTACTGTATCGACGGGGAAATGTGTTCTTAGGATTCACAAAGGAAATTGAGGAAGAGGCAAAGCGTCTGCAAAAAGAATTTATGCCGGAAGATACCAATGCCGGAATCATACAGGCATTTCTTGATGACTACGATGACGAGTATGTATGTACCAGAATTCTGTTCGATGAAGCGCTACATCGAACCGGAGAAATGAAACAGTGGGAAGGTAAAGAAATTGCCAATATTATGAACAATGCGATTGTAGGCTGGAAACCACATGGTACACATCGATTCGGAAAGGAATATGGAATACAGCGGTCATGGAAACGGATGAAAGATTCGGTGAAGAAAGATAAAGACGGATTTATAGAAGTACCGGAACAGTTGGAAATACCGTTTGAGTAAAGATTATTGTAAACGATGTAAACGGAACTTGAAGAAAAAACTTAAAACGTTAACTTTTAAAATCTTTTGAACTCCGTTTACAAATTTCGTTTACAGACTGGAAAGGAGCAGAAAATGATGAAACAGGGAAGATTAGGATATAACAGCAGCAATGGAAGATATGGATTATTATCATCAGATTTATGGATTGATACAGGATTTCACTGCGGAGAAGGACTGGAAGTGCTGGTAGATGATGAATGGGTACAGACCAGAATGGAGATGAATCTGGCAAGAGAATGGTATCTGGTGGGAACACCTTATTGTGGAGATTTGGAATATGTGCAGGCGAGGATACCAGAATAAACAGATCTATGATCCACTTCGGTCGGTGCAGAACAGACGTCCATAAGGACGTTATGCCCCCGGCAGGGCGCAAGGGGACTTTTGATGGACGGTACGGCTGTCGAAAGTGCTTTGCTCATAACAGACGGGATTTTGTAGCAGAAAATGTAGATCCGGACAGAGTGCAATTGAACATTTGTTATAAGAATGAGAATCTGAAAGAAGTTTATAAGGAACTGTTTGACGATGCTACGGAGAGATACAATGTCGGGAAAAGAAAGGACCGGCAGATTGCAAATTATTATGAAAAAATCCGACAGAGCAAACAGGAAAAGTTGTTCCATGAAGTGATATTCCAGATTGGAAATCGAGAGGATATGGCAGTGGGAACAACAGAAGGAAATCTGGCTGTAAAGGTATTGGACGAATATATGAAAGATTTCCAGAAGCGGAATCCGACACTTCGGGTATTTAGTTGCTATCTGCATCAGGACGAAGCTACTCCACATCTGCATATCGATTTTGTCCCTTATGTGACCAACTGGAAGGGAAAAGGAATGGATACTAGAGTTTCACTGAAGCAGGCATTAAAAAGTCTTGGATTTCAAGGCGGAAATAAGCATGATACAGAACTGAATCAGTGGATAAATCATGAAAAAGAAGTGCTGGCAGAAATCGCAATGCAACGTGGAATTGAATGGGAACAGAAAGGTACACATGAAGAGCATCTGGACGTTTATAATTTCAAGAAAAAGGAACGTAAAAAGGAAGTGCAGGAACTGGAGCAGGAAAAAGAAAATCTGACAGCAGAGAACGAAGGATTGATTTCTCAGATTGCGGAAAATAAAAGAATATGGAATGATCAAAACATTTTTGCCGGAAGCTACAGCATTGGAACGTGCGGTAACTTATCGGGATAAGAAAATAAAACCCTTGTTCATTGAAATGAAGAATAAAATTGGTGCGATGGCTGCACAGGTTAAAGAACTTACCAGAGAAAGAGATAAGTGGAAAAGTAAGTTTCAGAAGAAAAAGCAGGAGCACGAGAACACTAAAAAGGAACTGGCAGAAGTTCAGAAGGATTATCAGAAATTATCCGGTGAGAAAGAAATATTGCAGGGATTTGCAGACAGATACAATCAACTTTTACGTATGCTGGGGAAAGATATGGTAGAAAGACTGGTGCAGGACGATATCCGGATGCAGGCGGAACTTGAAGCGAAAAAGCAGAAAGAACAAATGCCGAAAAAAATAGGCGACCGTATACAATGGGCAAGAGAACGAAGTGAAGAACACAATGCACAGATAAAGAAGAACAAAACAAAATACAGAGAAATGGAGTTGTAAGAATATGAAGAAACAGATTTATGATGAAAAGAACGGACTGAACTACACACTGCATGGAGATTATTATCTGCCGGATCTGGAAATCAATGAGGAAGAACCCACATATGGGAAATATGGAATAATGCGAAAACAGTTTCTGAAGGAACACAGGAGTGCCAGGTATCAATATCTGGTACTGACCGGGAAATTGACGGAGCATTTGAATCAGGTCGATAAAGAAGCGAGAGAAAAAGTTGAAATGCTGGTGGAACAGATGGCTGAGCAGTGGGGCGTGACAGAAAAACTGAAGATGCAGGATCAGATGGAATGGGTTAGGAAAATGAATAATATTCGTAGCAGAGCAGTAGAGATTATAGATGTAGAATTGATTTGTGTTTAGGAGGACAAAGCGGCAGATATAATGTTAAAAGTAGTTGCGTGCGCACGCATATTGTATTATAATACTGGTGGTTAGGAGGAATATATCTATGAAACTATTAAAATGGCTTTCAGTAACAGACCGATTTTACAAAATCTATTTGGATAAACAGCTTGCCCCCTTTGGAATCAACAACAGCCAATATATGTTTTTGATTAAAATCTGTCGTTCGCCTGGCATTTTACAGGATTCTTTAATGGATATGTTTTATGTTCATCCGAGCAATATTGTACGGACAGTTGCGGCATTAGAAAAGCAGGGAATGATTATGCGTTCCCCAAATGATAAGGATAAGCGGACGTGTAAGCTGTATCCTACGGAACGTGCGCTGTCTGTAATTGATGAGATACAGACGGTATGTGAAAAGACAGAAGCTCTTTTATTGCAAGGCTTCAGGGAATCCGATAAAAACCTCTTTATTGATTTGCTGATTCAGGCAGGTGAAAATATTACAGCGGAACTCCGTATAGAAAGAAAGGGGGATGAATTTAATGACTGAGAATCCCCTAGGATATGAAAAAATTTCAAAACTGTTGAAAGATTTTGCCATTCCCAGTATTATGGCGTCTCTTGTCGGCTCAATCTACAATATTGTGGATCAGATTTTTATTGGTCAAGGGGTCGGTTATCTGGGAAATGCAGCAACCAATGTTGCCTACCCGTTCTCTACCATCTGCCTTGCT
>JAETOL010000020.1 GCA_021771755.1 Lachnospiraceae bacterium | reverse complement strand
GATCTGTAGCGAGAGCGGCCGCATATTTTGGCTTATATGTCAAGTGTTATATATAAATTTTTTGTTAGACCCTACTGATATTAAATTGAAGTTATTATCTAAATACCATTGGTTCACTCTGTATAAAATCGGATTCTTCGGCAATAACGGAAAGGGCACGGTAAACATCCTGTAAATGATACTTCGGTGGTTCTAGTAGAGTCTTGCAGTATTCATAACTTTCACGTTTACTGGAAGGATGGAGGATACGTGCATAGATCAAATCTGTAAAAACAGCGAGCAGATCATACTGATACTTGTGGCGCCCTTTGATTGACCGGCAGATTTTATCCAGACGGAGCTCGGTAACAAGAGACTGAAGAAAGAGATACCCGACATTAAAGAGTCGCTGTTCATTCTTCATGATACGAGCTCCTTGGGAAAAATCTACGGACACTTTTCCATTTTTTTGATTGTAGAGTTCCGTTTCTTTCTTAGCCTCGTTTCTGGCCCACTCCATCATCTTCTCCTTATCGTTATCGAACTGTGCAAGGAGATCGTTCATCTTTCCCAGTTTTTTATAGATATGGGATGAAGTTTTAAAAAGCACAAACAAGCACTAATAAATTTAAAAAATTTGACAAAAAAATAAGCCTTAAATGGCTTGAATAAAGGGTTTCTAAGGAAAGTTATAAAAATGATGTGTCAAACTCCCGTTTTGGAGAATATTGGCTTAAATTATAAGAAATGACAGGAAATCCTCATATTTTTTTACAAATTTTGACTGGACTATTGGGCGGTTTTATGAGAAAATATGATAAGGTTGTTAAGGGAGACTTAACAGCATTAAAGTAAATCTACACTTGAAAGGAGTTTTACAATGATTTATTCACGCGAAGTAGAAGAAATGTGTCCAGTGGCACAGGGCGTTCATCATGGAGCTGCTCCTATCCCGGAAGAAGCAAAATGGGTACAGGCAAAAGAAGTAAAAGACATTTCCGGTCTGACACATGGTATCGGCTGGTGCGCACCGCAGCAGGGCGCATGTAAGCTGACTCTGAATGTAAAAGAGGGTATCATCCAGGAAGCACTGGTAGAGACAATCGGATGCTCCGGTATGACTCATTCCGCAGCTATGGCTTCTGAAATCCTTCCAGGCCGTACTGTACTGGAAGCGCTGAACACAGACCTTGTTTGTGACGCGATCAATACAGCTATGAGAGAGCTGTTCCTTCAGATCGTTTATGGACGTTCTCAGTCTGCATTTTCTGAGGATGGACTTCCGATCGGTGCTGGTCTTGAGGACCTTGGAAAAGGACTTCGCTCTCAGGTTGGTACAATGTACGGAACTCTGAAAAAAGGACCTCGTTATCTGGAAATGGCAGAGGGTTATGTAACAGGTATCGCTCTTGACGAGGATGATGAGATCATCGGATATCAGTTCGTAAGCCTTGGAAAAATGACTGATTTCATCAAAAAAGGTGATGACCCGAATACTGCATGGGAAAAAGCAAAAGGTCAGTATGGCCGTGTTGACGATGCGGTTAAGATCATCGACCCAAGAAAAGAGTGATCACAGGATCTCACGACATTTTAATGCTGGATCATTGTGAGCAGCATATCAGATGAAAAAATCAGGAGGATAAGTAAATGGCTTTATTTGAATCATACGAGAGACGAATTGATAAGATCAATTCTGTTTTAAACAGTTATGGAATTGCTTCCATTGAAGAAGCAGAAAAAATCACTAAAGATGCAGGTCTGAACGTTTATGATCAGATCAAAGGCATCCAGCCGATCTGTTTTGAGAACGCTTGCTGGGCTTACATTGTAGGTGCAGCTATCGCAATCAAAAAAGGATGCAGAAGAGCAGCAGATGCAGCAGCAGCTATCGGAGAAGGCCTTCAGGCTTTCTGTATTCCGGGATCTGTTGCAGATACACGTAAAGTAGGTCTTGGCCATGGTAACCTTGGAAAAATGCTTCTTGAAGAAGAGACAGAGTGCTTTGCATTCCTGGCAGGTCATGAGTCCTTCGCAGCAGCAGAAGGTGCGATCGGTATCGCTGAAAAAGCAAATAAAGTTCGTCAGAAACCACTTCGCGTTATCCTGAACGGTCTTGGAAAAGACGCAGCTCAGATCATCGCAAGAATCAATGGATTTACATATGTTGAGACAGAGTATGATCCATATACAAACGAAGTTAAGGAAGTATTCCGCAAATCCTACTCTGAGGGACTTCGTGCAAAAGTTAACTGCTACGGTGCAAACAGTGTTCCGGAAGGTGTTGCGATCATGTGGAAAGAGGGCGTAGACGTTTCTATCACAGGTAACTCTACAAACCCGACTCGTTTCCAGCATCCGGTTGCAGGAACATACAAAAAAGAGTGCATCGAAAAAGGCAAAAAATACTTCTCCGTTGCATCCGGCGGCGGTACAGGACGTACCCTTCATCCGGACAACATGGCAGCAGGTCCTGCTTCCTACGGTATGACAGATACACTTGGACGTATGCATTCTGACGCTCAGTTTGCAGGTTCTTCTTCCGTACCGGCTCACGTAGAAATGATGGGTCTGATCGGCGCAGGTAACAATCCGATGGTTGGTATGACTGTAGCTGTAGCTGTTTCCATTGAGGAAGCTGCGAAAGAAGGCAAATTCTAAGAAATAACAGAATCATTTAAAACAAAAAGTCTATGGACAGATCGACAAGGATCTGTTCATAGACTTTTGTTTTTCTTGAAGTTTATTCTCGAAACTGTACAAAAATTCCCTTCACAACTTCATAGAGCGGTTTTTTTATTTTCTCCAGAGACAGAGGCTGCTTATAAAGAATCGTATTGTAGCTGGTGCCGCTGACCAGCTCGATGATCATATACATCATCAGATCCGGGGTACGATAGGTGTGAGAAGCATGAGCCAGCATAGTCTGATAGATCGTATATATGGAAGGTCTGTTTTCGCTTGGTGCAACAGCCAAAAAATCTGTAAAAAATCCCCAGCTTAAATGTTTGGACAGCAGTAGTACCAGATTATGATTCTGTGCGAACTGATCTAAAATATTATCAATGATAAATAAAACCTGCTCTTCAAAGTCTTTTAATTCTTTGTGTTTCATCAGTTCCGTACAGGCTGTCTGAAAAACCTGGTTGGCTTTGTGGCTGATCAAATGGTTTCGGATATCATACTTATCCTTAAAATACAGATAGAAAGTTCCCTTTGCGACACCTGCTTTTGATACAATGTCTGAAATGGAGGTCTTATTAAATCCATTGTCTATAAACAGAGTAAAAGCGGAATCCAAAAGGGAATTTCTTTTCTGCTCTTTATTATTATCTACCTTACTCATTTGTATTGCCTCCTTCGCTACAATTATAGAGAGGTAAGAGGGAAAATGTCAAACCTCAAAAGAGGGAAAATGGAAATTCTACATAATGTATAAAAAAATAAAATGACTTTTAGTCATATTTTATATTGACTAAAAGTCATTTTTGCGTTATAACAATGAATGACCAAAAGTCATAAACTATATTTGGAAATCATTAGGAAAGGAAGAAATCAAAATGGTAAAGCTGGGAAGAAAAATTGTAAAATTCCGGATTCCGATTTTTATTCTGAGTCTGCTGCTTCTGATACCATCCGCAATCGGATATATAAATACCAGAGTAAACTATGATGTACTATATTATCTGCCGGATGATATTGAAACGATGAAAGGTCAGGATATTCTGGTAGATGAATTTGGAACCGGAGCATATTCCATGTTTATTTGCGAAGGTATGAAAAATAAAGATGTAGCAGCGCTAAAGAAAAAAATCGAAGGCGTAGAACACGTTTCCAAGGTGGTATGGTACGATAGCTTTTCGGATTTAAGCGTTCCGGTGGAAATGCTGCCGGATAAAATACGAAGTGCACTGTTTTCAGATGATTCCACGATGATGTTTATCATTTTTGAAACCACTACTTCAGCGGACGAAACCATGGATGCGATCGGAGATATCCGAAAGCTGGCGGGAAAACAGTGCTTTGTCAGCGGTATGTCAGCGATTGTTACGGATACAAAGAACCTGGCAGAGTCGGAGGTTGCAATTTATGTATTGATTGCCGTGCTGCTGTCCTGCATCGTACTGGCACTGACGATGGAGTCTTATCTGATTCCGTTTTTGTTCTTGGCAAGTATCGGTATTGCGATTCTTTACAATATGGGAACAAACATATTTAAAGGGGAGATTTCCTACATTACCAAAGCACTAAGTGCAGTCCTTCAGCTGGGTGTGACGATGGACTATTCCATTTTCCTGTGGCACAGCTATCAGGAGCAGAGGAAGCTTTATGGAGAGGACCATAAGGAAGCCATGGCTCAGGCAATTGCAGCTACTATAAAATCTGTAGTAGGAAGTTCTATTACAACCATTGCCGGTTTTGTGGCGCTTTGCTTTATGAGCTTTACTCTTGGTCTGGATCTGGGAATTGTAATGGCAAAAGGTGTTATATTTGGTGTGATCTGTTGTGTTACGGTTCTTCCATCTATGATCATGATTTTTGATAAAGCGTTGGAAAAAACAAAACATAAACAGCTGATACCGGATTTTCCAAAAATCTCAGAGTTTTTAGTGAAACATCATAAGGCATTTGCTTTCCTTTGTGTAGCTTTGTTTCTTCCATTTGCCTATTTTCAGGCGAACACAGCTGTTTACTATAATCTGGATTCCAGTCTGCCGAAAAATCTGGAGTCTATTATGGCAAATGAAAAACTTCAGGAAGAATATCATATGGGTGCAGCGCACATGATCCTTATGGATAAAAACGTATCCAGTAAGGAAAAACATAAAATGATCAAAGAAATGGAACAGGTGGATGGAGTCAAGGAAGTTTTGGGACTGGAAAGTATCATTGGACCGACTTTGCCGGAAAGTATGATACCTCAGGATATCAAAGACATTCTGGAAAGTGATAATTATGAACTGATGCTGATCACAAATGAATATCAGACAGCTTCTGAAGAGGTAAATGTTCAGATCAATGAGTTGAATACGATCCTGAAATCCTATGATAAAAATGGAATGCTGGTAGGAGAAGCACCCTGTACAAAGGATTTGATCGAGATTACCGATCACGATTTTAAAGTGGTCAGCGCCGTTTCTATTATAGCTGTATTTCTGATCATTCTGTTTGTATTTAAATCGATTACACTTCCGGTGATCCTGGTGCTGGTAATAGAGGGAGCGATTTTTATCAATATGGGAATTCCGTACCTTACGGGTACAGAACTTCCGTTTATTGCCTCAATTGTTATTGGAACCATCCAGCTTGGAGCGACTGTAGATTATGCGATTTTGATGACCAGTCGTTATGAGCAGGAAAGAGGCAGCGGAAAGAGCAAAAAAGAATCCATCAGCATTGCACTGGAAAGCAGCATCCGGCCGGTCATGGTATCTGCATCCAGTTTCTTTGCAGCAACTTTTGGAGTTGGTATTTATTCTAAGATCGATATGATCAGTTCCTTGTGCCTGCTTATGGCTAGGGGCGCATTGATCAGTATGTGTGCAGTACTTTTGTTTTTACCGGCCATGTACTGGATATTCGACAGGGTTATCTGTGCAACAAGTAAAAATTTCAAAGTTAGAAAATAGGAGGTTTTGATCATGAAGAGGAAGAACGTACAGGCGCTTCTGGTAGGTATGTCAATGATGATGTCAGTTGTTTTACCGGTTTCTCCTGCATTGGCTGCAGCGGACGATCAGCCGGAAAAGGAACAGACAGTTTATGTAAATGCAGATGAAAATGGAAATACAGAAGAAGTAATCGTCAGCAACTGGCTGAAAAACAAAGGAAAAGAGAAAAATCTGAAAGATAAAAGCAGTCTGACAGATATTGAAAATGTAAAAGGTGATGAGACTTTTCAGCAGAACGAAGATGGAACAATTACCTGGAATACAGATGGAGAAGACATTTATTATCAGGGTACGACAGGGAAAGAACTTCCGGTTTCGGTAAGGCTGACTTATTATCTGGATGGAAGAGAAATCCAGGCTGCTGATCTGGCCGGTAAAAGTGGAAAAGTAAAAATCCGTATCGACTATGAAAACACAGAAAAGAAAACAGAAAAAGTGAATGGAAAAAAGGAAGAAATATATACACCGTTTATGATGATGACGGCCATGATTCTTCCGGCAGATACATTTACGAATGTAGAAATGGTAAATGGAAAAGTGCTTTCAGATGGAAGCAATGATATTGCAGTAGGCTATGGATTCCCGGGACTGGCAGACAGCCTGAAGCTTTCGGACATGGAAGAACTGAATGAAATTGAAATTCCGGATTATGTGGAACTGACGGCAGATGTGCAGAATTTTTCATTGGGAATGACAGCAACTGTGGCGACTACCGGACTTTTAGAGGATCTGAATCTGGGAGATGCCACCGATACAGATGATTTAAAAGAAAAACTGGATACTCTGACGGATTCTTCTACGGCACTGGTCAAAGGAAGCAAAGAGCTTCAGGAGGGTATTTCTACTCTGGACAGCTCTGCAGATACTTTTGTGAACGGACTGAACAGTGCTGATGATGGCGCTGGTCAGCTGAAAAACGGAATCGATACAATGAACAGCAAGAAAGGGGAGCTTCTGGGAGGCATATCAAAACTGACTGCAGGGATGAGCTCTCTGAAGGGTGGCGCTGGTCAGCTGCAGAAGGGCGTGAGCGCTTATACAAGTGGTACGGCTCAATTAGGGAACGGTATTGATCAGGTGGCAAAAGGTGTATCTGAGCTGAATAAAGGAATTGGAACATTAAATGAAAAAAAAGGAGCTCTTATCACGGGTGTAGAGCAGCTGAGTACCGGAGGAACACAGTTGGAAGAAGGTACCAAAAGCCTTAAGCAAGGCGTACAGGCGTACACAGCAGGAACTGCTGCTCTGGACCAGGGACTTGGTCAGCTGAAAGGGGAACTCGATCAGTCTATGGAACAGGTATCTCAGCTTCCGCAGGCAATACAGAGCCTGACAGAAGGTGCTGGTCAGCTGATCCAGGGAGCCGGAACTTTACAGCAGGGGATGTCACAGGCTGAGGCAGCAGCTGGAAAACTGGGAGATAGTGTCAGTGGGTTAAAAAGCGCTGCACAGACAGTAGGAGACTTAAGCGGTCAGGCTGCCGGTCTTATAGGAAATCTGATCAATAGTCAGTCTGCACCTCAGGTAGACACAAATTCTGTAAATGAACAGGCAAATGCGGCTATCGCGCAGGAAAATGCTTTGGTAAACGAACAGGCAAATGCACAGGCAAATCAGCAGCAGAGCAGCAATGTGGCAGCAGCTTTGGATGCCGCAGGCATTCCGGAAGAGCAGAAACAGGCAGTGCTGGCTAACTTAGGTGGAATCGGAGTTTCCGTAGGAGTCCAGACCTCTGCTAATATTAATGTACCGGTAACAGGCGGTGATAATGGCGGTGCAGATGCGGCAATCCAGGGACTGCAGCAGATCCAGGCAGCGATGAATGCCGTAAACGGACAGATCCCCAGTGCAGATGCGGCACTTTCAGAGGCGCAGGCACAGCTCAATACTATGAAAGAGGGAACGGCCAGTGCAGCAGCAGGAGCAGAAGCTTTGAAAAAAGGAACGCAGTCTTTTGCGGAGGCAATGAAATCAGTGGGAAATCTGACAGAACTTTCTGATAAGCTGCAGAAAGCGGTAGAACAATTAAAAGCAGGAAGTGCGGAATTGGTTTCCAAAAACGAGGAATTAAACGCAGGAGCTTCTTCTGCAGCAGCAGGAGCATCGGCTTTGAATGCGGGAATCCAGCAGCTTTCTGCAGGAGCAGGACAGCTTAGTGGAGGCATCGATCAGCTGGCAGACGGAAGCAAAGCTTTGAATATCGGCGCACAGCAACTTCAAAAAGGTGTTAAGGCACTGACAGCAAATAATGCTTCTTTAAACAACGGAGCCTCTCAGCTTGAGCAGGGCAGCACAGAACTCTTAAATGGAGGAAATGCATTGGCAGCAGGCGGAAATGCTTTAGGTGATGGTATTTCTAAGCTGGCAGATGGAGCTGCGGCCTTAAAAGATGGAACTTCTAAGCTGGCAGCAGGCGGAAAAGAACTGAAATCAGGAACAACAAAATTAAAAGACGGCTCTACAAAATTAAAAGAAGGCATGGAGAAGTTTGACGAAGAAGGAATACAGAAAATCACAGACATGTTAAACGATGATATAAAAGCCGTGATGGAAAGAATCAAAGCAGTAGAAAATGCAGACAAATCCTATAAAGCTTTTGACGGACAGGATGATAATATGGACGGAAAAGTGAAATTTGTAATTGAAACAGATGGGATTGAAGCGGAAGAATCATGATTTTTCTTAGATGCGGGATCCTGTAGTGTGGAATCCGTATTTTCAGAAACAGCCTCTGATGGATCAGGGGCTGTTTCTTTTAACATTGAAATGGATCCAGTCGGATTTGAGATAAAAGATCAAAAATACAATAGAACTTAAAGTCCAGGTGAGCGGATATGCCCAGAAGACCACCTGGATGGAAGGAACCAGTTTTACGGCAATGGTGATGTAGGACACGCGGATGATACACCAGCAGACCATCATCACAAACATGGGAATGATGGATTTTCCGGCTCCTCGGAGAAGACCTGCCAGACAATGTGAAAACGCCAGCAGAAAATAAAACAAAGTGACGGTATGTGCCTGACGGACACCAAAAGCCACAACCTCCGGATCACTGTTAAAAGCAGCGATAAGAACCGGAGAGGCAAAATAAATAAGGATTCCGATGCACTCTGCCATGATAAGGCTGCACCCAATGCCAAAGCGGGCTCCTTTTTTTGCCCTGTCGTATTTTCCGGCTCCCAGGTTCTGGCTGATAAAGGTGGTCAGAGCCATGGAGAAGCAGGTGATAGGAAGAAAGCCGAAGCCTTCTACCTTGGAGTATGCGCCGCATCCGGCTACCGCCAGGTTTCCAAAACTGTTGATATTGGACTGGACGACTACATTGGCCAGAGAGATGATCGAATTCTGAAGACCGGCAGGAAGTCCGTTGCTGATGATCTGACGGAGCATAAAAGGATCCAGATGGATTTTGCGGATATGTACCCGGTATTCTTCAGGGCTTTTTCTGGTAAGCCGGTTAAGGCAGAGAAATGCGCTGATAAACTGGGAGATAATGGTTGCCGCTGCAGCAGCGCCCACACCCATATGGAAGACTCCGACAAAAAGAAGATCCAGACTGATATTGACCAGCGAGGAAAATATCAGATAGTACAGCGGATGTTTGCTGTCTCCGACCGACTGCATGATTCCTACAAAATTATTGTAAAGGACAAAGGCCACAGATCCCAGAAAATAGACCCGGAAGTAGCAGATGGAGTTTGGAAGTACATCGGCAGGGGTCTTCATCAGAATCAGGATTTTGGGAACCAGAAGAAGTCCAAGGATGGTCAGAAGTACTCCGGATATCAGACCGAATCCAACGGTGGTATGTATGGCTTTTTGAAGATTTTCTGTTTGTCTTGCGCCGTAATAGCGGGCGATCACCACGCCGGCGCCGATAGCAATTCCATTAAAAAAGCCCACCAGAAGAAAAATGATACTTCCGGAGGAGCTGACGGCAGCCAGTGCATTACTTCCCAGAAAATTCCCGACGATCAGGGAGTCGGCAGTGTTATAAAACTGCTGAAAAAGATTGCCGAGAAAAATAGGAAAAGCAAAAGACACCATTTTTTTCCAGATAGGGCCTTCGGTCAGAAGGGTTTTTGAAGAAGTCGTACTCATGATTAAAACCTCGATGTTTATAATGTGTTGATATAATGCTATCACATTTGAAATTTTCAGTCAATGGGACAGAGAATGGGAATTTCAAAAAATTACTTGACATTTCAAAAAACAGGACTATAATAGCTGTTATAAAAACAACAAATTAATGTGATAAAGCACCAAAATCCAAAGAAGAGAACAACGTCGTATTCCGTAAGGTATTTCAGAGAGTCTGCAGCAGGTGTGAAGCAGATATACCGGGAAAACAGGATATCATCTCTAAGGAGCTGACTGAAACAACAGTAAGTCATGCCGGAATCCCCCGTTACCGGGAAAACGTATGAAGTACGTAAGCGCTGCAGGGAAATCTGCAGAATAAGGGTGGTACCGCGGATCTGATTCGTCCCTTCCGGCATTTGCCGGAGGGGATTTTTTGTATATTCCTCCGGAATGCTGACAGCAGGTGCTTTCACAAAAACGGAGGAGATTATTATGAAAGCATTACAAAAAGCAAGCAAATTCTTGTCGGACTATACCTCGGCCGTGGTGATCGCCATTGCTGTGGTGACCTTCTTTGTTCCTGTGATGATGGGCTGGGTCAATTATCAGCTTTTTACAGACATGGCAGGAAATAAATTTACCAGTCAGTCCCTGATCATTGGGATCATCATGTTCAGTATGGGACTGACCCTGACCACAGAGGATTTTAGAATCCTTGCACAGAGACCGCTGGATATCTGTATTGGAGCAGCGGCGCAGTATCTGATCATGCCGTTTCTGGCTTTCGGGATCAGCAGACTGCTTCATCTTCCGGATGCCATTGCACTGGGACTGATTCTGGTGGGATGCTGTCCGGGAGGAGTTTCTTCCAATATCATGTCATATCTTTGCGGAGGAGATGTGGCATTTTCGGTTGGTATGACAACGGTATCGACTCTGTTGTCTCCGGTAATGACCCCGCTTCTGGTTTCTTTTCTTGCAAGTGGTACAAAAATCAGCATCAAGGGTCTGCCTATGTTTGTATCGATCATTGAAACCGTGATTCTTCCCATCGGAGTGGGATTTCTTCTGAACTATCTTCTGGGAAAGAAAAAAGCTTTTCAGGATATCCAGAAGATCATGCCGGGAGTGGCTGTACTTGGGCTTGCCTGTGTAGTTGGAGGGGTGATCTCTTCTCAGGGAGCAAACTTTTTTACCTCCGGTGTTGTGATTTTTGCAGCCGTTCTTCTTCATAACGGACTGGGCTATCTGCTTGGATATGGAGCCGGAAAGCTGACCGGCATGAATACAGCGAAAAAAAGAACGATCTCCATCGAAGTGGGAATGCAGAATGCCGGTCTTGCAACGAATCTTGCAACGACAACGGCACAGTTTGCCAGTGCACCGGAATCTGCGATCATCTGTGCGGTATCCTGTGTCTGGCATTCCATTTCCGGTACATTGATTGCAGGATTTTTTGCCAGCCTTGACCGGAAAAATGAAAAAACAGCAGGCGAAAATGAGAAAGAAGCAGTTCCGGCACATAATTGAGCCGGCATATAAAAACAGAACAGAAAGACTCCTGAGATATTTGATTTCAGGAGTTTTTCTTTTGTATCATCTGTTATAATAAAAGCAACGAATGAAAAAGGGAGGAGAATATCGTGAAGGAACTTATAAAAACAGTGCAGGATCTGATACGACTGGAAAGCACTAATCCGGGAAAAGGAGAAAGGTCTGTAGCAGAATATATAAAAAATTATCTGGGTGACTGTGGAGCGGAGATTATAGAGGATCCGGTTTTTCCCGGAAGAAACAATGTGATCGCTACCATAGGAGGAGAAATAAAGGCGCCCATGCTGGTCCTTATCTGTCATATGGATACCGTAGTGGCGGGGGCAGACTGGACACGGGATCCCTTTGCGGCAGAAACAGAAGAAAACAGGATTTACGGACGGGGCGCCTGTGATATGAAATCCGGTTTTGCCTGCGCGCTTTCTGTATTTCGGGAAACAGCAGAAAAATACCAGAAAGGAGAAATTTCTCTGGACAGACCTCTCCGTCTGATCGGTACGGTGGATGAGGAAGGAAATATGGAAGGAGTGGAAAATGCCATTCGCAAAGGGCGGGTAACAGCAGATGACTGGGTGATGGATCTGGAACCCACAGACGGACAGATCCAGATGGCGCATAAAGGACGATTCTGGCTGGAGGTTTCTGTGCAGGGGATCACAGCTCACGCAAGCAGACCGGAGCAGGGGGCAGACGCCATTGCAGCAGCGGCGCAGTGGATCTGCAGTATGCGAAAAGCGTTTGGAGAGCTTCCGGTGCATCAGGAGCTGGGACGTTCTACGATTACGTTTGGGCAGATCCAGGGAGGCTACCAGCCATATGTAGTGCCGGATCTCTGCAGGCTGTGGGTAGACTGTCGTCTGGCGCCTCCTGTGAATGATCTCATGGTACAGTCTATGGCGGACCGGGCGATAAAAGAGGCGGAGCAGGAAATTTCCGGGGTAAAGATATCTTATAAAATCACGGGAAATCGCCCTTATATTGAAAAAAATCCGGACTCGGGTCTTCTGAAAGAAATAAAAAGAGCTGTGCATACGGTGACCGGAAAAGAAGCAGAAGTATGTCCTTTCCCGGGATATACGGATACGGCTGTGATAGCAGGCAGGCTGCAGAACAGAAACTGTCTGTCCTACGGACCGGGCAATCTGAAATATGCTCATAAGCCGGATGAGTTTGTGGAAACAGAAGACATAGAAAGATGCCATAAGGTTCTTCAGGAGCTTCTTGAAGGATGTGTATGCAAGAAAATACAATCTTCCTATTGACGAATTAGCAATTTAGCGTTATAGTATAGCGCAGTAACAGCAATTACGAGGTGAAGTTTGCAGGAAAGAGACATTTTGTCCACCGAAGGAGTAAAACTCTCAGGTACCCGTATTCCGGGCAGAAACTGTAAATGGATCGTTTCTCTGGAGACACCTGTTGCAACAGGGGCCGAAGGTGCAAGCGGCGCAGAATGCGTCTGGAATCTCTCAGGCAAAAGGACAGAGTATGCTTCAGGAATGATCTGATTTAATCCCCCATGCTGTAAAACTTTATATAAAAAGGAGACTTTTTACAATGTGGAGCATGATTAATCAATTCTTAGTAGCCGTGGACGATTTTGTATGGGGCGTACCTCTTATGGCTCTCATTATGTCCGGCGGTATTCTTCTCACAGTACGTCTTGGTCTTCTCCAGATCCGGCGTCTTCCCCTTGCATTAAAATGGATGTTCAAAAATGAACAGGGCGGAAAGGGCGAGATTTCCAGTTTTGCAGCCCTGTGTACCGCTTTAAGCGCAACCATTGGTACCGGAAACATCGTCGGTGTGGCAACAGCCGTATGTACCGGAGGTCCGGGAGCTCTGTTCTGGATGGTCCTGGCAGCGTTTTTCGGCATGGCGACGAAATACGCAGAAGGGCTTCTGGCAGTAAAGTACCGCGTGGTAGCTCCGGATGGGCACAGCCTTGGCGGACCGTTTTATTATATTGAACGCGGAATGGGCGAAAAATGGAAATGGCTTGGAAAGATTTTTGCATTTTTCGGTGTCTGTGTAGGACTTTTCGGAATCGGAACCTTCAGTCAGGTAAATGGTATTTCCAGTGCGGTACAGAACTTTTTTGATCCGGAAAAAGCGAATTGTGTAAACATTCCGTTTCTCGGAGAATACTCCTGGGCAGTGGTGATCTCTTCCCTCCTTCTGGCATTTTGTGTGGCTGCCATTCTGATCGGAGGTATCCAGAGGATCGCAACAGTAAGCCAGATCATTGTTCCTTTTATGGCTGTGATCTATCTGATCTTCAGTGTGAGTCTGATCCTCTTCAATATCAAAGCAGTGCCGGCAGCAGTTGTTACAGTTGTAAAAGGAGCTTTCCAGCCAGCAGCAGTGACCGGAGGTGTGGTAGGAACTATGGTGGTGGCAATGCAGAAAGGTGTTGCCAGAGGTATTTTTTCCAATGAGGCAGGTCTTGGAAGCGCTCCTATCGCAGCTGCCGCTGCACAGACAAAGGAGCCGGTGCGTCAGGGGCTGGTAAGTATGACAGGTACTTTTATTGATACGATCGTGATCTGTACACTTACAGGACTTTCCATTGTACTTACAGGTGCATGGCAGGTAGAGGGAATCGAGGGCGTGCAGGTAACAACCTATGCATTCCAGCACGGACTTCCGATTCCACCGCAGATTTCTTCTTTTGTGCTCATGATCTGTCTGGTATTCTTTGCATTTACCACGATCCTTGGATGGGATTATTACAGTGAGAGATGTCTGGAATATCTGACAAAGGGAAATAAAAGGACGATCCTTACTTATCGCTGGATCTATATTTTTGCAGTGTTTATCGGACCTTACATGACGGTCAGTGCAGTATGGACCATTGCGGATATCTTTAACGGACTGATGGCGCTTCCGAACATGATCGCCATGTTTGCACTGAGCGGCGTTGTGGTCAGAGAAACAAAAAGCTTTTTTAAAGCAGAAAAACATAAAATAGATTAAAAAGAAATCTTAAGAAAAAACAGGTATGGAAGCAGGACAAGAACGTTTCTGCATTTGTACCTGTTTTTTATCTTTATAAAACATGGAGTTCCGTTCCGGCAGGGGTATTGATTATACGGGAGAACATGGTAAAATAATAGTATTTCAGGAAGGGAAAAGGCGAAAACGATGGAAAAACATATCACCGAAAGAATCAGAGAGGAACTTTTTTCCATGCAGGATCTTTCCTACAGGGAATTTCATTCCAGACTGATGCCGGATGTAGAAAAAGATACTGTGATCGGGATTCGGGTTCCGGTTTTGCGCAAATATGTAAAAGAACTGGCAAAGGATCCGGAGATTGGGGGATTTCTGGAAGATCTTCCTCATCGATACTACGAGGAAAATAATGTTCATGGATTTCTGATCCAGCAGATGAAGGAATATGGGCAATGTATGGAAGAACTGGAAAAATTCCTTCCATATATAAATAACTGGGCAACCTGTGATATGACCTCGCCCAAGGTGTTCAAAAAACATAAAGAGGAGCTTCTGGAAGCTGTCCGGAGATGGATCGTGTCGGATCATGTATACACGGTCCGGTATGGGATCGGAATGTTGATGCAGCATTATCTGGATGAGGACTTTCGGGAGGAATATCCGCAAATGGTATCGGAGATACGGTCAGAAGAGTATTATGTAAACATGATGATTGCCTGGTATTTTGCGACAGCCCTTGCAAAACAATATGAAACCATTCTTCCCTATATAGAAAAACAGAAGCTGGATGTATGGACTCACAACAAAACGATCCAGAAGGCCTGTGAGAGCTACCGGATCACACCGGAACAGAAAGCGTATCTTCGTACACTGAAAGTTAAAAAGAAAAAATAAGAAGTCAGGAGTGCACATGAAAAATTGGAAAGAAATCACAGATTTTGATGCCCCGGAGCTGGATGCTTATGCAAGGCTTTCAGAACTTCAGCTTCTGAGATACTATGAACCAAAGCCGGGATTATTTATAGGAGAGAGTCCGAAGGTGATCAAAAGGGCTCTGGAGGCAGGGTATGAGCCTCTGTCCTTTCTGGTGGAACACAGGGACCTGGAAGGCGAGGCCGCTGCGCTTTTGAGGCATTTTCCTGAAATCCCGGTTTATACAGCAGAATATGAAGTGCTTACAAGGCTGACCGGATACGCTTTGGCAAGAGGGCTTCTCTGTCTGATGAGAAGAAAGGAGCTTCCTTCTGCAGAAGAAATCTGCTGCAATGCCAGACGGATCGCCATATTGGAAAATGTCGTCAATCCGACCAATGTAGGCGCGATCTTCCGGTCGGCGGCAGCTCTTCATATGGATGCGGTACTGCTAACCCCGGGCTGCAGCGATCCTTTGTACAGAAGGTCTGCAAGAGTGAGCATGGGAACGGTTTTTCAGATTCCGTGGACTATTTTTGACAAAAAAATATCCTGGCCGGAAAAGGGAATCGAGCTCCTTCAAAAACTGGGATTCAAAACAGCGGCTATGGCTCTTTGTGATGATTCAGTGGGAATTGATGCACCGGAACTGCTGGAAGAGGAGAAACTGGCGGTGATTCTTGGAACAGAAGGAGACGGACTGGCAGCTCAGACCATTGCAGACTGTGACTATACAGTAAAGATTCCCATGTCTCACGGAGTAGATTCTCTGAATGTGGCAGCAGCAAGTGCCGTTGCTTTCTGGGAGCTGGGAAAAAGAAATATCTGAAAAGAACTGGATAAATATACAGAATAAAATTTCGAAAATAAAAAAGAACACGGAAGGGATTCCTGAAAAAGAGAATCTCTTCCGTGTTCTTTTTGTGTTGGTGAACTTTATTTCAGATCTTTACCTGTCAGCATTTTGTATGCCTGAAGGTATTTGTCAATGGTCTTGTCCACGATTTCCTGAGGAAGTGTCCAGTCATGACCTTCGTTTTCTTTCAGCCAGTCGCGGGCAAACTGTTTGTCAAAGGAAGGCTGTCCGTGTCCCGGCTCATAGCCGTCAGCAGGCCAGAAGCGGGAGCTGTCCGGTGTCAGCATCTCATCGCCGATCACCATGTTTCCGTCCTCATCAAGACCAAATTCAAATTTTGTATCTGCAATGATGATTCCCTTGCTCAGCGCGTATTCCGCACATTTTTTGTACAGGGCAATGGTGTTGTCACGAAGCTTTTCTGCCAGTTCACGGCCTCTTCCCGGATAGAATTTTTCCAGGTGATCGATGCTCTGCTCGAAGGAGATATTTTCATCATGATCTCCGATCTCGGCCTTTGTGGATGGTGTGTAGATAGGCTCCGGAAGCTTGTCAGACTCTTTCAGTCCCTCCGGAAGTCTGATTCCGCAGACGGTTCCGTTTTCCTGATAGCTTGCCCATCCGCTTCCTGTAATGTAGCCGCGGACAATACATTCGATAGGAAGCATGTTCAGCTTACGGCACATCATGGATTTGCCCTCGTATTTTTCCTGCTGGAAAAATTCCGGCATGTCTTTTACATCCACAGAGATCATATGATTTGGTAAAATATCCTCTGTCATGTCAAACCAGAATTTGGACATCTGTGTCAGTACAGTACCTTTTTTGGTAACCTCGTTGTTCAGGATCACGTCGAAGCAGCTGATGCGGTCAGTAGCAACCATGATCAGGCTGTCGCCGTTGTCGTAGATCTCACGTACCTTACCCTCTTTGATCGGTTTTAAATTCTGCATGTGTTCACACCTCATCATTTGATTTTTTCATTTCACTGTAAAAGTACACTGTTTAGAGTGCGCTGTCAAGAGCTATTTGGAAACTTGCGGTCAGGTTTCTTTAAAAGTACAGAAAGAGATGGGCTGAAAGATTTGAAAGATGCAGATCGTTAGAGTATACTGTATAGGAAACGTAATTATGATACAGGAATATACCTGTATGTGCAGACACACGCACAAAAGGAGAAAACAGAAATGGCAGTATATGAGATTACATTCAGTCCGACAGGAGGTACGGATAAGGTTACAGATATTCTGATGGAAGGTTATCAGGAGGAAAAGAAGGAGATCAGTCTCCTTTCCGCACAAGAAGATTACGGTAAGTATGAATTTCAGAAAGAAGATATTTGTTTTATCGCCATGCCTTCTTATGGAGGAAGGATTCCCCAGATTGCCGCAGAACGTCTGACTCAGATGAAGGGAAACGGAGCAAGGGCAGTTCTGGTATGCGTATATGGAAACCGCGCCTATGAGGATACGCTTACAGAATTAAAGGATAAGGCAGAGGAAGCGGGGTTTGCCGTTTATGGAGCTGTGTCGGCAGTGGCAGAACATTCGATCATGAGGAAGTTTGCAGCAGGAAGACCGGATACGAAGGATATGGCAGAGCTTCAGAAATTTGGGAAAAAGCTCCGGGAAAAACTGGAGCAGGAGACAGACTCCGGAGAAGTACAGGTTCCCGGAAATCATCCTTATAAAAAACTTGGAACAATCCCGTTTATTCCGAAACCCGGAAGAGGATGTAATTCCTGCGGGTACTGTGCACGGTTCTGCCCGGTGGGAGCCATCGATCCAAAAGATGTAAAGAAAGTAGATGAAAAGAAATGCATTGCCTGTATGCGCTGTATTTCGGTCTGTCCGAAAAATGTGCGCAAATTAAATAAAGTAGTACTTCTGGCAGCTGAAACAAAAATGGCAAAGCTTTTTGAGGAAAGAAAAGAAAATGAACTGTTTCTGTAAGAGCAGCTTCGGGAAGAGGAGGCTGGAACGATGACAGAAAGAAAAATGAACCGGGATACCATAAAATATATTGCTATGGCGACGATGCTTTTGAACCATATTTCCCTTATCTTTATGAAGCCGGGAACTCTTTTAGCGGAAATTTTTCTGGATGCAGGCTATTTTACGGCTCCGGTTATGTGTTATTTTCTGGTGGAAGGCTATGGATATACCCGGTCTGTCAGGAAATATGGAGAAAGGCTGTTCCTTTTTGCATTGATTTCCCAGATTCCGTTTTGTCTGGCTTTTACTTCAGAGGGAATCCTTGATTTTACGGGGATGAATATGCTTTTTACCCTGTTTCTCTGTTTCCTGATCATAAAGGCAATGAAAGAAATGACGGACCCTGTAATCAGGACGTTGTGTATTGCAGGACTGATCTTTGTGTCCATGTTCAGCGACTGGGCAATCCTTGCACCGGTCTTTACCATTCTTTTTGTCCGTGCAGGAAATTCAGAAGCTGCAAAGAAAAAAGCGTTTGTTACAGGAACGCTGCTTTTTGGAGGTTTTAATTTTCTGGGCGGAATGGGAAGGTTTTCCCTTATGGCAGATGTGGTCTACATGCTGGGAAGTATGGTGGGACCTGCTCTTGCGGGAATCTGTATTCTTTTCCTGTATAATGGAGAAAGAGCAGAGAAAAATAAGAAATTTTCCAAATGGTTTTTCTACTGGTTTTATCCGGTGCATCTGACAATTCTGGGGCTGATCCGTATTTTTGGATAAAAAAGCCTTGACTTTGACGCTGCGTCAACTGCTATGCTCTTAATAAGGACGGGAGATCCTGAAAAGATTCGCCTGAAAAGGCAGACAGGAGTAAAAAATGGAATATTCGATCCAGGAGTTATCAAAGCTGTCCGGAGTGACCACCCGCACTCTGAGATGGTACGATCAGATTGGCCTGCTGAAGCCTTCCAGAGTGGCGGAGAGCGGATACCGCTACTATGGAGAGCATGAGGTAGACCGTCTGCAGGACATTCTTTATTATCGGGCGCTGGGGGTGGAGCTTGCCCGGATCCGGGAATGTCTGGACAATCCCGCCTTTGACCGTCTGGCTGCGCTGAAAGGCCACCTGACCGCTCTGGAGGCAGAAAGGCAGAGGCTGGAGGGTCTGATCCACTCACTGAAGATTACGATCAGAGCAGAAGAAAGGAATGAGATCATGAACGACCAGGAAAAATTTGAGGCATTTAAGAAGCATGCAGTAGAGGAGCATGAAAAAAATTATGGAAAAGAGGCCCGGGAAAAATACGGCGATGCGCAGGTAGACAAGATGCAGGAAACTGTCATGAACCTGACAAAGGAACAGTATCAGGAATGGATGGAGCTGGGACAGAGAATCCAGGGACTTCTGGAAACCGCTGTGACCGGTCAGGCTGACCCGAAAGAGGAGGTCGGAAGAGAAATCACAGCGCTTCACAAAAGATGGCTTACCATGACCGGAAACAGCTACGATGCCGGGAAACATAAAGGAATCGCAGAGCTGTATGTGGCAGATGAACGATTCACAGGATATTATGACAGAAGTGTATCCGGATGCGCACGGTTCCTGAGGAATGCAGTTGTGCACTGGGCAGAATGAATAAGATTCAGATTTGAGGAGGGCGGCCCTTGTGACCGCCCTCTTTATTATCGTTGTTTATCTGACAGAAATTGTATAGGAGCGGAAAAACTCTTCTCCTGCTGCAACCCCATTGATTCCAGGCTTCTGTGACAGTTCCTCTGAGAAACCGGAGTTATCGCAGCGTCCCATCCAGGGCTCCAGGCAGACAAAAGGCGCTCCGGGAGCTCTCCAGATACCGAAATTGGAAAAACCTTCGCAGGTCACTTCCACATAAGGGGTACCGTCAGGGAAAGAAATTCCTGCTTTTTCAACCTGGCCGTTATCAAAGATCAGTGTGTCATTGTCAAAAAGATCAGGAGTGATATGGCAGGCTCCGTCTTTCAGAGTCAGAGTGTCTGTTTTTTCCGGAATTACCGTTCCAGTGGAAAGATCAAGCACACTTAAAGTCAGTTCCTTCTGGCCGTCAAAGGTAAGGAAATACTGCTCCTGTGCTGTATCCGGAAGAACCGGAACACGGAATGCAGGATGGCCTCCGATGGTGAAATAAATAGGTTCACTGTCCAGATTTTCTACTTTCCAGGAAACTCTGAGATCACGTCCGCAAAGTTCATGGGTAATGGAGAGACGGAAGAGGAAAGGATAGACTTTTCTGGTCTTTTCGGAAGCTTCCAGAACATGAGTGATCTTTGTATCGGAGCTTTCTGCACACAAAAATTCCGTGTCACGGGCAAAACCATGCTGTCCCACGGAATAGACTTTGCCGTTGATCAGATACTGGTTTGCATGACAGCGGCCTACATTTGGAAAAAGAATGGGCGCGTGGCGCTTCCAGTAGGCAGGATCTGCATCCCAGAGAACCTGACGGTCATTTGTTTTGTCATAAATCTCAGATAATTCTGCACCCAGATCGTTGATCCGGATGCGGAGCTCTTTATTTTCTAATGTGTGGATCATAAGAAAACCTCCCGTATAAATTTGCTGATATAGCAGAAACTTGATTTTCGCTATATTACATACAGTATAACAGAATCTACAAGAAATAACGATATGAAATAAAGTTTTTCTCTACATTGCATAATGTGTAAGGTTATAGTATATGTAAAATATCGAAAAGATTTTGCCGGAAGCTCATCTGGCTGATGGGCTGTCTGATACATCTGCTGTTTTGAACAGAGGGAACAATAATGAGTTTTATGATTTACAAAACTAAAGTGTCAAATGAGGTGGAAATATCCAGAAAAACGTGCTATAGTAAAAATATAGAAATGCTTTATGGTTTTAACAGAAAAATGGGGGATGAATTATGAAAAAAGTAAAGAAATTATTTTGCTGTATCCTGGCAGGCCTGATGTTTGCTTTGGCGGTTCCGGCAGTAATTCCGGAATTTCCGGCAGCAGAGGTACAGGCGGCACCGACGGTTGCCACACCGCAGCTGGTTTCGGCTGTTCCATATGGAAAGACGAAGATTACAGTAAAGTGGAAACCGGTAAAAGGAGTAAACGGGTATCGAATCTATCGAAGGACAAATGGAAGTAAATGGCAGGTGATCCGTAATGTATCCAGTCGTTATACCTCTTATACGGATACGCAGATTTCTTCCGGAAATGAATATACCTATACCGTTCGTGCTTATAAAAGGGCAGGAGGAAAAATCTACTGGAGTAAGTATGTGATCCGAGGTGTTAAGACGATTGCCGGACTGAACTACCTGAAGATCAATAATTATCGCAAAACAATTTATACAGGTACCACATATGATTTAAAGATTCTTGGTACAAATCTGAAACCGGTATGGTCTACAAATAATTACAGCATTGCAGGCGTATACCGAAATGGCCGTGTGCTGGCGAAGCGTCCGGGTAAAGCACGGATCACCGGTGAGCTTGGTGGACGGAAGTTTACCTGTGACGTAGTGGTAAAAAATAGACCGGACAGAATGGCGCTGAGTTATTCAAAGGTGATCCAATATATAGAAAAGAACGGAAAGAAAGATTCTCATGGAAACAGTGTTCTGAAGATACTGGACGATACTGGAAGCGGTCTTGTTATGCAGTATGTTCCAAAAGAAAAACTTCTGGATTTCGGCAGTGTTATTTTTACGGACGAAGCTGCTTCCGGTCTGGATGTTCTGATGAACTGTACCAAAAGTGACAGAGTCAATATTCAGTGGGTGATCGCGGTAGACGAAGGTTATCTGGATGCATACGCTGCTATGTATGCTTCCCGCTATACAGGAAGAGGACGGCTCACTTTCAGATATTCTGACAAAAAAATCGTGGAGGATGATTTGAAAGAAGCTGCGAATATACAGCTTCATGAAACGCTTAAAATGTACAATGAGTTTTTAAAGACAAAATTGAACCTTTCTTTAAAGGATCTTGGATTTAAGGCTTATAATTATTAAAAGGATATTTTATTTTTACAGAAAATATGCTATAGTTGTTTCTATAGTACTATACCGGAGTAAAGTCTAGGTTACTCAAAAACAGAGTGAACAGGAAGGGAGTATGCCGGAAGTATGCGGTCTGCATGCCGGCAGGCCCTTCCTTTTTTTATATGAGGTGACATAGAAAATGGAAGCAAGAGAAATTCTCACTAAATTTAAGCAAAATGAGATTACATTAGAAGAGGCGGAACGTTACTTCAGGAAAAAGCCTTTTGAAGAAATGGACTATGCGAAACTGGATTCTTACAGAGAGATACGAAACGGTTTTCCGGAAGTAATCTTCTGCAGCGGTAAGGCAGACGCTCATTTCAGGGAAATATTCAAAAAATTATACGAGGAAAACGGAGAAGTACTTGGAACCCGAGCTTCAAATCACCAGTACCAGCTGATACGGGAAATGTTTCCCCAGGTGGAATATGATGAAATCTCACATATCATTAAGATTGAGAAAAATAAAAAAGAGAGAGTGGGAAAAATTGCCGTCTGTACAGCTGGAACCGCAGATATTCCGGTGGCAGAAGAGGCTGCCCAGACCGCAGAATTTTTTGGCTCCTCTGTGGAGCGTATTTATGATGTGGGAGTCAGCGGGATACACAGGCTGTTTTCCAGACTGGAGGTGATTCAGGAAGCCAATTGTGTGATCGCAGTGGCAGGAATGGAGGGGGCGCTTGCAAGTGTTCTTGGCGGACTGGTGGATAAACCGGTGATCGCTGTGCCTACATCAGTAGGATATGGGGCGAGTATGAACGGCCTTTCGGCACTTTTGACCATGATCAATTCCTGCGCAAACGGAATTGCGGTAGTAAACATCGATAATGGCTACGGAGCAGGATATATTGCAACACAGATCAATCGGCTGGGAATCAGAGGAAAAGAAGCAAAGCAGGAGTAATTTATGGGAAGAACATTATATTTGGAGTGTTTCTCCGGAATCAGCGGAGATATGACAGTGGCAGCTCTTCTGGATCTTGGAGCTGACCGGAAAAAACTTGAGCAGGCATTGTCCGGTCTTTCGGTGCAGGGATTTCGGACAGAAATCACAAGAGTAAAAAAATCAGGTCTGGATGCCTGTGACTTTCATGTGATCCTGGATAAGGAACATGAAAATCACGACCATGATATGGAGTATCTTCATGGGAAAGGGGATGTTTCCGGACAGGAGCATCATCACAATAAGGACGCAGTCCATGGACATTCTCATGAACACAGGGGAATTCTGGAAATCCGAAAGATTATCATGGAATCAAAAATAACAGATCGGGCAAAAAAAACTGCAGTTTCTGTTTTTGAGATTCTGGCTGATGCAGAGGCAAAGGCTCACGGAGTACCAAGAGAACAGGTGCATTTTCATGAAGTAGGAGCTATAGATTCTATCGTGGATATTGTGTCCGCTGCTGTCTGTCTGGATGATCTGGATATTACAGAGGTGATCGTTCCGAAGCTGTGCGAGGGAAGAGGAACTGTACGCTGTCAGCATGGTGTGCTTCCGGTGCCGGTTCCTGCAGTCGTTAATATTGTGGAGCAGAACGGTCTCTTTCTTCAGATCACGGAGGTGGAGGGCGAACTGGTCACACCGACAGGAGCCGCTGTCGCAGCTGCTATACGGACGTCCGATCATCTTCCGGACGAATTTATAATAGAAAAAACCGGTATTGGTGCAGGAAAGAGACAGTATACCTGTCCGGGAATTCTCAGAGCCATGCTGATCCGGGAGAAAAAAACAGAAAAAAAGGACAGAATCAGAGATCAGGATGTGATCTGGAAGCTGGAAACCAATGTGGATGACTGTACCGGAGAAGAACTGGGGAACGTGATGCGTCAGCTGTTTGAGGCAGGAGCCAGAGATGTCTATTATACACCGGTATATATGAAAAAAAACCGTCCGGCTTATGAGGTTTCTGTAATCTGTACAGAAGACAGGGTTCCTTTCCTGGAGGATGTTCTTTTTGAAGAGACAACAACCATCGGGATCAGAAAAAGCTGCATGGAGCGGACCATATTGAAAAGAGAAATTCAGGAATTCTGTATGGATGGATTTTCGGTAAAAACAAAACTGTGCACACTTCCAAATGGGCAGATACGCTGCTATCCGGAATATGAAAGTGTGGCGGCTTTTGCAGAAAAAAATCATATCAGTTACAGAGAAGCCTGGGGAAGAATCAGAGGATGCTGGAAGAAGGAAAGGTGAGACATTCATGAAAACAGGACTGATTTTGGAAGGCGGAGCAATGCGAGGCATCTATACGGCAGGTGTTCTGGATGTATTTATGGATCATCAGGTACATTTTGACGGTGTGATCGGAGTCTCTGCAGGTGCACTCCATGGCTGCTCCTTCGTTTCGGAACAGAAGGGCAGAAGTATCCGATATTACAGAAACTACAGAAACGATAAGCATTTTATGAGTTTCTGGAACCTTCTTCATACCGGAGAGGTGGTAGGCAGGGATTTTTGTTATCATGAAATCCCGGAACGGCTGGATCCCTATGATTATGAGGCATTTGTGAAATCGGATACGGATTTTTATGCGGTCTGTACCAATTTGGAGACAGGAAAAGCAGAGTATATAAAAATCACAGATATGCTCAATCAGGTAGATGTCATGCGGGCATCGGCATCTATGCCATATGTCTCCCATATTGTTTCCTGGCAGGGGAAAAAGCTTCTGGATGGCGGATGTGCAGACAGTATTCCGGTTCATCAGTTTCAAAAGATGGGGTATGAGAAAAATGTAGTAGTGCTTACCCGGGAAGAGGGATTTATAAAAAAACCGGAAACGGTAAAGCTTGCAGAAATCTATTATCACAGATATCCGAAGTTTGTGGATGCGCTTAAAACAAGACATGAGGTATATAATAAAACCATAGAAGACATTCATAATATGGAAGAGAAGGGAGAACTTTTTGTGATCCGTCCCAGTGAAAAACTGACCATTGGAAGAATGGAAAGTGATCTGGACGAGATACAACGGGTATATGAGATAGGCCGAAAAGATGCAGAGAAGGATATCAGAAGGATGAAAGAGTGGCTGAAGGAGACCTCCGGATAAAGAGGCTTTCGTTCAGGAATGGGAGGAATGTTATGTTTGATACGATCGTAAATGCAATCAACCAGATTGATAAGATGGTATGGGGATGGTGGATGATCCTTCTCCTTTTGGGAACGCATATTTTTATGACGTTTCGTACCGGATTTATTCAAAGAAAGATCGGCACAGCCATTAAGCTGTCTGTGGCAAAAGATCCGGATGCAGAAGGCGAGGTAAGCCAGTTTGGCGCGCTGACGACAGCTCTGGCGTCCACGATCGGAACAGGAAATATCATTGGCGTGGGCACTGCAATCGCTCTTGGCGGGCCGGGAGCTGTATTCTGGTGCTGGATCACAGGCGTATTCGGGATCGCTACGAAATACAGCGAATCACTGATCGCAGTAAAATACCGTGTTAAAACAAAAGACGGACGAATGCAGGGCGGTGCCATGTATGCTCTGGAACGCGGTCTGCATATGAGATGGCTGGGCATGGTGTTTGCGTTTCTGGCAGGTTTTGCATCTTTTGGAATCGGATGTGCCACTCAGGTAAATGCCATTGCCACAGTCTGCGAAGAAAATCTGCACATTGCACCTGCTCTGGTAGGCATTGTGGTCGCAGTTCTGACAGCTCTTGTTATTTTTGGCGGTATTCGGTCTATTGCAAACGTATGTGAGAAGCTGGTTCCTTTTATGGCAGCTTTTTATGTGATCGGCTGCATCATTATTCTTGTACTGAACTATGATTTTATCATTCCGGCTGCGGGTACAATCTGCAGGTTTGCGTTTACTCCGGGGGCGGCTGCCGGCGGTCTGGTAGGACGGGGGATCATGATGGCAATGCAGTTTGGAATTGCCAGGGGACTTTTTTCCAATGAGTCGGGTCTTGGTTCAGCTCCCATTGCAGCAGCTGCTGCACAGACCAGAAATCCAGTTCGTCAGGCACTGGTATCCAGTACCGGAACCTTCTGGGATACGGTAGTTGTCTGCCTGATGACAGGTCTTGTGCTGGTAACCAGCATTATGAAAAATCCATCTATTGATATGGGAAATATCACGGATGGAGGAATCCTCACCACACTTGCATTTCAGCAGATTCCGGTATTGGGGCCGGTGATCCTGGTTGTGGGGATTATTTCCTTCGCCTATTCTACAGTACTGGGCTGGGCTTACTATGGAGAACGCTGCGTAGAATATTTCGCAGGCAGGGCAGGGCTGATTCCGTACAGAGTTCTGTATATTCTGGTTGCAGCGATAGCTCCGGTAGTCTCTCTGAATCTGGTGTGGACCATTGCAGATATTCTGAATGCCCTGATGGCGATCCCCAATCTGATCGCAGTCCTGCTATTGTCAAATGTGATCGTAAATGAGACGAAGAAATATATCAATGACCTTGACAAAAAAGATGATACACCGGTGGAGACTGTGGAACGGTAAAAACGATTTTGGAGGAACATGAAAATGAATCAGGGGTATGAAGCTCCCGTGCTTCAGGTGATTGCAAAAATACATAATGATTTTCCGGAAAAATTTGGGATACCTCATCAGAGTAACTGGCTGAAAGAACAGAAGGCCCGGATTATTTTTGAACCGGAATTTCGTGTGGCAGAGGCGTTTCGGGGAATAGAGGAATACGATTATATATGGCTGATCTGGCAGTTCTCCGAGGCAGTGGGGAAAAAATGGTCTCCGACGGTAAGACCTCCGCGACTGGGCGGCAATATAAGAAAGGGAGTTTTTGCCACCCGGTCCCCTTTTCGTCCTAACAGTCTGGGACTGTCTTCTGTGCGACTGGAAAGAGTGGAATTTCATCCGGAATCAGGGCCGATACTTCATGTTTCCGGTGCTGATCTTATGGATGGAACTCCTATCTTTGACATTAAGCCATATCTTCCTTATGTGGACGGGCATCCTCAGGCATCAGGAGGATTTACAGACCGCATTGAAGACCGCCGGCTGAAGGTGGAGATCCCGGAAGAATATTTAAAAGAAATCCCTGAGAAAAAAAGAAAAGCACTGATCGAGGTTTTGGAAAACGATCCCCGGCCGGGATATCAGGAAGATCCGGAAAGAATTTACGGACTTGCTTATGGAAGGCAAAATATAAAATTTTCGGTAAAAGACCGGGTACTTACCGTATGTGGAGTTTCAGATTATAAAAGAGCCGGATCAAAATCCGGTCCGGTTGAAGAAATTTGACGAAAATAAAAGAAATACTTGCAAAATCCTTCTTTTTTCAATAAAATAAGAAACATACTTTGCTATGTTAACGCTGAAAAGGGACGAGGAGGAAATGATCATGAAAAAAGTGGTAAAATTTGGAGGCAGTTCTCTGGCCAATGCAGAACAGTTCTGTAAGGTGGGCGAGATCATCCGCAGTGAAGAGAGCAGACGTTATGTGGTGCCGTCTGCACCGGGAAAAAGATTTTCTGGCGATACAAAAGTTACAGATCTTCTTTATGCCTGCTATGACAAGGCTGTCCGGGGAAAAGAATTCAGCGGCATTTTTAAGGAAATCAAAGAAAGATACTACGAGATCATCCGGGGACTGAAGCTGGAGCTTTCTCTGGAAGAGGAGTTTGCTCAGATTGAAAAAGACTTTCAGGCTCAGGCAGGAACGGAATATGCAGCTTCCAGAGGTGAGTTTCTGAATGGAAAGATCATGGCTGCTTATCTGGGCTATGAATTTGTAGATGCAGCTTCTGTGATCCGCTTTGACAAAAACGGAGTGTTTGATCCGGAAAAAACAGATAAGCTTTTAGGCAAACGTCTTGGAAAATGTGCCAATGCAGTCATACCGGGATTTTATGGAGCGATGGAGGACGGAACCGTAAAAACCTTTTCCAGAGGCGGATCGGATGTGACCGGTTCCCTGGTTGCAAAAGCGGTTCAGGCAGATATTTATGAAAACTGGACAGACGTATCCGGATTCCTTGTAACCGATCCCCGGATTGTGGAAAATCCCGCAGTGATCGAAACCATTACCTACAGAGAGCTTCGGGAGCTGTCCTATATGGGAGCAACCGTTCTTCATGAGGAAGCGATCTTCCCAGTAAGAAAAGAGGGAATTCCCATTAATATCAGAAATACCAATCGCCCGGAAGACAAAGGAACCTTTATTGTGGAAAGTACCTGTCGCAAACCAAGATATGTGATTACGGGAATTGCAGGAAAGAAAGGCTTCTGTTCTATCAATATCGAAAAATCCATGATGAACAGCGAGGTTGGTTTTGGAAGAAAGGTTCTTCAGGTATTTGAGGATCAGGGAATCAGCTTTGAGCATGTTCCTTCCGGAATCGATACAATGACGGTATATGTCCATCAGGATGAATTTGAAGAAAAAGAACAACAGGTGATCGCCGGCATCCACAGAGCAGTCCAGCCGGATTTTGTAGAGATGGAATCAGATCTTGCGCTGATCGCAGTAGTAGGAAGAGGCATGAAGTCACAGAGAGGAACGGCAGGTCGTGTATTTGCAGCGCTTGCCCATGCCCATGTGAATGTAAAGATGATCGATCAGGGCTCCAGTGAGCTGAATATTATCATTGGAGTTGAAAATCGTGATTTCGAGACGGCGGTAAAGGCAATTTATGATATCTTTGTAATGACACAGATTTAATATAAAAGATAGTTTTTCTGCAGAGGGAAAACTCCCGGAGGGGAGTGATCCTTCTGCTTTTTTTATCTGTTTTAATCTACTTAATTCTTGACAAGAACGTTTGTTTGGTATAAAATAAATACAAACAAACGTTTGGGAGGCGGGCAGTGTGATATGTAAGGAATCCATGAGCATCATGGAAAAATTGGAAATTCTGGCAGATGCGGCGAAATATGATGTAGCCTGCACTTCCAGCGGCACAGATAGAAAAGGCGATGGTTCCGGTATCGGAAACAGTATTGCAGCAGGAATCTGTCATAGTTTTTCAGGAGATGGACGATGCATTAGTCTATTAAAAGTACTATATACGAATGAATGTGTATTTGACTGTAAATATTGTGTGAACCGTGCATCTAATGATGTAGTACGGGCAAGCTTTACCCCGGAAGAAATCAGTCGCCTTACGATAGAATTTTACCGGAGAAATTATATAGAAGGTTTGTTCCTCAGTTCGGGAGTGAAGGAATCTCCGGATGCGACAATGGAAGAACTGATCCGGTCAGCAGAAATTTTAAGGAAGCAGTATCATTTTCAGGGTTATATTCATCTTAAGGCAATTCCGGGAGCCTCTCCGGAACTCATTCGCAAAGCAGGATATCTGGCAGATCGTATGAGTGTGAATCTGGAGCTTCCTACGGCAGAAGGATTGAAGAAACTTGCACCCCACAAAAGCCGGCAGACCATATTGAGACCGATGAAACAGATACAGACAGGCTGTCAGGAGAATAAACAGGAATTAATGGTTTACCGACATGCTCCGGAATTTGTACCGGCAGGGCAGAGTACGCAGATGATCATTGGGGCGGTTGGAGAAAGTGATTTCCAAATTGTATCCGTAGCAGAAGCATTGTATAAACAGTTTGCACTGAAACGGGTTTTCTACTCTGCTTTTGTATCTGTGAATGAAGATAAAGATCTTCCTGCGCTTCCTCAGGGGCCGCCGCTTCTTAGAGAACACAGATTGTATCAGGCAGACTGGCTGCTTCGGTTTTATGGATTTCGGGCAGAAGAACTTTTGTCAGAGAATCATCCGAATTTTAATCTGTTTCTGGACCCGAAATGTGACTGGGCGATAAGCCATTTGCAGTATTTTCCAGTGGAGATCAACCAGGCAGATTACAGGATGCTTCTACGGGTGCCGGGAATCGGAGAAAAGTCTGCAAAAAGGATCATTGGAGCCAGACGATATCACTCTCTGGATTTTTCTGATCTCAAAAAGATCGGTGTGGTGTTGAAACGTGCGGTTTACTTTATTACTTGTAATGGAAGGCAGATGTATCCGGTAAAGCTTGAGGAAGATTATATTGTAAGGAATATCCTGGAACCGGGAAAGACTCCGTTTTCTTCTTCTGAAATTACTTACAGGCAGCTTTCACTCTTTGATGATGAGAAGGCAGCGGAATGGAAAGGGGAATCGTCAGGTGGAATATGAAAAGAAAATTCTTGTGTGTGAGAACTCAATGGAGGGGATATTCACGGCAGTTTATGATGGATGGCATTGGGGAAATAAAGGAATTCGAGTGGGAATCGCTGTGGAAGAACCGGAATATCCGGAACTGTTTGCGGATAGAGTAGATATTATTTCTGATTGTGAAAAGGCTATGAAGGTGGCAAGATCAGTGCGTCATAAGCTGGGAGAACAGATATATGAGGCTGTTTGCTATGCGGTAGTATCGACTCATCCCGATAAAGGAACGGCGGTGTTTTATCTACTGAGAAAAGCTTTAGGGGGCGGTGCCTGTGACCGGCATGTTCTGGAGGCATTGGCGGACCCGGCGGTAAGTCTGGTGTCGTCGCTGAGGATTAAAGTGTGGCATGAGATTCACAGATTTTATGGTTTTGTACGCTTTCGAGAACTGGAAGGAGGGAGCCTGATTTCTTCTATTCATCCGGAAAATGATATTCTGGAACTTTTGGGACCTCATTTTTCCAATCGTTTTCCAAATGAAAACTGGATGATCTACGATGAAAAAAGGAAGAAAGTACTTGTACATGAAAAAGGAAAGGAATGCTCGGTTTATGTGCAGGTGACTTTAAACAAGATGTCTGGAGAATTTCCGGGAGATTATGATGAATATGAAGCTTTATGGAAATCCTTCTGTACGCATATTACAATAAAAGAAAGAACAGATCTGGATCTTCAAAAACAGTTTGTGCCTTTGAAATTTCGGTCCAATATGCTTGAATTTTATCAGAATGGCAGATAATGATAGAAATAGAGTTTGCAGTCTGATGGTCAGAAATCTGATATGAGAAGAAAAATGTTTTTGCCTATCCTCCTATGCGGACAGATTCCTTTTTTATATGATGAAAAAGTGACTGGAAAAGTTGCAAACAGAAATAAAAAATTGTATAATAAGTCGAAAAATGTGAAAAAAAGTTTAAGTCTGTTGACAAAATCCTTCTGTAGTGCCAAAATACGCCTGAAAAGAAATGAACAGGAGGGAAGTCAAATGAACGAACATCAGATTATGCTAAATGCAACAGAAGACGTAAAGGAATTTGTGAATGCAGCAAGCAAATGTGATTTTGATATTGATATTTTTTATAACAGGATTATCATTGATGCAAAATCCCTGCTGGGTATTCTCAGTATGGATCTGACAAGACAGCTGACGGTCAGATGCTATGGAGAAAATCCTCATTTCACTAAAGTTATAAAGAAGTTTGCTGTTGCATAAACAGATAAAGAAAGCTGCTGCATGAATTACAGCAGCTTTCTTTATTGAAAAATTTATCAGGAGCAGAAAAATGGAAAAAACGGTGATCCGTATTTCTGTCCGTAACCTTGTAGAATTTATTTTACGGAGCGGTGATCTGGACAGTAAAAGAGGGGTACAGGATAAGGAGGCTATGCAGAAAGGCAGCCGCCTCCACAGAAAGATCCAGAAACAGATGGGAAGCAATTACCGGGCAGAAGTATCCCTGAAATATGATATGGAATATGAAGATCTGATCCTGCGTGTAGAGGGCAGGGCGGATGGTATTTTTACAGAAAATGAAAAAATCTGTATTGATGAGATTAAGGGGATTTACAGGAATGTAGAAAGCCTGGAGTCTGCAGTGCCGGTACACAGGGCGCAGGCTATGTGCTATGCCTGGATCACGGCTGTTCAGGAAGATCAGAAAGAAATCGGTATACAATTAACATATGCGAATCTGGATACGGAAGAAATACGACGATTTCGAGAAACTTTGACCAGAGAATATCTGGAGAAATGGTATCGGGATCTTATGGATCAATATCATAAGTGGGTCTCTTTTCGCTTGTCGTGGAAGGAAAAGCGGGATGCCTCTATGAGAAATCTGGAATTTCCATTTCCCTACAGAAAAGGGCAGAGAGAGATGGTAACCGGTGTTTATCATGCAGTTTCCAACAAAAAGCAGATTTTTGTGCAGGCACCGACTGGCGTAGGAAAAACAATGTCTTCTCTGTTTCCGGCTGTACGCGCAGTGGGAGAGGGAAAGGGGGAGATGATTTTTTATCTTACCGCCAAGACAATTACAAGAACTGTTGCTCAGGATGCGTTTGAAATTCTGAGACAGCGAGGATTGCTTTTTCAGACGGTGACGATTACTGCAAAGGAGAAACTGTGCTGCTGTGAGAAACCGGAATGTATGCCGGAAAAGTGTCCTTATGCAAAAGGGCATTTTGACAGAGTCAACGAAGCAGTTTATGATCTATGGACATCAGAACAGTCTTTTTCCAGAGACAAAATCCTGGCTCAGGCAGAAAAATTTAAAGTCTGTCCATTCGAAATGTGCCTGGATCTTTCCCTATGGGTAGATGGGGTGATCTGCGATTATAATTATGTATTTGATCCAAATGTCCATCTAAAACGGTTTTTTGGAGAAAATGTTTCAGGCGAATATATTTTTTTGATCGATGAAGCTCATAACCTGGTTGAACGAGGGAGAGAAATGTACAGCGCTTCACTGGCAAGGGAGGACATTATGGAGGTTCGCAGGCTGGTGAAGGACTGCAGTCCCAAGCTTTACCGGGCTTTGGGAAGAACTGCGAAACAGCTGCTGGAACTGAAAAAAGAAAGCAATCCCTGTCTTGTGATGGAAAATACAGGAACCCTTCCATTGGTTCTTTTGCAGGTACAGGGAGAGATGGACCGGCTGTTAGAAGAATCTCCTTCGCAGGAAATCGTGGACGGCATCCTGGAACTCTATTTTGATATCCGGGATTTTCTGAATATTTCAGAGCTGCTGGATGAAAACTACGTGATTTATGCATCGGAGGGAGAGGATGGAAAATTCAGAATTCGCCTTTATTGTGTAAATCCCGCAGCAAATCTTCAGGAATGCCTGAATAAAGGCAGCAGCGCTGTGTTTTTTTCCGCAACACTAATTCCCATGAAATATTACAGAAGTCTTCTCAGTACCAGAGAGGATGATTATGGTATTTATGTCCGTTCGCCTTTTGAACAGAAAAATCGCTGCATCCTTATATGCGCGGATGTAAGCAGCCGGTACACCAGAAGAGGTTATGAGGAGTATCGGAAAATTGCGGAATATATAGCCAGAATGGCATGGCAGAAAAAAGGAAATTATATGGTGTTTTTTCCTTCGTACCGGTTGATGGAAGATGTTTATCAGGTATATGAAGAGGAATTTGCGGTCGATTGGATCCGTTGTATCTGTCAGACAGCTTCTATGAACGAAAGAGAAAGGGAAGAATTTCTGGAAGAATTTCAGGAACAGAAAAAAGAAACTCTGTTAGGGTTTTGTATTATGGGCGGAATATTTTCAGAAGGAATAGATCTTATGGGAGACCGGCTGATCGGAGCGGCAGTTGTGGGAACAGGACTTCCGCAGGTAAACCTGGAGAGAGAACTTTTGAAACAACATTATGACAAAAAAGGTGAATGTGGATTTGATCATGCATATCGTTATCCAGGAATGAATAAAGTGCTTCAGGCTGCAGGAAGAGTGATTCGGACCAAGGAGGATGTTGGAACTATCCTCCTTATGGATGAGAGGTTTTTGAATCCGGATTATCGGATGCTTTTTCCGGCAGAATGGGAGGACGCAGCCGTATGCAGACTGGGAAATGTAGATCATCACCTGAAACAGTTCTGGAATGGATTCCCTGAGGGGATTTCTTGACATCCGGGAAAATTCAGGTATACTGTAGTAAAGTTTCAGATAGAGAAAATTCAGCTGTCAGGTCCTGACAGGGACAAAGACACTGGCTGAGATAAAGGAGAAATTTATGAAAGCTGGAATGCGTATCCGTCTGGGAATGCTTCTGGGAGTTTTGTCTTTGTGGACAGTCCCGTTATCCGTACAGGCAGCAGATGGAGAAAATTTGTTTTCTCATGTGGAAGAGGCACAGATTCGTCCTATAAAAGACGGATCCGGTAAATATCTTTTAAAAAGTGACAGCTTTTATTGCCTGAAAGAAGACGGCACAAAGCATACAGAAGCCTGTGTTCATTATTTTGACCATATGGAAATTGACGGTACGGTGTTCCATGGGTTTTATTATCATGATGAAGGCGGGCGTTTTATGGCAGGCTCTCCCCATATAGTTTCTATTAAAGAAACTTCCTGTGAGGCAGGAGATGTGGACAAAGTATTTGACGGCCTCTATATGGCAAACAACCTTGGAAAGCTTTCCGCAGCACCGCAGGTTCGTTATATTTCAGGACTCGCAATAGACAAGACCGTATACGAGGGCTATTATTATTTTAACGAAGATGGGCGCATGGTGACGGAACCAGGGCTTCATACACTGGAAATGGCATCTAATGGACAAATGTTTTCCGGGACCTATTATTTCGGCGGAAGCAATGGAGTTTTGGTACAGGAAGCTGGTGTAACACCGGAAGGATTTCCTGTAGATGAAACAGGGAAGGTTGCGGATATGGAGAATCTGGGGATGGAAACACTGGAGCCTCAGTTGGAAGCTATGATTTCAGGGTATGAAGGTACCTGGAGTGTTTATGTGAAAAACCTGAACACAGAAGAAGAAATCATTCTGAATGACCAGGTCATGTATCCGGCCAGCCTGATTAAGGCATTTGTAATGGCGGCCACTTATGAAAATATGGATCAGGTACTGAAACACGAGGCTGCTCTCATGAAGAAAGAAGCCGATGATGCTGCAGTACAGACGAAAGTTTATGATCTTTTGTGGAATATGATCACTGTCAGCGATAACGAATCCTGCAATGAACTGGGAAGGCTTCAGTCAGAAAAAAACGATTTCCTGGACGGGGCGGCCAGAGTAAATGATTTCATACAGGAAGAGGGGTATGCAGATACCGTATATCAAAGCACGCTCCATCCATCTGCTTCTCCAAAAATCAATATGGGAGAACATAATACAACGACCGTAAGTGATTGCGGGCTGCTTCTGGAACGTATTTTTAAAGGAGAGTGCGTCAGTAAGGAAGCCTCCGAAAAAATGCTGGAGCTTATGATGAATCAGAAGAATACAGCCAAGATACCGACAGGGATCAGTGAGGATATTCCGATTGCCAATAAAACGGGAGAAACCGAAGAAGATCAGCATGATATGGCGATTGTCTATGGACCAAAGACAACGTATATTCTTTGTGTGATGTCTGAAGGATTTAAAAGTGCGGAGACGGCGATTGAGAATATACGAAGCATATCCGGGGTCGTATATAATTATCTGAATTTTTAATTGTACAAAATACAAAATTATTGCTTGACCCTTACTATTTTTTGATATAAAATGAAATCAGAATAAAAATCAGAAGGGAGAAATTGAAAATGAAAGTAGTACATACAGACAACGCTCCGGCAGCAATCGGACCATATTCACAGGCGATTATTTTAAATGATGTATTATTTACATCAGGACAGATCCCGGTGGATCCTGCTACAGGAGAGATTGCAGGAGAGACAATCGAAGCACAGGCAGAGCAGGTGATGAAAAACCTTGTAGCCGTTGCAGAGGAAGCAGGAACAAGCCTTGCAAATGCAGTAAAAACAACATGTTTTCTTGCTGATATGGCAGATTTTGCAGCATTTAATGAAATTTATGCAAAATATTTTGTGAATAAACCTGCACGATCCTGCGTAGCAGTAAAAACACTTCCGAAAAATGTTCTTTGTGAAGTGGAAATGATCGCAGCGATTGAGAAATAATAATTAAAAATGTGAGAAACAGGAGAAACCTTCAGAGAGAAAGCTATCTGGGGGTTTCTTTTTGCATGGAAATCATGTATAATATCACTTTATAGTAATATTTGAAATCAGGAGGGAAAAAATACATGCGAGTCGATACGGATGACTTTGGCCGACCGTGCAGGTGCGGGAAGGAACATCATATAGAAGTAGAGGAAATTCTTATAGAATCAGGTGCTGTGGGGAAACTTGAGGAGGCTATGTCCGATGGTTTTCTAAAAAAATACATTTCACCGCTTCTGATCTGTGACACAAATACAATGGAGGCAACAGAAGAACTCATGGAGGACATTTATGACAGATGTCAGGTTCTGACTCTGGATGCAGAGGAACTCCATGCAGACGAGCATGCGGTAGAAATCGTGGAAAACTATATGGAAGAAGATATAGATCTGATCCTTGCAGTTGGAAGCGGTACGATTCATGATATCAGTCGTTATCTGGCCTTTCAGTATAAGATTCCTTTTGTTTCAGTTCCGACTGCAGCCAGTGTGGACGGATTCGTATCAAACGTTGCGGCAATGACCTGGAAAGGGATGAAAAAAACAGTTGAGGCAGTGGCTCCAATTGCTGTTTTTGCAGATACAGATATTTTTGCCCGTGCACCGAAAAGGCTGACCGCCTCAGGTGTTTCCGATCTTTTGGGAAAATATATCTGTCTGACTGACTGGAAGATCGCCAATCTTCTTACGGGAGAATATATCTGCAGTGAAATCATTGAACTGGAAGAAAAGGCTTTAAAAAACGTAGTTTCCAGCATGAAGGAAATTGCAGCCGGAGAACCGGAGGAATGCGAGAAACTGATGTATGCACTGATACTTTCAGGTCTGGCTATGCAGATGATCGGGAATTCCCGTCCGGCATCCTGTGCAGAGCATCATCTTTCCCATTTATGGGAGATGGAAGTGATCAATTCTCATCTGGATGCACTTCATGGAGAAAAAGTTTCCGTAGGAACTATGCTTGTATTAAAAGAATATAAACGTCTTGCCTGTGCAATAAGAGAGGACAGATGCAGGGTAAAACCGTATGAGGAAGAAACAGAGCTTCTGGAAACATATTTTGGGCCAAAAGGCCTTCTGGAAGATATCCGGAAAGAAAATGCTCCGGAACCTCTTTTGAAAGTGAATCCTTCCCGTCTGGCAGACAGTTTGGAAAAAATTGCAGATCTGATCGATGAACTGCCTTCGGAAGAGAGTCTGTTTCACGAAATGGAAACGGCAGGATGCAAGAGAAGCGTATATGATATCGGACTTACAGAGGATATTGTTCCGCTTAGCCTGAAACTTGCTCCTTATGTAAGAAGGAGACTTAGTCTTTTGAGAGTAAGTAAAATGCTGGATGTGAAAGGAGAATGATCATGAGAGTAGGAATGGGTTATGATGTACATAAGCTGACAGAGGGACGTGATCTGATCCTTGGCGGTGTGAAGATACCGTGGGAAAAAGGTCTGTTGGGACATTCTGATGCAGATGTTTTGATCCATGCAGTAATGGACGCCCTTTTGGGAGCTTCCGCTTTGGGAGACATCGGAAAACATTTTCCTGATACGGATCCTGCATATAAGGGAATCTCCAGTTTAAAGCTTCTGGAATATGTTATGGATCTGCTTGAAAAAAATGGTTTTTCAGTTGGGAATGTGGATGCTGTGATTATTGCTCAGAAACCAAAGATGGCTCCTCATATTCCACAAATGCGTAAAAACCTGGCTGAGGCAATGAGAATTCCGGAAGCCAGAGTAAATGTAAAGGCAACGACAGAAGAGGGGCTGGGCTTTACCGGAAGAGGCGAGGGAATTGCTTCTCAGGCAGTATGCCTTTTGGAAGAAAAATAAAAATCCGGAAACGGATAGAATATAGAAATCGGAGGAGATAGATTATGAAGCTGTTTAACACCATGACACGGACAAAAGAAGAATTCGTGCCTCTGGAAGAGGGAAAGGTAAGGATGTATGTATGCGGTCCTACGGTTTATAACCTGATCCATATTGGAAATGCCAGACCGATGATCATTTTTGATACAGTCCGCCGCTATATGGAGTATAAAGGATATGAGGTTAATTTTGTATCCAACTTTACCGACGTAGATGATAAGATCATTAAAAAAGCCCTGGAAGAAGGGGTCAGTGCAGATGAAATTTCAAACCGCTATATTGAAGAGTGCAAAAAAGATATGGCTGGAATGAACGTAAAGCCGGCAACTACCCATCCTCAGGCGACACAGGAGATCAACGGCATGATCGATATGATCCAGACGCTGATCGACAAAGGATATGCATATCCGGCAGCAGACGGAACGGTATATTTCCGTGTGAAAAATTTCAAAGAATACGGAAAGCTTTCTCACAAGAATCTGGATGATCTTCAGTCCGGATTCCGTGCACTGCAGGTTTCCGGTGAAGACCAGAAAGAAGACCCAATGGATTTCGTACTCTGGAAACCGAAAAAAGAAGGAGAGCCTTTCTGGACTTCTCCTTGGTGTGACGGTCGTCCGGGATGGCATATCGAATGCTCGGTAATGGCCAAAAAATATCTTGGAGAAGAAATTGATATTCATGCCGGCGGAGAGGATCTGATCTTTCCGCACCATGAAAACGAGATTGCCCAGAGTGAGTGCTGCAATGGAAAAATATTTGCAAAATACTGGATGCATAACGGTTTCCTGAATATTGATAACCGTAAGATGTCCAAATCTCTTGGTAATTTCCGTACAGTCAGAGAGATCAGCCAGCAGTATGATCTTCAGGTGTTAAGATTCTTTATGCTGAATGCTCATTACAGAAGCCCGTTGAATTTCAGTGCGGATCTGATGGAGGCGGCAAAAAATTCACTGGAACGTATCGTAGAAGGTGCAGCACGATTAAAAGACCGTAAAGCAGCGAATACGGAATCAATGACTGAGGCAGAGAAACTGCTTCTTCAGCAGGCCGATGCTTTCCGGGAAAAATTTGAGGCGGCGATGGATGATGACTTTAATACAGCAGATGCTCTGGCTGCAATTTTTGAGCTTGTAAAATTTGCCAATACAAACGTTGACGAATTGAGCAGTGGAGAATTTGCGGGAAATCTTCTTGATCTGCTTGTAAAGCTTTCAGATGTTTTAGGACTGATTGTTCTGAAAAAAGAGGAAGCTCTTGATTCCAATATCGAGGAACTGATCGAGCAGCGTCAGGCAGCCAGAAAAGCCAGAGATTTTGCAAAAGCAGATGAGATCCGTGACAAGCTTCTTGAAATGGGAATTGAATTAAAAGATACCCGTGAGGGAGTAAAATGGAAACGAGTTTAAAGGAACTGAAAGAGCTTTTTCATCTGGAAGATCAGGACATCCGAAGCTACTCTCCGCTGACTCTGGCCTATATTGGTGATGGCGTTTATGAACTGATCATCCGGACAATTCTTGTAAAAAAGGGAAATTGTCCTGTAAACCGCCTGCACAAAAAAGCCAGCAGTCTGGTGAAGGCTGTTGCGCAGTCGGGGATTATGGAAGTAATTGAGGAAAAGCTGACACCAGAAGAACTCAGCGTATATCGAAGAGGAAGAAATGCACATTCTCCTACCATGGCAAAACATGCCACCATGGCGGATTACCGCAGGGCAACAGGCTTTGAGGCCCTGATGGGGTATCTGTATCTGAAAGAGGAATATGAGCGGATGATAACTTTGATCCGCATGGGAATCAGAGAGGAAGATTTATGAGTGAACTGATAGAAGGACGGAACGCCGTTCTCGAAGCATTTCGTTCTGGCAAATGTGTGGACAAACTGTTTATTCTGGATGGATGCCAGGATGGTCCGGTTCGTACCATTGCCAGAGAAGCAAGAAAAAAAGATACGATCATTAATTATGTTTCTAAGGAACGTCTTGACCAGCTTAGTGAGACAAAGGCGCACCAGGGAGTTATCGCTCAGGTGGCTGCCTATGAATATGCTACAGTAGAGGAAATTCTTGCAAAAGCAGAAGAAAAAGGAGAACCGCCTTTCCTGGTGCTTTTGGATAATGTAGAAGATCCCCACAATCTGGGGGCGATCATTCGTACTGCTAATCTGGCAGGTGCGCATGGTGTGATCATACCAAAGAGACGTTCCGTAGGTCTGACGGCGACCGTTGCCAAGACTTCAGCAGGTGCGCTTCATTATACTCCGGTAGCAAAAGTTACAAATCTGGTCCGTACCATTGAAGAACTGAAGGAAAAAGGAATCTGGTTCGTATGTGCAGATATGGGCGGAGAACCGATGTATCAGCTGAATCTGACCGGTCCCATTGGAATGATCGTGGGCAACGAAGGCGAAGGTGTCAGCCGTTTGGTAAGAGAAGCTTGTGATTTTACTGCCTCTATCCCAATGAAGGGAGACATTGACTCTTTGAATGCATCTGTGGCAGCAGGAGTGCTGGCATACGAGATTGTTCGTCAGAGGCTGATGGTGAAATAAATATGGAAAAGAGAAACGGAGGAAATATGAGCCAATACGAGCAGTGCAGCGATGAGGAACTGATCGAAAGACTCAGAAAAGGCGAAAGCGGAATATCAGATTATCTGATGGAAAAATATAAGGATTTTGTCAAAAAAAGAGCAAGAGCCATGTATTTGATCGGAGGAGAAACAGATGATCTGATTCAGGAGGGGATGATCGGGCTTTTTAAGGCTGTTCAGGATTATCGTTCTGATCGTGAAGCCTCTTTTCAGACCTTTGCGGGAATCTGTATAGACCGACAGCTTTACAGTGCGGTAAAAAATTCTAACAGACAGAAGCATATACCGCTTAATTCTTACGTTTCTTTAAGTGAAGAAGAAGAGCTTGGAGCTCTTGAAGGGTTATGGTCGGAAAATCCGGAAGCACTTATTATTGACAGAGAAAATACCGGTTTTTTGAAAAAAAAGATCAGTAAGGCGTTAAGTCCCATGGAGAATAAGGTTCTGGATCTTTATCTCAGAGGTTATGGATATGTTCAGATCGCAGAGATGATGGAAAAAAAACCGAAATCTATTGATAATGCTCTTCAGAGGATTCGTGCGAAGATCAGAGATTATATCGAAAGCCTGCAAGGATAAGATTACCCTTTTTTTTTCGCACAAAAAGTAGTACAATAATAAAAGATTATTTGTTTAAAATATCATAATGACCATCCGGTCAGAGATGAAAGGAGCAGTATATTATGGCAAAGGTAAACAAATACTGGGGACTGGTAGCAGTGGGAGCAGCTACAGCAGCGGCAGCAGGTGCAGTTGCAGCACTGGTACTGAAGAAAAAAAGAGCCAGCGAATTCGAAGATTTCGATGAGGACTTTGCTGACTTTGAATTCCCGGAGGAAACTTCTGAGGAACTGAAAAAAGAAGAGGAATCTGAAGCTTTTGCATCCTGGGAAGAAGCAGACGAGGCTGTTGAGGAAACAGAGGAGACAGAAGAGCCTGCTGTGGAAGCTTCTGAAGAAGCTGCAGAAGAGCCAGAAGAAGCTGTGGAAGAGACCGCAGAAGAAGCAAGTGAAGAATCCGAAGAAGTGACAGAGGAAAAAACAGAGACTGCTGAGTGATTCAGCAGGATACAAAAGGACTGTTGTAGCCTGGCAAGTACAGGGAATACAACAGTCCTTTTGTGATATTTATATTTTTTGATTGATTTCTTTTACATAGCGGATATTTTCTTCCTCCGTATACAGAAAATCTTTCTCAATATTTTTGATATAATCCAGAAGTGCAGATGCCAGTCGAGGTTCCTGAAGATCAAGATATACGGAGCCTCCGCTGGTGTTTTTAAAATGAAGAAACATATTTTTATCTTCTGCATAAATCTGAATATTTTCAGACGCTTCGGCTAAAGGCGATTTTAAAAAATGAAAATGTTGTGCGCTGAAATTCAGAAGATTATTATCGGATGCATGAAGCCGCAGGTCCGAGATATATTTTTTTACAGTATTTTTACTACAGTAACAGTGTACTCCATTTTCTTTGAAACTCCATCCGGAAAAAGCCGGACTGGAAGAAGAACGGATCCTGCAGATGGAATTCTGGTCAGGAACCTGGAAAAGGGGATGACAGAGACTGCGAAGTCCGATCTGCCCGTCTCCGGAAATTTTTTCCTGTTCAATGATATATTTAAAAAAAGCGGAAAACTCGTTTTGGTCGGAAAAAGAAATACATTCCTTTTTACTGGAAAAAGGTTTCCTTGCGGGGCCGGGAAACTCTCCTGGCATATCAGAAAAAGCCGGGAAATTCAGGAGAAAGGATTCTGCATTTTTTCTTCGATAATAATTGACTTTTCCAGTAACCGATATCTGCCATGCATGTTCAAACTGCTGGGTTTCTGCAGGAGACAGACGCATAAAAGCAGCAATTTTATCACGGATCTCTTCGGAGGGAGGTCTGCGTGTCCCTTTAATGATCTTGTACATGGTTGACCGGTCAATATCACAGTATTTGACCATAGAGTATACATGAATGTTTTTTTCCGTAATAAAGCGGTTCAGGATTTCCGGGAAGTCAGACATGGTTCATTCTCCTTCTCTTTTTTCTTCAGCCAGTTTATGGTCTCTCTAAAATAGGCCAGGGTTTCTTCTTCACTGCAGATTGTATTTTTATCAATATTTTTTAAATAATCAAAAAGTATTTCTATAATCTCCGGTTCCTGAAGAAATAAGTAAGAACGATGAAGCTGATTGTTTAAGAACTGGAGATACATACTGTTTTCTCCCACACATAGCCGGAGACGAGATGCTGCCTGCAGAAATGGTTCTTTCAAAAAGTGATAGTGGACTTTAAAAGGACTGTTGAATATCTTTTCCAGAAGTTCGATCCTTTCTTTGACAGAAAGTGCATAAGTGTCGGACAACGGACGAGGCAGTTCTGTCAAAATACCTGTTTCGGCAAAACGATCCAGTTCATTTTTGCAAAAATAAAAGTGCATATCAGCTTTTGAAAAAGACTTCTTTGATTCTTTCAGGTAACTGTACATATAAGAAAGCATAGTTTCCCTGTTTGGATGATCTTCCGGCAGAAGAGACGGAAGAATCGACTCACTGATAAAAGGAATCAGGCAGGGCTCTGGTTCGATAAAATAAAGCTCAGAACAGTTTTTGACAGTTTTCTGAACCATACTGCCGTCCTCTATTACGGAATTGGGAATATAAAAAAGAGGATGACATTTGGCCTTATAGGAATGAAAAAGCTTCCATAACATGGTTATGGTTTTTGGATCCTTATGAAGAATGCCGTTTTTTAAGTCTGCGGTACAGGTGATTGCATATTTTTTTGTCAGGATCATAGAAGAAAACGCATTCAGGTTATGGTAATGTGAGTGAACATTATCATAAAAAAAGTATGGCCGGTAATGAATGCCATTGATAAATAATGGCAAAAGCCTGGAAAGCGTATCTAAATTATTATAAGAAGTCTCCCCTTTGGAAAAATGATTCATGCAGAAAATATGATCAATAAAGCAAGGGGAGCCCGATAATTTAAGACCAGTGAGAAAACTGAAGAGAAATTCACTGTCAGGCTGGAGCAGGAGACCAATCTGTCCGTTTTCTGAATCTGCCTCTGATTCAATGATCTGCTGGGCATAAAAGTAAAACATATTCTGGCTGGAAAAGGCGGTACATTTCTTTTCGGGTAAGATTTCCGGCCGTTCTGAGGAAGAAGAACTGCAGAAACTACTGTATTCGGTCTGAAAGACAGCAGGGAAATTTAAAATGAATTTTTCTGCTTGTTTTCTTTTTTCGTAAACATCTTTTTCTGTTAAAGAAATTTCATAGGCCTGATTAAAAAGTCTGCTTTCTTCAGGGGTAAGACGCATAAAATGAGATATTCTGTCCCGTATTTCGAGAGAAGGCGGGTTGCGTTTTCCTTTGATGATCTTATACATGGCAGAACGGTCAATGCCGCAATATTCTACCATAGAAGAAACGGAAATTTTTTTTTCTTTAATGAATCTGCTTAAAAGCTTTGAAAAATCTGACACAGTATAACCCCTCTCGTAATTATTGTTAAATAACTGTCTATCTATTATATATAGAAATTTTGTTTTATTCAATTACTCTTACTGGATAAAAGCGGTATATATATAAAAAAATAATGTCCACAATTAATGCCACCTATTGTAGAAAATAGTTTATTGAGGTAAAAAGATAAAGAGATTTTGTTTACAGGGGAGACTGTCCGAAAACCAGGATGAGTTTTTCATCAGAATTGAATTAAGTTTGATTCACTCTTATGAGTGTTCAATATAGATATAAAAAACTGCACATTGAAAACTGAATAAAGTACACAGAAATCATGCATCTATGGTTTAA
>JAETOL010000019.1 GCA_021771755.1 Lachnospiraceae bacterium | reverse complement strand
ATCTACAATATTGTGGATCAGATTTTTATTGGTCAAGGGGTCGGTTATCTGGGAAATGCAGCAACCAATGTTGCCTACCCGTTCTCTACCATCTGCCTTGCTATTGCACTGCTGGTTGGAATTGGCAGTGCTTCCCGTGTTTCCCTCTGTCTTGGACGCAAAGAGCCGAAAGCTGCCGCCAAAGCAGCGGGAAATGGTATTGTTCTGATGGGGATTTTCGGAATTATTTATTTATTGGTTGGTGAAGCTTTTCTGTCTTTGCTCCTAAAGGCATTTGGGGCAACGACAGATGTATTTCCATATGCAAAGCAGTATATTGCCGGCGCAGCTTGGGCAACAGTTATTGGGCAAATTTTTTCCTTCATACTCGCACTCCGTTATCTATGGCGTTTCCAAACAATCCATTTTGAAAAAGAGTCGTTTTTATTGGACATCAAAGAAAGTATGAAAATTTGCAGCATGGGAATCAGCAGCAGCTCAAACCAGATTGCAGTTACCGTGATTCAAATCATTCAGTACAATTCGTTGACTTATTACGGCGCATTAACAAAATATGGAACAGATATTCCCTTAGCTGCTTGCGGAATCGTTATGAAAACAAATGCCATAATCCTTGCGATTGTTGTAGGAATCTCGCAGGGAACACAGCCGATTATCGGCTTCAACTATGGGGCAAGGCAATACCATCGTGTACGGGAGGCTTACCTGCTTGCGGTAAAATGGAACCTTGTTGTTTCCACAATTGCTTTCATCGCATTTCAATTTTTCCCGCAATCTATCATTTCGCTATTCGGAGATGGGAACGAGCTGTATTTTGAATTTGCTGTTTTGTTCATGCGTACCTATCTTTTCATGGTGTTGGTAAATGGTGTGCAGTTGCTTTCTTCCAGTTTTTTTACCGCAATAGGAAAATCGTTAAAAGGTGCTCTGTTGGCATTAACAAGGCAGACCTTTGTGTTGATTCCGCTTACCTAGAATTAAAAAAACAAAAAAATGACATGTAAACAACAGCCCTATGTGAAAACATTCTTTTTCCGCCGTTAAGTAATCAAGAAGCAAAAACTTAAAAACCGTTGCGATAAATTTTATAAATTCACCACCACAATCTGCGCAAAACATGAGTCCGGTTAACGGATTTGCTTTGCCCTGTGCTATTGGGCGGTGCTTGGTCTCTCTGATTTTCTGAACCACATACCAGGTGTCTTCATCAACAATAGCTTCCTGCGTATCTCTGAATATCATCCAGTCCTCCGGATTAGTATATTGGGAATGCTTGTCTTCGCAAGATAGTAGGATGGACGCTCAACCTTTTCGTTTGTGAGTATTCTGGCAACCTGCACCGGTCCATTCCCTTCAATAATTAACTGGAAAATACGTCTTACCACAGCAGCGGCTTCTTCATCAACAAGCCAGTGGTTGTTATCTTCCGGGTCTTTTTTGTATCCGTAGATGGCATTAGAAGTCAGATGTTTGCCTTCCATACCCTTGTTGCGAAGTACAGACTTGATTTTTCTGCTGGTATCACGCACATACCATTCATTCATAATGTTTAAGAATGGTGCAAATTCATTGGATTCAGAATGTGTGCTGTCAACACCATTGGAAATGGCAATAAAGCGGACGCCTTTTTCTCGGAATAAAACCTCCGTATAAAAGCCTACTTCCAGATAATTTCTGCCGATTCGACTCATATCCTTGACGATAACACATCCGATTTTTCCTTCTTCAATGTCGGCAGTCAACCGCTTCCAATCCGGTCTGTCAAAGTTAGTACCGCTATATCCATCGTCGGTATAGTGTGCAAGGTTCGTAAACCCCTGTTCTTTGGCATACTTTTCAAGCATTTTCTTCTGGTTTACAATGCTGTTGCTGTCCCCATTCAGTTCATCATCTCGTGACAGTCTTTCGTAAAGTGCTGTTATTTTGTTGTTGTCCGGTCTCTTCATAAAATCTCCTTTCCGAGGTAGCAATACCTCTGTGACCGGGCATCTATGGATGAATTTATTCTATCATACAGGGTCACTGCTATATAATCTTGTGATTCGGGAACAGATTTTCTAAAAATGACCATAAAAATGACAGGGCATGTAACCCTGTCATAAAGTTAGAAATTGTTCCTTCACTTATAGGAGAAATTCGAGGGGATAAACGGAACTGTTTTTTTCTAAACAATAGTATGTAAATGTTTACGACAAACTGCGATTTTCCTACGATTCATCATATCTTATTTATCAGTTTTTCTATTAACGAATTCACTTCCTCCGGTGCATCGGTATTTGAATTATGTCCTGCATTTTTAATCCATGCAATAGGAATTCCAGTATTTTTATGCCATGCATTATTGTAACGAATACAAGAACCGGCATGATCTTTTTCTCCACATATCAGTTGAGCCGGACAGTTTATCCTGTATGGAAGATTAGTTTCCATTGCTTCTGCCAATATTCTAAAACCATGACCTGCGATTTTGGCATATCTTTTTTGGTCACCATCGTAGATCATCATAATATCATGCATTAATTTTCTACCATATTCGGATGTAGCCACACCATTTGTTCCCGTTTTCAATAATGATTTCCAAGGATAGTATCTATATACTGGCTCCATTTTTTTCAGAAGCCACAGCTCGATTCCTGTTACATATTTTCTTTGTAAAGGAGCAGAATCAATAGAAATAAATCCTTTCAGCTTGTTGGGAAATAATTCTGCATACGCTTGACCAACATAACCTCCCATGGATTGTCCTATAATCACTGGATACCGAATGTTTTCCAAGCTCAAAATATCATCAAGCCATTTCGCTTTATCCGACAAAGAAAAATTAAATTCAAACGGCCAGGATTTTGCATGACCAGGTGCATCCCATACAAAAACATTATATATGCCTTCAAAGAATTCAATTTGTTTATCAAATAGTCTATGGTCGGCAGTTAAACCTGGAAGGAAAATCAAGGTTGCTTTTTCTGGATCTTGTCCCAGATTTATCCAATAATGAATACATCCACTTTGCGTTTTATATATCTTTTCATTCATTGCAAACACTCTTTCAAATTCAAGTTTTCTTTATTATAGTACTGATTAAAACGTGATACAACATATAAGAAGGACGGGACTAAATAAATGTCCTGTCCATATCATTATGCTATGAATATATCAGTTGTCAGGGCTCCAGCCTATCCGCAAATACAGTTCATAATCACGCTTATCATCAGAAGCTCCATGCGGAAGCGAAACGGCATTTATTATTATGTATATCCGTGTGTGTACCGGGATAAAAAACTGACCTGCCTTGCCTATGCAACGTCGAAAAGTCCGTTAGGGCCATTTACTTATCAGGGGATAATTATTGATAATGCCAAATGCGACCCGAAATCCTGGAATATACACGGAAGCAGAGCCGGGAACCTATGAAATCAAAGTAACCTGTAAAGGAGATGTGGTACTGCATTCCGTGACCATTCAGTAAAGGAAATGCAAACCTATTTTTACAATAAATAACTCAAAACTATAATACGAAAAGAAAAATATATGCTATCTTTATCCAAAAGAGAAAGATTGGCAGGAGGATGAAACATGGAAACAGCAAAAATAAAAGAATTGGTCTCCAGAATGACTCTGGAGGAGAAAGCATCTTTGTGTTCCGGGCTTGATTTCTGGCACACAAAAGGAGTGGAACGTCTCGGAATCCCTTCGGAAATGGTCTCAGACGGACCTCACGGACTCCGCAAGCAGGACGATAAAGCAGACCATTTGGGAATCAACGACAGCATTCAGGCTGTTTGCTTTCCAGCGGGATGTGCAACCGCATCCAGCTTTAACCGTGAGCTGGTGACAAAACTTGGAGAAACACTGGGGGAAGAGTGTCAGGCAGAAAATGTAAGCACAATCTTAGGCCCGGCTATGAACATTAAGCGTTCCCCGCTGTGCGGACGTAATTTTGAATACTATTCAGAGGACCCACTTGTGTCAACGGAAATGGCAGGTGCGCTTGTCCACGGCGTCCAGAGCAAACATATCGGAACAAGTCCGAAGCATTTTATGGCAAATAACCAGGAATATCACCGCTTAACAAGCTCTTCAGAAATGGATGAACGCACCATGCGTGAAATTTACCTTGCTTCTTTTGAAGGAATGGTAAAGAAGGAAAAGCCGTGGACCATTATGAACGCATACAACAAGCTGAACGGCACATACCTTTGTGAAAATAAAGAAATGCTCACAGATGTGCTCCGCAAGGAATGGGGATTTGACGGCTATGTAATGACAGACTGGGGTGCGATGAATGACCGTGTGGAAGCTCTGAAAGCAGGCTGCAATCTGGAAATGCCGTCCTGTGAAGGCGCTACGGATGTGGAAATTGTTGCCGCAGTACAGGACGGAACACTGGATGAATCTGTACTGGACAAGTCCTGTGAAGAATATTTGAATGTTATTTTCAAATATGAGGAAAACAGAGACAAAAACGCGGTATTTCAGCATGAAAAAGACCATGAGACAGCCCGGGAAATCGAAGAGGAGTGTATTGTGCTTCTGAAAAATGAGGATGCGCTTCTCCCGTTGTCCGCAGACAAAAAGGTGGCTTTTATCGGCAAATACGCCGAGGAACCACGCTATCAGGGCGGCGGAAGTTCCCACATCAACAGCTTTAAAACAGAATCTGCAATGGACGCCGTAGAATTTCTCGCAACTGTAAAAAAGGAAAACATCACATTTGCCAAAGGCTTTGATGATGTTGAGGATAAAGTGGATGAAGCATTGGCTGCAAAAGCCGTAGAGGCTGCTGCTAATGCGGATGTGGCGGTAATCTTTGCCGGACTGCCGGACAGCTTTGAATCCGAAGGGTATGACCGGAAGCATCTTGGGATGCCGAACTGCCAGAACGCACTGATTGAAGCGGTGGCGGAAGCACAGCCGAACACCATAGTTGTGCTTCACAACGGCGCTCCGATAGAAATGCCGTGGCTCGGAAAAGTAAAAGCCGTGCTGGAAGCCTACCTGGGCGGACAGGCTGTGGGCGGCGCAGTGGTCAATGTGCTTTACGGAAATGCAAATCCAAGCGGACGATTGGCGGAAACATTCCCACTTCGGATACAGGATACGCCGTGCTATTTGAATTACGGCGGAGAACATGACAAATCGGTTTATTCAGAGGGCGTATTTGTGGGATACCGCTATTACACATCCAAAGAAATGGAAGTCCTGTTCCCGTTCGGATACGGATTGTCTTATACGACCTTTTCTTACGGCAATCTTACGGTGGACAAAAAGGAGTTTAAGGAAAGTGAAAAACTGCTGGTATCCGTAGACGTAACAAATACAGGCGCATGTACAGGAAAGGAAGTCGTACAGCTTTACGTAGCGCCGAAGGGCGGAACAATCATCCGCCCGGTACGGGAGTTAAAAGCATTTGAAAAAACAGAACTTGCACCGGGTGAGACAAAAACCGTCACCTTTGAACTTGACAGCAGAGCCTATGCATACTGGAATACGGAAATCCATGACTGGCATGTGGAGACCGGAGCCTATGAAATCCAGATTTGCCGGAATGCACAGGAAGTGCTTCTGTCAGAGGAAGTACAGGTAGAATCAGAAACCGTCCTGCCGAAAGTGTATACCCTCAATTCCACAATGGGAGAAATCATGGCAGACCCGAAAGGAAAAGCCATATTGGAACAGGCAATGGGTGAAATGGAAGGAATGGACGGCGAGAGTACAGAGGAACAGATGCAGGATGATTCCGGAGTGATCAACGACGAAATGATGGCGGCAATGATGGAAGCCATGCCGCTCAGACAGATGCTGAGTTTTGTACCGGGAGTGACAAAGGAAGCACTGAACCAGCTTGTTGCAGCGCTAAACGCAGCAGAATAAACATACAGATCTACAAAAAAATACCGGAACAGGGGATTCAAGTTTCCTCTGTCCCGGTATTTTTCTAGGACCACCAGGTGTCAGGCATTATTAAATTTCCTAACTCAAAAATTATTTAACAAACAACTCCCGCAGTGCTTTTCGGAATTCGAAGAAGAACAGTACTGCAGTGAATGTGACCGCCAAGAAGTCTGCAATCGGCTCAGCCATATACACAGCCATTGTCTGGTTGCTATGTAAGATTGCCGGCATGATGTAGATCAACGGAATGAGAAGGATGAATTTTCTCATAACTGCAACGATGATCGATGCTTTAGCTCTTCCGATAGATGTAAATGTCATCTGGCAGGCAATCTGGATACCGAACATAAACAGACATGCCAGATAGATGCGCAGCGCTTTTGCAGTAAATGCAAGCAATGTGGCATCGGAGGTGAACATTCCTGCAAATACCTGCGGGAAGATCATGACGCAGAGCCACAGGAAAACGGAGTATGTCAGACTGACCTTCAAAAGAAGTTTAAAGGCAGATTTGACACGATCCACATTTTTGGCTCCGTAGTTGTAGCTGATGATCGGCTGTGAACCTTGTCCGACTCCCTGCAGCGGAAGCATGGCAAACTGCATAACACTTGTCAGGATTGTCATTGCACCAACTGCGATATCTCCACCGTATTTCAAAAGAGAAGAGTTGAAACAAACGGAGATGATACTTTCACTTGCCTGCATCACAAAGATGGAAGAACCGAGAGCGAGTGAAGGCAGGATAATCTTAGACTGAAGTTTCATATTGCAAACTTTCAGTTTCAATGTTGTCTTTTTTCCAAACAGGAACGTCAGAACCCAGATGCAGGAGCAGGCCTGAGAAATAACAGTGGCAAGGGCAGCACCGCGGACTCCGAGTCCAAATCCAAAGATGAAGATCGGATCCAGGATAATATTGGTAACAGCACCGATCAATACGGAGAGCATACCGGTTTTGGCAAATCCCTGAGCTGTGATAAACGCGTTCATTCCAAGTGTGAGTTGTACAAAAAGCGTTCCGATAGCGTAAATGTTCATATAGGAAACAGCATATTCAATCGTGTTCTCACTTGCTCCAAAAGAAAGCAGGAAAGTCCGGTTTCCAATCAGAAGCACGATAGTAAGGATCGCAGATATGATGAGCTGTGTGAGAAAACAGTTGCCGAGGGTTTTCTCAGCAGACTCTGTATCTCTCTGTCCCATGAAAATAGATGCGCGCGGGGCCCCACCGTTTCCGACAAGGGCAGCGAATGCCGCTACGATCATGATCAGTGGCATACAAACACCTACGCCGGTCAGTGCAAGAGCACCTACATTTGGAATGTGACCAATGTAGATACGGTCTACGATATTGTAAAGCATGTTGATCATCTGTGCTGCAACGGTAGGCAGTGCCAGACGCAATAACAATTTACCGATAGGTTCGGTTCCTAAAAAATTCTTGTTCTCGTTCATTTCTCATTCTTCCTTTACAAATTATTTGTCTGAGTTCTGTTGCTGCATTTTGAATGCATTTTTTGCATTTTCCATCAGTTTCCGGTTCAAAAATTCCAGCTGCTCTTCCTCTTCTTTGGAAAAACCATGGAAAAGCTCTGTACGGAATGTCTCCTTTATCGTATCAATCTCATTCGTGATTGGAATTGCATCCGGAAGCAGCTCAAGATGAATCCTTCGCCGGTCATTTTCATCCGGAATCCGTTTCAGTAAAGATTTTTGAATCAGCAGTTCTACAGCCTGAGAGACATTTCCCTTGGAAAGCATCCGTAGTTCTACGATGTCAGCAGCTGTGTCACGACCCGGATTATTATAGAGAAAACTGATGATCGTTGTCTCAATCAATGTCAGCTTATGCCGTCTGCATATTTCTTTCAGCATACATTCGTACAGTTTGTTCAGTTGCCGGAATTGTACAAGAAAATGGGTTGAATTCATTATCCAAAACTCCTTTTGTGTTCAGATACAGAATGATTCGATTGAGTTCAACCAAAATGTATCACAGAACAGTTTTAAATAAAACAGTTCTAAAAAGAACTTTTAATTGTAATCATACGCACAAAAAGAGATTTGTCAAGAATAATTTGAAAAATTGTGTTACAAAATTATAATAATAAATTTATATTTATAATACGGAATACTCTTCAACTGTTAGAATAGTAAAAAAATGAACAAGCTGCATTAGGGAGGTCCGAATGAAAAAAATATCTTTAAACAAGAATTGGCAGTTTGCCAAAGGAACCATAACAATGATGGAGTTAATGATGGGAGACGCAGGAAATATAGAAAATATTGATTTGCCCCATGATGCCATGATTTATCAGGAAAGAACTCCGGCAACTGCGAATGCACATCAGACAGGATTTTATCCGGGCGGTGAATATACATACATGAAAAAGTGGGAGATTCCGGAAGCGTGGAGGGGATGTACAGTTGTTTTGGAATTTGAAGGTGTTGCAGATACCTGCCGTATTTATATGAACGGGGATCTTGTAACAGAGCATGTGAATCCATATACAGGTATTTTTGCAGACGTCAGCGGTTATCTGAAGTATGGCCAGGAAAATGAACTGAAAGTAGAAGTATGCAGTATAGAGCAGTCCAGCCGCTGGTATAGTGGTGCGGGGTTATACCGTTCTGTGTATGCATGGGTGGGAAAGACTGTGCATATTCCTGCCCAGGGGGTGCGTGTTACAACAAGAGAAGCTGACTGTGAGGCGGCAGTCGTGGAAGTAGAGGTTCCAATCTGTAATCGGGGAATGGTTTCCGAAACGGTACAGGTGGAAATTACATTGACCGGACCGAATGGGGCAGAAGCAGCCGCAGAGCACATACCGGTAACTGTTTTTGGAGAAAGCACGCAGATGTGCTGTCAGTGTTTGCTTGTAGAGCATCCTGCATTGTGGAGTGATGAAACACCAAATCTATACTCCTGCCGGATTACAATTTCTGAGGATGAAAATCCGATAGACAGTGTAAATATTTCAACAGGAATCCGTACACTTCGGCTGAATGCAAAACATGGTCTGTTGGTGAACGGTAAACCAACGAAACTGAGGGGGACTTGTATTCACCATGATAATGGGATTATCGGAGCGGCAACATTTCCAGATGCGGAGTATCGGCGTTGCCGCCAGATGAAGGAAGCCGGATTTAACGCTCTTCGAAGTGCACATCATCCGATGAGTAAGGCAATGCTGGATGCCTGTGATAAGCTGGGCGTGTTGGTGATGGATGAACTGAGTGATATGTGGACTCGGACAAAGAATCCCCATGACTATGCAAATTATTTTCCGACACATTGGAAGCAGGATGTGTGGGACATGGTGGAAAAAGACTATAATCATCCATGCGTGATTTTGTACTCGACCGGAAATGAAATTCCGGAGGCGGGCACTCAAAAAGGGGCAGAATGGAATCGGAGGATTCATGCAGAAATGAAACGGCTGGATGCCACACGCTATACGACGAACGGAATCAATGGTCTGATGGCAGGAAATGACCGAATGGGCGAAATTATGTGCCAGGCTACAGGGATGACTCCGGAGCAGCTTGAAGCGATGCAGCAGCCGGATGAGCAGAAGCGTGGAGGCGCAGATGAAATCAATGGGATGGCTGAGGTTATGGTGGGACCGCTGGCAGATGCGATTGCCACCAGTCCGATTCTGGAAGAAATGATAGGAGAATTTGCTGCGGCAAATGACATTGCCGGATATAATTATCTGACGGCATTACATGAAGAAGATCACATACGTCATCCGAATCGGGTTGTGCTTGGCACAGAGACTTTTCCGGCGGACATTGTTCATTTGTGGGATATCGTAAAGCGCAATCCACATGTGTTAGGAGACTTTACATGGACCGGATATGATTATCTGGGAGAGGCCGGATGCGGTATATTCCATTATAATGGAGGAGTGAATTTTTCAGCGCATTGGCCGGACAGACTGGCAGGTATCGGTGACATTGATATTCTTGGTGATCGTAAACCAATCAGTTATCTACGGCAGGCAGTATTTGGAATTGGCCATGCACCATCTATCGGTGTACTTCGGATGGATAAGGCAGGAATTGAAGTCGGAAAAACACCGTGGATGTGGAAGGATAACCTTGCAAGCTGGACATGGCCGGGATATGAAGGGGAAACAGCAAGTGTGGATGTTTATGCCAATGCAGATGAGGCAGAACTGTTCTTGAATGGGGAAAGTCTGGGACGAAAGTCGATTGGCGGAGTATATGTTGTGACGTATGAGGTACCTTATCATCCGGGAAAGCTAGAGGCAGTCAGTTATCTGAACGGAGTGGAGGCAGGCCGGGCTGTCTTACAGACAGCAGGGAAAGCGGTGAAGCTTAAGGTTGAAGCCGACCGGAATGAACTTCCTGCTGACGGAGAAAGTCTTACTTTCGTAAAAATCAGACTGGAAGACGCAGCAGGAAATTTCAATCGTCGGGAAAGTGCAGCAGTTACAATTAAAGTAGAGGGATGTGCTGCATTGCAGGGATTCGGAAGTGCAGACCCGAGCTGCGAAGGAAGTTACCAGTCTCATACATGGAATACCTATGACGGCAGTGTAATGGCAGTAATCCGGGCTGCAAAATGTTCGGGGAAGGCAGTCGTAACCATTTCAGCGGTAAATTTTGCAGAAGAAAAACTCGTTCTGAACATCAAATAGAAAGATGCCCCGCCTGATATATTAGTAGATTTTGTGGGTCTGATTCCGATACTGTGTCGGAGTCAGACCATATTTTTTCTTAAATACAGTCTGAAAGTAAGACTGACTGGAAAAACAAAGATAGTTACTGATTTCGCTTAATGTCTTATCCGAATATGTCAGGAGACTTTTTGCCTCTTCCAGCTTACACCGCATAATGAAGCTGCAGACATCGAAGCCGAGCTCTTTTTTGAACTTGTTTGTCAAATAAGAGCGGCTTCTTCCGATATGCTCAGCTACATCGCCAACCTGAATGGATTCGTTGATGTGGTGAGTAATAAACTGAATACACTCAAATATTTCCAGAGACATTCCCTGAGGAATTTTATTTTGCGAAACCCGTTCCGTAAAATCAATCAGCATAGAATAAGACAAGGTTTCAATGTGGGAAATATTCTGCAGCTTTTCACATTCACGGATATATACATCGGCAAGCTGGTAAGCCTGTTCCATATCCATTCCTCCGGCAATGGCACTTCTTGTAACAATTGCAACAGTTGTAATGAAAACATTCTTTTCCTGCCGGAGGGAGTTGTCAGCCATAAGACCACCCGATAATTCGGAGGGGGTGTTTAACAATGTTTTCATTTTTTCGACGTCTCCATTTTGAATATACTGCAGAAGTTTCTGTTCAAACTGGTAGGTATTATGAAAATGCTGTTCTTCCTTTGCATTCATCACCTGATTGGAATGTACATTGGAAAACTCGCTGATGCTGCTTGTGTTTTCCAGATTAAAATGCTGTCCAACAGAAATATATTCATCGTTGAAACACAGGTGAAGCCAGGCAAGTGTCTGGAGAAACTGGTTAAAGGAAATCTGAGGAATATTGACCAGAAATTGGAGTATATCCGGTTTGTGTTCCTGACTGATTGCCCATTCCTGCATGAAAGTGCGAAGTGTAAGATCTGAAATAGGTGTGCTGAATACAGGGCCAATGATGATTACGCAATCAGCATGCTCCGGCTTTATATAACCATAATAGCCGAAGGACTGCGAGATAAAATAGTCCGGGTTTTTTGTGAAATGTCGGAAACCGGACAGGATGCCTTTAAAAACAGACGGATCTTCCAAAATCGAAGGAAAGGAACAGTCATTGTCGGGTGAAGCGTGGTAATAGCCAATCGGTATGGAGGTTGATGCATAAAATAATTCACAAAATGCCTTTAAATCAGTAATCATGGAAGACTCCTCCAGGTAAAACCGTACTTTTAAACTCTCTTTGAAATGGATGTAATACTAATTATAAGGTGTTCTATTTATAAAAACAAGGACAAAATTGAAATATTGTAATCAATATTGTAATACAAAAATTATATGGTTTGATATTTTATTTTATAGATAACTCGTAACTGTGAGGGTACTGAACAGTTACGATAACTCAATGAAAGTATTTAAAAGGAGAACTCAACATGGGAATGGAAGATTTTTGGGAACAGCTTCCGACAGGAAAAGAAGATAAACCATTGCTTTTTGAAATGGGACCGCTGGAGTACGATTTTCATGATATTGACGGATTGTATTTTATGCTGGATCGTCGACTATCCGGCTGTCTGCTTATGATGTGGGCAAAGCCGATGAATCCGGATATTCAGGGAACCGTCACCTTAGATAGCAGGGTGGTATCCGGCTGTATCAACCAATATATGGAAGTTATGGGAAATATGTGGGTGCTTGGAATTCCGCTTCGGGGACTTGTGACAGAGTACGGTCGGGAATATCAACTTCACGTGGAAGGTTTTGTGGACATGGATGGGAATGAGATGAATCCGCAGGATTTTACGGTCAGAGGTGTGGAAAAAGTGAAACCGAAGCCGGAAGATGCAGCACATGAACAGATTGCACTGGAAGCCGCCAGGGAGGGAATCGTTCTTTTGAAAAATGAGGCGGAAGTTCTTCCACTGAAGAAGGGAACGGTATTGAATCTGTTTGGCAGAGGTATTCACGAATTTCGTATCGGAGCAGTGGGGGCAGGCAAAATCAATCCTCGCTACAGTGTTAATTTTGTGGAGGCTGTCAGGGAAGGAGAAGCTTATTCACTGAATGAAGAACTGGTTGAATTTTACGGCTGTGACAGGGATGAGATACCGGAGGACGAGATGTTGATGCGTGCAAAGAAATTGTCCGATACGGCAATCGTGTTCCTGACACGTGCAGCAGGAGAAAACCAGGATGCTTCCACGGCGAAAGGGGAATACTATCTGAGCGAGGCTGAAGAAGCACTTATTGCAAAAGTAACGGATACATTTGCAAAGACAATTGTGGTTTTAAATGTCGGATATCCGATTGATGTGACATTTGCAGAAAAGTATGCAGTTGCAGGACTTATATATTCGGGATTTGGTGGAATGCTTGCAGGACCGGCACTTTCGGATATCCTGAGCGGGGCTGTAAATCCGTCAGGGAAGCTGCCGGATACATGGGCAAAGGATTATTTTGATATTCCGTCGTCGAAAAATTTCTATGACTGTGTAGATAAAACACGTCTGACAGCAGATGAAAATATATATGTGGATACTTGTTACGAGGAAGACATTTATGTGGGATATCGTTATTTTACAACATTCAGGAAAAAAGTGGCGTATCCGTTTGGCTACGGATTAAGTTATACAGAGTTTTGTATCAGGCAGGAGAATATTCGATTTGACGGGGAAGTACTGGAACTGGATGTATATGTGAAGAATGTCGGGGAAAAAGCCGGAAAAGAAGTTGTTCAGGTTTATGTAGGCAAACCGGAATCAGAACTGGAGCAGCCGGAAAAAGAACTGGTATTCTTTGAAAAAACAAAGGAACTGCTTCCGGGAGAGGAACAGAAGATTCCTGTTCATGTTCCGGTGAAAGTATTGACTTCATATTCGGAAGAAAAAGCGGCGTATATTTTATCAAAAGGATATTACCGTATTTATGTGGGAAACAGTATTGAAGCAGCGGAATGCGGCGGATTCGACGAAGAAGAAACAAGAATAATCAAACAGGTAACCAATCTGCTTTGCTGCGATTACAAATTTACAAGATTATCCAAAACAAATCCGGATGATACATGGCCGACAGGAGCGCATTCCGGAGTGGTCAAAAATAAGTTGACATTTTTGCCTTATGAGAAGAGGAAACATTATCCTGCAAAGTTTGATATGGAGAAACCGGAAGAGAAGGTAACATTTGATGCTGTAAGAAAAAATCCGTCACGTGCGGCTGAGTTTGTGGCACAGATGTCACCGGAGGAACTTGCCCGCATCAGCATCTGTGCCTCGGCAGGGTGGGGAATGGAAGGTATCGGTGAGGCAGGTCGTGTATTTCAGACAGAAGGATATGATTTGCCGGACTTTCCGGTGAGCGATGGAAACAGCGGAGTCAATCTGAACATCAAAAATATTGGAATGCCGTCAGGCGTTACAATCTGTGCTTCGTTCAATAAAGAATTATCGGAAGCAATCGGGTGTGTAATCGGGGAAGAAGCGAAGGCATTGGGCATGCCGCTGGTTCTTGCACCAGCATTTAATATTCACAGAAATCCGCTAAATGGACGACAGCCGGAATATTTTTCGGAAGATCCGTATTTGTCCGGTGTCATGGCCGGATTTTATGCAAAAGGATTGGAAGGAGCCGGGATCGGAAGCTGCTATAAACATTTTATCGGGAACAACTGTGAATCTTCCAGAAAGCGAAATCAGAGTCTGATTTCCGAACGTGCAATCCGGGAAATTTATTTCCGAACTTTTGAATATGCGATGGATGTTCATATGCCAGCCAGCTTTATGGGCTCTAATGATGATACATATACCGGTCAGATAAAGAAAGGATTGGAGAACGGTACCATAGACATGGCAAGACTTCAGGAGAATGTTACCGCTCTGATTCGTACAATGGCAAAATTTTCGTAACTGTTCAGTACCCTCACAGTTACAAATTTTCATAGAATAGAAAGAATCAGAAAAACAAAAAGAGAGAGGAAATGCATATGATTCGTGATTTGACAATAGAATACAGAAAAAATCCGATAGGAATCGATGAGAAACCACGTTTCTCATGGAAGTTGGAGAGTGAAAAGCAGGATGTTGTGCAGACAAACTACCAGATTCAGGTTGTCAGCGGAGGCCGGCTTATGTGGGACAGCGGCCGGGTGAAAAGCGACCAATCCGTTCTGGTGCCATATAAGGGTGCTGCATTGAAAGAGATGACTGTTTATCAGGTGCAGGTCAGTGTATGGGATAATTACGGAGAGCTGGGACAGGTGACAGGAAACTTTGAAACCGGTTTGATGAGAGAAGAAAACTGGAATGCAAAATGGATTACCCATACACTTCCGGCTGAAGAGACTGCATGTCCGGTATTTGTCCGCAGCTTTTCTCTGGACAGACCAGTGAAGAGAGCAAGGCTGTATGCGACTGCCTGTGGTGTATATGAGGCATTTATTAACGGAAGGAAAACAGGAGACTTGTTCCTGGCTCCGGGCTGGACATCTTATCATCACCGACTGCAGTATCAGACTTATGATATTACGGAACTCCTGGAAAAAGATAATGAGATTACGGTTACTGTAGGAAACGGGTGGTATAAGGGAGAACTCGGGTTTGATGCAAGACCAAATCTTTACGGCGACAGAACGGCTTTGCTGGCAATGGTGCGTATCGAGTACGAAGACGGGGAAATTATCTGCATCGGCACTGATACGGACTGGCATGTGGAAACAGGAGAAATTCTGTTTTCCGAGATTTATCACGGTGAGATACAGGATTATACAAAAGAAAGAAGGCAGGTAGGAAAGGCAGTTCTGTTTGAACATACGGATGATATCGGGCAGATTGTGGCGCAGGAATCCGAGCCGGTCCGGGTAACGAAACGGTTTGATGTAAAGGAAAGGATCGTGACTCCAAAAGGAGAATTGGTGTTTGATTTCGGACAGAATATGGCAGGACTGGTAGAAATACGACTTCCAAAACTTATTGGAGACAGATTAGTTATTCGATATGCAGAAACACTGGATAAAGATGGAAACTTCTATACAGAGAATCTGCGGACGGCAAGATGTACAGATACATTCGTATACGGAGAAAAGCAGGTGGGAATGCTTGTGATGCCGCACTTCACTTTCCACGGATTCCGTTATATTTGTGTGGAAGGCGCAGGAACGGAAACAGAGGCATCGGATTTTACGGCATGTGCAATGCACACAGACATGCAGCCGACAGGAACATTCACATCCGACAACACGTTGGTTAACCAACTGCAGAGTAATATACAGTGGGGACAGAGAGGCAACTTCCTCGATGTTCCGACAGACTGCCCACAGAGAGATGAACGGTTGGGCTGGACCGGAGATGCACAGGTATTCTGTGGCACAGCCTCCTATAATTTCCACACGGCATTATTTTTCCGAAAATGGCTGCGGGATATGGCAGCAGAGACCACTCCGGAGTGGGGCGTACCTCATGTTGTTCCGAATATTCTCGGAAATCAGGCGGGAGCAGCGGCATGGAGCGATGCTGCGACAATCATTCCGTGGACGATTTATAAGGTTTACGGGGATAAAGAGATGCTTGCGGAGCAATTCCCGATGATGAAGAACTGGGTGGATTATATACATGCGAGAGTCTCGAAAAACGGATTGTGGCAGAGTGGATTCCAGTATGGAGACTGGCTGGCGCTGGACATAGAATCCGGAAGCACCGACCGGACAGGCGGAACGGACAAATATCTGGTGGCAAATGCTTATTACGCATATTCGACCAGGATTGTGCGGGATGCTGCGGATGCATTGGGGTATGCAGAGGAAGCAAAAGCATACGGTGACTTATATGAAAAAATAGTAGAAGCCATTCATGTGGAATACGTGACAAGAAGCGGACGAATGGTCAGTGAGACACAGACAGCCTGTGTGCTGATGCTGTACTTTGACTTGATAAAACCGGAATTTCGTAATCGGATTTTGGAGACATTGGAGTTAAATATCGGGGCACACCATAATCATCTGACGACAGGTTTTGTGGGTACACCGTATCTGTGTCATTGTTTGTCAGAAAACGGTCTTCACGGGTTGGCGGATGAAATCTTTATGAAAGAGGATTTTCCGGGCTGGCTCTATGCAGTAAAGAAAGGCGCAACGACAATCTGGGAGCGTTGGAATTCCATTCTGCCAAATGGGGATTTTGACGAATCAGGTATGAACTCCCTGAACCATTATGCGTACGGTTCGATTGGAAGCTGGTTGTACGAAAAAGTTGCAGGAATACGCTGTATGGAACCGGGATATAAGAAAATACGGATTCAGCCGACGCTGACAAAGGGAATGACAGAGGTGTCCGCAGCTTATGAATCCATATATGGAACAATCGTAAGTGCATGGAGCTGTAGAGAAGGAAAAATCTGTGTGGATGTGCAGATTCCGGTGAATACAACGGCTGTTATCCAGCTTCCGGAGAAAGAAGCGGAATTTACGGTTGGTTCCGGCAGATATCATTACGAGTACAAAACGGATACAAATCTGAAATTCGAGAAATATTCGTTGGAGTCAACACTCGGAGAGTTGGTCGCCGAAGAACTTGGCCGCAATATGTTTGAAGAAATGATGCCGGGAATGCTGGAAGACCCGCTGATTCAGTTTGCATTGTCCATGACCATATCCGATCTGCTTGTGCAAGATGCGCAGGCAAAGCCAATGTATCTGGCAGTCATTGATGCGCTGAACGCTACAAATTCAAAATTATAAAAATTAAGCTAAAATTAAAATACAGACAAATAGGAATGTGATATTTTAAGCTTACAAGATATCAAGGAAATGTGATACGAAATGAAGGAGGGACACAATGAGTAAAAAACCATTAGGAAAGGACAAATTTGGCGTTCAGAAAGTAATGCGCGTGAAGGATTACTTCGGAGATGCTACGGGACAGTTCGCATTGAATGCGATGTCCACACTGGTAGGACAGCTTACATACTTCTATACGGATAAGGTTGGCATGGCTGCTGGGGCGATTGCAACAATGTTTATTGTCTGTAAGATTATTGACGCATTTACAGACCTGATTATGGGAAATATCATTGACCATACAAAACCGGGAAAAGAAAAATATCGTCCGTGGCTTTTGAAAGCGGGAATTCCGGCAGGTATTGTAATGGTTCTGATGTTTACGGTGCCGAAAATAGGAGATATGGGACAGATTATTTACGTGACAATAACGAACATTCTTCTGACAGCAGTATTATATACGGCAATGGCAATCCCTTATAACTCGCTTATGACCGTTCGTACGAACAGCCAGGAAGAACGAGGCATCATGGGAACATGGAGAGCGGCGACCGGTTATGTGGCAGGTATGATATTTGCAATCTGTATGATTCCGATTACGAATGCACTGGGCGGAAACCAAAACGCATGGATTAAATTTGGCTTTATCATGGGAATTATTGTAATACTGGCAGCCTTGATTTGTTATGCAACAAGCCGTGAGACAGCAACAGAGGCAGGAGCGGTAGTAGAAGCGAAAGAAGAGGATGAAGAAGTGATTCCGTTTAAGGAAGCGCTTGGAAAGCTGTTCCACAACAAATACTGGGTGATTGTTCTTGTGGTGAATCTGCTCTCATGCATTATATATGGTCTTACAGCGGGTGCGGGAGTATATTACTGTAAATGGATTTTCGGCAATGACAACCTGGTCGGCGTTCTCGGAGGAATCGGAATGATTCCGACCCTGTTAGGATTCATATTTGTAGGACCGATGATTAAGAAACTTGGTGTTGTGAAAACGCTGCTGGTGAGCTTTGCAATGGGTGCAGGAGCAAATATACTGCTTCTCTTCACAAAAGACATCTTTTTCTGCTACGCATTATTCGGAAGTATTACAACATTTGCAACCATTCCGATGATGTGTCTGGTTGGAGTTATGACGGCAATGTCAATTGATTATAATGAATATAAATATGGTGTAAGAATGGTAGCAACCTCCAACAGTGCATCCAGCTTTGGCGGTAAAGTGGGAAGCGGGCTCGGAACATCTATTATCGGCTGGTTCCTTGCGGCAGTCGGCTATGATGCTGCACTGACTGCAGCGCCGGCAGCTACAAAAATGGCAATTTACGGATTCACTATTGTAACACCGTTAGTGATATTTGTTATTATGTTTATTCTTGTAAGCAAGTTTGATCTGGAAAAAACACTTCCTGCGATGAAAGAAGAAATTGCAAAAAGAAAAGCACAGAATGCCTAAAAAAACGCCAAAAAGCTTCCTGTATAATTTAAATAGGTCAAGAGATTGACAAAAAAATACCTCAAGTAAAATTAGATTATTACTGACCGGCAAGTTGGTAAAATCTAACGAATACAAGAGGTATCTACAATGAATATTAAAGGTTCAAAGAAGAAAAATCAAGTTTTATCAGTAAATAAGAGATTCAACAGTAACGGATTTTATTCAGTGTATTGAGTGTGAATATAGCAAAAATTGCCGCTTAGTTTAGCAGACTGGGGCGGCTATTTTTGTGTCTTATTGCTTCCTATTGTGTATCCGAGACTGAAAGCTGTCAAGTATAGGCTAATAACAGCAATCAGACCTTCAAGCGTCAACATTGGCATCCCCTCCTTTAGCAAGATTTCCGTCAGCCGAGCTGGGGATTTCTATGTAATCGGAGGGGTGCTGAGTGCCGGTGGCACTCGTTTAGCACCGACCGTAACGGAGTGTAGACCACAGTCCCTCCGTAGAAGGACTAACCGCCTACCGTGTAGGTAGCACCCATAGAACGATCATAACAACCTGTGAGTGTATATGCAATCCTAAATTTGTTTTTATTGAGTGTTCACCGTGTTGCTACTGTTATCGAGTAATCTGCACGATTAGCAATGAGCAGTGCAAGGTCGAGGAAAATATCCCATGGGAGTTTACTCACAGAAGGATATTTGACGAAGGACTTATAGGACGAATGCCCGTGACCGAGATGGAGCGTAGCGAAATTGAGGTATGCACTGCGAATATATCTGAATATAGAGTACCGTAAGGTACATTGTGTCCAAACGTAAGATTACCCCGGAACCTTTTGGTTTCCGGGGTTTTTCTGTTGTATAAAAATAAAATTTCTCTTCCAATTCCAGAACCAAATCCCCCATGCCTGCATCTAATTAGTGTAAAATAAAAGAAACAAACGCGCGCAAATCCTCCGGCCGGACAGAAGGAGACAACCAACTATGACAAGAGATGTATTTATCAGAGAGATACGGCAGTCAGAATCCATGCTGTACCATGTGGCAAAGTCGATTTTGAAAAATGATTCAGACTGTGCAGATGCAGTACAGGAAACGCTTCTGAAAGCTTATGAAAAACTGCATACTTTGAAACAGGATCAGTTTTTCCGAACCTGGATCACGCGGATACTGATCAACGAATGTAATGGGGTCCTGCGAAAAAGAAAATGTGTAATTTCTTATGAGGAATATATGGAAAATGCAGGTGCATCAGAACCTAAAAAATATACGCACTTATATATGGCGATCCTGAATCTGCCAGAAGAACTGAGGATTCTGGTGACATTGTATTATATAGAAGGTTTTTCTCAAAAGGAGATTGCAGAAATCCTGCACATGCAGGAAGGAACCATCAAAAGCAGGCTTTCACGGGCAAGAGCTCTTTTGAAGGAACAGCTTACAGAAGAGGGAAGCTATTTGCCAGTAAAAGCGACAGGAGCTAAGATGCAGTTACGGTAGAAGGAGGAGAAATTATGTCAGATCATAACTGGAAAAACGCGGCACCGGAAGTGCCGGAAGAATTTCATATGAAATTTGAGGAAACATTAAAACAGATTGAAAGGCAGAAAATCATTCATCATAAAAAGAAAAGCCCCAAAATGATGATACGGATATTGATTGCAGCGGCTATATTATGCAGTCTTGCAGTCACTACGATTGTGGCAGGGGAACTGTTTCAGTGGAATGATGTATTAAAGAAAAGGCTGAACCCGTCAAAAGAACAGCAGGAATCTCTGGCAGATCAGGGCTATATTAAAGGAATCGGTCAGTCCCAGACACAGAACGGCGTAACGATCACTCTGGTAAACACAGTACAGGATCAGAAGCTTTTGTATGCACTTTTTAAAATAGAAACAGATGACAGTATTTCTATGGATTATACTACATCCTTTGAGGATGGTCTGAATATTAAAATTGACGGAACCTCCACATACGATATGGACGAACTGGGAAGTAGTGGGGCAGGAGCAGGTCTGGCATATCCTGAGGGAATACCAGATATTTCTCCCCACTTACAGTATTATGAAGTCTCTTTTTCTTATAGTAATGATTATGACCTCAGCGGCAAAACTGTTCAGATGGAACTGAAGAACCTGACTCAGGGTGGAGATAAGACAGAGGATGGAGAAGTAGTGGCGGAAGGTGTCTGGAAATTTGAATGGACACTGGATGAGATCCGGTCCATGACGAAACTGGATGTAAACAGGAAATGTGATTTTGGAGGATATGAGATTACGGTGGAAGCCATGGAAATTTCTCCTTTACAATATACGCTTTATCTGGATTATGAGGAAGCCATGAAGGTGTATGAGGATGAAAGAAACCGGTTTGAATATAATGGAGATGATCCCGGCATGGATCTTACCGGAAGAACACATATAGATCAGGTTCGCTATGAAGACGGCACGGTGGTAAAAATGGACTATGAATTCGGCGGCGGTATTGGCGGCGGCGGAGAAAGCTGGGATGAAGAAAATAAAACAGTGAAAATTTCAGGAGGCTTTGCACAGGCGATCGACGTGGAAAGACTGGAAGCAGTACATTTTGGAAACGTAGATTCCTGGCTAACAGTAAAATAAAAACAGAAAAACGGGTACTTCTGTTTGAAAATCAGGGGATATTTCTGAATCAACAGCGTCTAATATACAGAAACACATTACCGGCCGGTAAGGAAAGGAGTAAAGAATTGACAAAAGAAAATCTTGGCAGGCTGATCTTAGAATCAGAACGCCAAATGTACCTTACTGCAAAGACCATTCTTCGTAATGATCAGGACTGTGGAGACGCGATTCAGGAAGCGATTGTAAAGGCATTTCAGAAGATAGATACTTTACGACAGGATAAGTATGCAAAAACCTGGCTGATGCGGATATTGATCAATGAATGTTACAGTCTGCTTCGCCGGGAAAGCCGCTATGTTTCCATGGAGGAAATGAGGGAGCTTTCCATTGGGGAAGCAGAGGAGAAAAAGGATTACAGCGATCTTTATTCGGCAGTGAGATCCTTAAAAGAGGAGCTTCGGATCCCGGTGATCCTGTATTACGGAGAAGATTTCAGCATCAGGGAGATCGCACAAATTCTGGAGATTACAGAAGGGGCGGTACAGAAGCGGCTTTTTCGGGCCAGGATGCAGTTGAGAGACAGACTTACGCAAATGGAGGTACCCATATGAGACTGGAAGAAATCAAAAAGGAACTGCCGGAAACACCTGATTTTATTCACAGAATGATTCTGGAAGAAGTGGAAAATCAGCTTGGAGAAGAAAATAATACGGCAGTCCATATAAAAGAGTCACAGAGAAGACGCAGAAAGTGGGGCCCTGTTCGTGTAGCTGCTGTGGCAGCCCTGTGTGTTCTGGGATTTTCCACAGTGGCTTATGCAGGCTACCAGTTATACACTATGTATGTGGAAAAACAGGGGAAATATGGAATTTCCGCGGGGATAACTATGGAAAAGGGAACAGCTTCCCTTATCGTTCCCCATGAGATCCCACAGGTGAAGATTCAGCCCGGGTATATTCCGGAAGGGATGGAGGGGGCAGATGATGCTTCTGGAAAAACAAGGCTTTTTTACTCGGAAACACCGAATCAGGGAGGGATTTCCATAGGAACGGTACTTCTGGACAGTGATGACACGGATCAGATTCTTACGAAAACAGGAGTAATAGAAAGTGAGAAAAGAACTTTTGGCACCAGAGAGGGAATTTATTTGAGATTTCAGGATCTGGAGCAGGATAAAACTTTTAATCAGATGATCTGTCTTCTGTGCCCGGAGGAATATCAGGTAGTCATCATGAATATCGGGGATGATGTGACAAAAGAAGATGCGGTAAAATTTGCAGAAAATCTTTCTCTGGTGAAAACAGGTGAAATGGAGGAAACAGAAAACCTGTATTCCTGGAGTGAGTATGTTTCGCCGCAAATAGAAGAGTCGGAGCCGTTAGAAACTTCCATATCTGAAAAAGACCTTTCTGTGGTAAAGCCGGGGGAATGGCTGGAACAGAGGGTAACAGGCGAGACAGAAAACGGAGAATATCTGGAACTGGATAAGATTCAGATGCGAGTAGATGCTGTGCAGATTTCTGACAATCTCAGTCTTCTGGATGGTATAGAGCTTCCGGATGGATGGAAGGAAGCAGTGGGAAGTGATGGAAAGCTTGTGGCAAATCACCTGTCTTATATAAAAAGAGGAGACGGCGTGGAAACTCTGGATCAGGTGGTAAAGACAGAAACACTGAACCAGAAGCTGCTTTTTGTGACGGTCACCTACAAAAATCCAACGGAAACACCTGTTTATCATATGCTGTATCATGGATGTCTGATGCTGATTGATAAAAAGGATGGAATGTATTCGGTCAGGGATGTTGAAGCTGAAAATTTTCAGAAAGACGGTGTGGAATACGATTTTGCAACAGGAGATGGTGTTGCCTCCAGTACAGATATGACTTACTACAGTATTCATGACGACTATGGAAACGGCGGGAATTATATCCCTGTTCTGAAGCCGGGAGAAGAGCTTAAGGCGGACATGGCATGGATCATAAACGAGCCGGATCTTTCTAAGGCGTTTCTCAACCTTTCCGGTGAAGGCGCCTGCTGGGAATTTACCGATACGGTAAAAGAAGTCGGGCTGGTGGACATCCGACAATAGCAAAAACCTGGAATATTTGCAGATGATCTGGCGTTTTGTATATTTTTTTCGAGAAAAGCTTGACTTTATACTTACTATAACCTTTATAATGAAGCCATAAAATCACAGTGATTGAAAGATGGCACCATCAGAAACGCAAAGAGCAGGAGCAAAAGGAGCGTAGTAAGTATTATGAATATGAAAGAAGCGGAAAATCTCAGTGGTATTTCCGGACAGAATATACGCTATTATGAAAAGCAGGGGCTGATCAGTCCCAAAAGAAACCGGATCAATTCCTACAGAGAATATGGAGAAGAGGATATCCGGATATTAAAGACCATTCGTATGCTGCGGATGCTGGACATGCCCATTGATCAGATTCGCCTGATCCTGAAGGGTGATCTGGCCATGGGAGATGCTTTAGATATGCAGAAAGTCAGACTGGAGGTACAGGCAAAGAAGCTGCAGTCCGCGATTAGTTTCTGTGAGCAGATGGGAAAAGAAAAAATGACTCTGGAGGATCTGGATATAGACAGCTGTCTGGAAAAGATGGAAAAGAATACAGCCAGAGACGGATACTTTACCCGCTGGGTGGAGGATTACAAAAAGATTGCAAGGGAAGAGGCCAAGAGAGTTTTTACCTTTATACCAGATGAGGCGGTAACAAATGCCAGAGAGTTTACAAATGCGCTTCTGGCGTATGCCAAAGAAAAGAACCTGAATCTTGTGATCACAAAAGAAGGAATGTATCCGGAGTTTGAGATCGACGGAGTGGAGTACCGGGCAGAACGAAACTATGGAAGAGCCTATCGGGTACCGGTAGCAGTGATCCATTGTGAAATGATCCATCCGGAACTGTATGAGACGGAAATGGAGCCGAAACGCCGCCGGGGTCTGAAACTGCTGTATCATTTTCTTCCGGCGGCTGGCTTTATCTTTCTGATCTTCCTTATGATGGGAGGTACAGGAGGGCTGTCTCTTTCAGAGTTTTTTACCACAAAAGAGGATATGATTCTTTTGGTATTGATCGTAATCATGGGAATTGCAGAATTCATCCATTTTTATCTGCTTTATCGAAATATGGATGGTCCGGAATAACGCCGGACAGAGCTTATTATAAAGCGTTTAAAAAATTCAGGGATCCCACGGGATTTTCCGTACCTTTTTCCAACAGTACGATCAGCCCCCGGATGGTTTCCCCGATTTCCTTGGGAGTGGAAGGCACCAGGGTGTTGTCCAGTTTGATGGACAGCACGATCAGTACGATTTCAGCCAGGGCGGCGGGATAGTCAAAGTGGATCTCGCCGCTGTCAATCCCCTGCTGGATGATCTGGGTCAACGTGGGTTTCAGCTCGCTGATCAGATGTTTCAGATACTGGTGGTGGAGAAAGGTTTCTGCCTGGGCGCTTTCTGCTTTTCCGCCAGAATCCTGTTTCTGGAATTCTTCTCTGGAATTCCGGCAGGCCTGAAAGATCATGGCCATTCTGGTAAAGGGAGAGATTTCCGTCTGGGTGGCCAGCTGCTTGGCAGTTTTCAGCGGTTTCTCATAATTACGTTCGACCAGAGCCTCCAGAATAGCATCCTTGGAGGGGAAATAATAATAAATACTTCCTTTGCCGATTCCGGCAGTCTGAGCAATCTCGCTTACGGAGATAGTCTGTATATTTTTTTTGTCTAATAATTCCTGGAAGGCATCCAGGATTCTGTTGTACTTTTCTGAAGATGGCATATGTCATCCGTCTCCTTTGATTTAAAATAACGGATTTTCAATAACTGTAATCCTAAGTATACCACACATGATACCATAGTTCCAATTATAAAATCTGGACAGAAAAAACAGATTCCTGTTCAAAAAATTTGGGGAAAAGCAACATTGACCGATGGTCGAAAAGATGATAAATTAAATATAAACAAATTCGACTGACGGTCGAAAAACAAAAGGGAGGATGTTTGTTATGACATATGCGGATTTTTTTGCGCAGATTAAAGGGAAATTTATGGAGGCGGATGTGAGCAATATTGCAGAACATCTGGCTTATCAGTTCAATATTGTTGGCGAAGCAGAAGGCATTTTTTATGTGGAAGTAAAAGAGGGGAAACTTTATGTGGAACCTTATGAGTATTTTGACAGGGACGCCATGTTTACAGCATCGGCTGAGACGTTTATGAAGATCGCAGAGAAGAAGCTGGATCCGGTTATGGCATTTACCATGCAGAAAATGAAGGTGGAAGGAAATTTTGACAAAGCCCTGAAACTGAAAGAACTGATCGACAGCAAAAAGTAAAGCGGCAGAGGTTATGGGCATGAAAAAATGGATAAGTGGAGCAGCAGCGCTTCTTGGACTGCTGACGATTTCTGAAATGGGAAGCGCGGCATATTTTTACCGCAGAACCATGAAGAGAAGCAATGCAAAAAAAGAGAGAACGGTAAAGATGGCAGGTACAGACTGGAATCAGTACATGCCGTTGATCCAGGAAAGAAAAGCATATATGCTGGCGCAGCCTCATGAAGATGTATATCAGGAAACAAAGGATGGACTGCGGCTCCATGCCACATATTTTCCAGGACCGGATCGCTCTAAGGTCGTGATCTGCTTTCATGGTTATACCAGCGAGGGGATGAGCGATTACATCGGACTTTCAGATTATTATATGAAAAAAGGCTATGGAATGCTTCTTCCGGATGCCCGGGCACATGGAAAAAGTGAGGGAACCTATATAGGATTTGGATGTCTGGACCGCTATGATGCGCTGGGCTGGATCAACTGGGTCATAGAGCAGTGCGGACCGCAGGTACAGATTCTTCTCCATGGAAATTCCATGGGAGGTTCTACTGTGCTGATGACGGGCAGCCTGGAAGCGCTTCCGGATCAGGTAAAAGGGATCATTTCGGATTGTGCATTTACTTCGCCGAAGGAAGTTTTTACCCATGTGCTCCATTCCATGTATCATCTTCCGGCGTTTCCTATGATCCAGATATCAGACCGGATCAACAAAAAGAAGGCTGGTTATGGTCTGGACGAATGTAACGCAGCACGGGAAGTACAGAAGGCGAAGGTTCCGCTTCTTCTGATCCATGGGGATGCGGATACGTTTGTGCCGGCAGGCATGTGTGAAAAAATTTATGAAAACTGTACAGTTCCTGCCACAAGGCTGATCATTTCGGGTGCAGCCCATGCAGAAAGCTATTATAAAGACATGGAAGCCTATGAGAAGGCTTTGGATACATTTATCGGAGGTATTGTCAAATGATGAGAACAAGAAAAGGATACCCTGTTTACCCGCTGACAGCAGCTCAGAAATTTCATTTGTTTTATCAGAGCTTCTGTCCGAAAAAAGAGGTTCTGAATATAGGAACAAGCCTGACCATCGAGGTGGAACTGGATTTTGAACTTCTGAAGCAGTGTATTTATAAAGCCTATGAACGATGTGAGTCCATGCGGCTTCGTTTTGCACACGATAAAGAAGGCACTTATTATCAGTATGTAGTGGAGAAAGAAGAACGGGATATTGAATTTGTGGACTTTTCTCAGGGAACCATGGAAGAGGCGGAAAAAACCATGAGAGCCTGGACGGCTGTTCCTTTTAAACGGGATGATTCTCCTATGAACCGTATTGTGATGATCAAAATGCCGGAAGGCTATAACGGAATTTATTTTCTGGCAGACCATATGACTATGGATGCCCAGTCCCTGATCTGTTTTATGAAAGACATCATCGAACTGTACTGCAGCACCCAGTATGAGGGTGTGGAACCGCCGAAGGAAATGGCTTCCTATATTGAGCAGCTGAAAAAAGATCTTGCTTATGAAGCCGGATGCAGAGCGAAGCAGCGTGATGAGGAATTTTTCAAAAATCTTATTGCAGAGTCAGAGCCGATCTTTAATGGCATTGACGGAACCAGACTTCTGGATGAAGTTCGTGATCGCTATCAAAATCCGGAAGAGCGGGCAGTGGTAGACGTATCGGATTCTGTAGATTCTGAACTGGATATCTTCCATCTGGAGGAAGAGCCGACAAAACGACTGATGGATTTCTGCGAAAAGTACCATGTTTCTCTGGCATGTCTTCTTCTTATGGGACTTCGCACTTACTTTCAGAAAGAAAACGGCAATGATGATGTTTCCATTAATACAGCCATTGCCCGCCGTGCGACACTGAAGGAGAAAAAATCAGGAGGAACCAGGATCCACTCTTTCCCGTTCCGTACTGTGATCTCTCAGGACAAAACCTTTCTGGAAGGAATCTATGAGATCCGCGACCGCCAGAATGAAATGTTCCGTCATGCAAACTATGATCCGGTTTCCTATTTTGCAGAGAGAAGCCGCAGGTATGCGACCAGAAAGGGACATACGTATGAGCCAATGGCACTTACCTATCAGCCAATGACCTTGAGAGAAAAAGGTCTGGAAAAGCTGGGGGATATTAAATACAGGACCAAATGGTATCCAAACGGCGCAACTACCCAGGCCATGTATCTGACCGTAATGCACCGTCCGGAGGACAATGGTCTGGACTTTAATTTTGAGCACCAGATCAAGGTTGTATCCAGAGAAAAGCTGGAGTATTTATATTATTATCTCTGTAAGATCATGTTTAAGGGAACAGAAAATCCAAACCTTCCAATAGGAGATATTATTAAGCTCATCTAAGAGGGTAAAATACCTGGCTGCCGGGATAAAAGAGCAAAGGAAGCGGCAGACAGAAGCAAAACAAAGAATATATAAGGAGAAGAAATATGTTTGAGAAGCTGGTAGAAATAATCTGTAATTATGTGGAGGCGGAGCCGGAGAATGTTACACCGGAATCCAGATTCATGGAAGATCTGGGATTTACCTCGTTTGATTTTATGAGTATGCTGGGAGATCTGGAGGATGAGTTTGACATTGAGATCGATCAGCAGGAAGCAGCAGACATCCGAACAGTAGGAGAAGCTGCCTCATACATGGAGCGCTTATCTGAATAAGAAAAAGAAGGAAGGAAAAGGTGAAAAAATGGCAGAGACCATACGTGAGATCGTCATTCAGGCGGCAGAGGAATTTGGAGACGGAGATGCGGTTCGATATAAAACCGGAAAAAAAGAAATTGCATCAAAATCTTATGCAGAATTAAAAAGAGACAGTGAACGTTTTTCCTGTGTGCTGGAAAAGCTGGGAGAACAGGGAAATCATGTAGCGATCGCAGGAATGACTTCCTATACCTGGCTGACAGCTTATCTGGGAACCGTCAACAGCGCAAGTGTGGCAGTTCCTCTGGACGTATCTCTTCCTGCGGAGGAGATGTGCGAACTGATCCACCGGGCAGACGCATCCGTTTTTGTTGTGGATGAGATCCGCAGAGATGTTGCAGCCATTGTGAAGGAGCGGTGCCCAAAACTGAAATATCTGATTTCCATGCAGAAAGAGGAATCGGATGAAGAGGCGCTTTCCTTCCGGAGGCTGATGGAAGAAGCAGAGGATGCCTGCAAGATCAGCCCTTCTCCGGAGGATCTCTGTACCATTATGTTTACTTCCGGAACAACAGGAAAAAGCAAGGGCGTTATGCTTACCCACAGGAATCTGGCAGAAAATGCCACCTGCCTTGACATGAAGCTTCCGAAACGTACAGTCGTCTTGTCTGTACTTCCGGTTCATCATGCCTATTGCCTGACCATGGATATTCTTAAGGGAATGACACTGGGAGCGATCATCTGCATCAATGATTCACTTCTTCGTGTGGCAAAGAACATTAAGCTGTTCCAGCCAAATATGATTCTGATGGTGCCGCTGATGATCGAGACTATGGCAAAGAAACTGGAAGATGCCGCAGGACTGCCTCCTGAGATTGTGAAAAAGGAGGTATTTGGAGAGAACTTCCATACCATCTGCAGTGGCGGCGCATATCTGAATCCTGCTTATATCGATCTGTTCCGGCGTTATGGCATCACGATCCTTCAGGGATATGGAATGACAGAATGTGCTCCGGTCATCAGCACAACTGTTCCATGGAATATCCGCAAAGAGTCTGTAGGGCAGCTTCTCCCCAACTGTGAAGCAAAGACCGTAGATAAGGAACTTTGGGTAAGGGGAAGCAGTGTGATGAAAGGCTATTATAAGATGCCGGAAGAGACTGCCGAAGCGCTTACGGAGGACGGATGGCTTCGCACCGGAGATCTGGGCTATGTGGACGAAGAGAGATTTGTGTATCTGACCGGAAGAAAGAAAAACCTGATCATTACTAAAAATGGTGAGAATGTTTCCCCGGAGGAACTGGAAAATAAAATCGGCGAACATCGTCTGGTGCAGGAAATCCTGGTAAGAGAAAAGAACGGTGTTATCGAGGCGGAGATCTTCCCGGATTATGAGTACGCAAAGAAAAAAGAAATCACAGAGATCCAGACTGTGCTGCAGGAAGTGGTGGATGCTTATAACAAAACGGCGCCTGCTCATAAAAGAGTTTACAGTCTTAAGGTCAGAGATACAGAATTTGAAAAAACACCTTCCAAAAAAATAAAAAGATATTAAAAATATTTCCCCGGAACGAAGCGTTTCCGGGGATTTTTGTCTTCTTGATTTTTCTCTTCTGATACCATACAATAAGACTGTGAGATACATTTTATCAAAGAAAAAGTGGAGCAGAAAAGATGAAGAAACAAAGACGATTACAACTGATCTCCCGCTTTTTTGCGGGAGCCAGAGGTGCTTTTGCGGCAGCGGCGGCTGCCTCTTTTATTACTACCATACTAAATTCTCTGACACCTCAGATATTCCGGTTTACCATCGATTCGGTGCTGGGCGGCAGTAAATATCCGTATTTGTCAGAGCATCTGTGGGTGATGGCACTGATCCTGACGACAGTGGCGCTTCTGTCCGGAGCGGCTATGTTTGTCAGCAGATATTATACCGCCAGAGCAGGGGAGAACTTTGCCAAAAATATGAGAGATACGCTGTTTGCGCATGTACAGAAACTTCCTATGAGCTGGCATGACAAAAACCAGACAGGAGATATTATCCAGCGCTGTACTTCTGATGTGGAAGTGATTCGGAATTTTGTGGTCACACAGCTTCTGGAAGTGTTCCGTACGATTTTTCTGGTGGCAGTTTCCTTTGGGATGATGGTTGCCATGAATGTGAAGCTTTCCATGATCGTCCTTTTATTTGTGCCTCTGGTAGTGGTGTATTCGGCTGTTTTTTACAGGCTGATCGCAAAGCGTTTTACGGATGCAGACGAGGCGGAGGGAGAATTGTCCACGGTGGTACAGGAAAATGCTACCGGCGTCCGGGTTGTTCGTGCCTTTGGCCGGGAAAAATATGAGATGGACCGTTTTCTGGAGAAGAATAATGCTTTTGCAAATTTATGGATCCGTCTGGGAACTCTTTCCGGTCTTTACTGGGGCGTGGGAGATCTGATCACGGGTCTTCAGGTTGTTACGATCATTGTACTGGGAGCTGTGGAGGCAGTACATGGAAATATTTCCGTAGGAGAATTTGTGGCGTTTGCTTCCTATAATACTGCTCTGGTATGGCCGATCCGTGGACTGGGCAGGATCTTATCTGATATGAGTAAGGCGGGTGTGTCCTTTGACCGTGTAGATTACATACTGGGCAGCCGGGAAGAGGGGTATCGGAAAGAAGCTTCTTCTGAAGCGGCCGCGAAGGATGTGGACAGTGGCGGGAAACTGTGGAAAACTTATGATATTTCTTTCAGCCATGTGGATTTTCAGTATGAAGACGTCAAAAAGGTACTGGATGACGTATCTTTTCATATTCCTCAGGGAGCCACTTTTGGAATTCTGGGAGGTACAGGAAGTGGAAAATCTACGATTGTACAGCTTCTGGAAAGGTTTTATTCTCTGAAAGATCAGAAAAGTGCCATCACCATCGGAGGAAAGGATATCCGTGAGATTCCGCTGGAACAATTGCGCCGTAATATTGGTATGGTGCTTCAGGAACCATTTCTTTATTCCAGGACGATCCGGGAAAATATTGCTGCTTCCAGACCGGAGGCAACGATGGAGGAAATCCGTGAAGCAGCCCGGATCGCCTGTGTGGATGATGCGATCATGAACTTCCCGGACGGATACGAAACTCTGGTCGGTGAAAGGGGCGTGACTCTTTCCGGAGGGCAGAGGCAGCGTGTCGCCATTGCACGGATGCTTCTTCAGAAAGCGCCGATCATGGTGTTTGATGATTCCCTTTCCGCTGTAGACTCCGAGACGGATCACAAGATCCGGCAGGCTTTGAAGGAATGTATGAAGGATACAACGGTGATCCTGATCTCTCACCGTATCACAACGCTTATGGGGGCTTCTCAGATTCTGGTACTGAATCAGGGCAAGACAGAAGAAATGGGAACTCATCAGGAGCTGATAGAGAAAAACGGGATTTACCGGCAGATCTATGAAATACAGATGAGTCATGACGACAGAAAAGAGGTGAGAAGCTATGGCAGCGTATGAAGAACAGGAGTACACGAAACCTTTTCAGTTTAAGATCTGGGCAAAGATGCTGCCCTACTTTAAACCGTATAAAAAATATTTTTTTATTACCTTCAGTCTGAACATTCTTCTGGCGGGAGTGGACGTTCTGGTTCCTCTGTTCCAGAGCTATGCTATCGATCATTTTATCATTCCGGATTCCCTGAAAGGGATCCATGTTTTTGCTCTGGCATACGTGGCGGTGATCGTGGCTCAGACGATCAGTGTGTATCTGTCTGTTCATGCAGCTACAACGATTGAAATGAATATCGGAAAGGATCTGAAATGGGCGCAGTTCAAGCATCTGCAGACCTTATCCTTTTCTTACTATAATACCACTCCGGTGGGATATATCCATGCCCGTGTGATGAGCGATACCCTGCGTATTGCAGGAATGATCGCCTGGGGGCTGGTGGACATGTTCTGGGCTCTGATCTATGTGGTTGGCGTGTTTGGCATCATGTTCTTTCTGAATGCCCGTCTGGCCTTTCTGCTTCTTCTGATCGTGCCCTGTATTGCTGTGCTGACTGTGTTCTTTCAGAACCGGATCCTTCACTGGAACCGAAAGGTCCGTAAGATCAACTCGCAGATCACCAATGCCTATAATGAAGGGATCACAGGAGTAAAAACCTCCAAAAGCATGGTTATTGAGAAAGAGAATGAACAGGCTTTCTTTAAGATCACAGAAGATATGAGGTATGCCGGATGCAGAGCTGCGAAGCTGAATGCGATCTTTATTCCAACCATTCTTTTTTTCAGTTCCGTAGCTTCTGCACTGATTCTTTCCAAAGGCGGTTACATGGTACAAAAGGATCTGATCCAGCTGGGAACGCTGTCGGTATTCATTTCCTATGCGGTGGTTATTTTTGAACCGATCCAGCAGCTGGCAAGGCTTCTTGCAGACCTGATCTCCTGTCAGGCGAATATTGAGCGTGTTATGGATCTTTTAAGCCAAAAGCCAAATGTAGTGGACAGCAGGGAAGTGCAGGAAAAATACGGAGATAACTTTCGGCCCAAAAAAGAAAACTGGGAAAAGATCAGGGGCGATATTGTATTTGAAGATGTTTCTTTCCGATATCCGGACGGAAAGGAGTATGTGCTGGAGCATTTCAATCTTCATGTTCCGGCTGGAATGAACATTGCCATTGTAGGAGAAACCGGAGCCGGAAAATCTACGCTGGTAAATCTTGCCGGGCGGTTCTTTGAACCCACCAGCGGGCGCATCCTGATCGACGGTGTGGATTACCGGGAACGGTCTCAGCTCTGGCTTCACAGTCAGATCGGGTATGTACTGCAAAATCCTCATCTGTTCAGTGGAACCGTAAAAGAAAACATCCGCTATGGCCGCCTTGATGCCACAGATGAGGAAATTGTCCAGGCTACCAGAAGTGTGTCTGCAGATGTAGTGGTGAATAAACTGGAAAAAGGCTATGACAGTGATGTGGGAGAAAGCGGCGGCAGACTTTCCACAGGGGAAAAACAGCTGATCTCCTTTGCCCGAGCCATTCTGGCGGATCCGGCGATCTTTGTACTGGATGAGGCAACCTCTTCTATTGATACGGGAACAGAGCAGCTGATCCAGAAGGCTACAGAGAAACTTCTGAAAGGACATACCTCCTTTGTGATTGCGCACCGCCTTTCCACTATCCGCAATGCAGATCTGATCCTGGTGGTAAAGGACGGAAAGATCATCGAGCAGGGAACCCATAAGGAGCTGCTGGCCGAAAAAGGGTATTATCATGACCTGTATTATATGCAGTTTGAGGAAGAGGCTGCGATGCAGGTGTTTGCGGAGCAGGACGGAATATGAGTTGGCAGTTTATAGTGAAAATATAACTGAAGATCAGATTTTAAAGCGAAAAGGAGGGCCTATGTTTACGATTTTAAATTCCGAAAGTCTGTGGATAGGAACAGACATGAAGCGGTTCAATCAACTCCGGGATGTTCTGGAACGTGAAGGTATTTCATATCGTCATAAGGTAAAAAACAGGATGGGTCAGTGGGCCGGGACGGGTACCATGCGCGGAAGGACAGGAAGCGCAGGTATGCCTGAGAGTGCTGCCTGTGAATATGAAATTCTGGTATATAAAAAAGACTGGGAAAAAGCAAAAAGACTTACAGGGATAGAGTGATCTTAACGAGATCTCCTCAATACTGCGGTAATTGATGATTGCAGTATTGGGGAGATCTTTTTTACAAAAACGCCGAAGTTTTTTACAAAGATTTTACCCAACCAGGATTTTGAACTTAACGTTTTGTTTCTATAATGACACTTGTCAATGAGGAAAACAAATAAAAAATTTCATAAAAAAGAGGAGATTTATCATGAAGAAAAAAATCGTTGGAATCTTAGCAGCAGCCGTAATCGGAACAACCGCATTTGCAACAGCGGCAAGTGCAGCAAGCGGAACGATCAATGTAATTTCCCGTGAGGACGGTTCCGGTACAAGAGGCGCGTTTATTGAACTGTTCGGTATTCAGGAAGAGAAAGACGGAGAAAAGGTTGATATGACAACGGAGGACGCAAGCATTACAAACAGCACCTCCGTAATGATGACAACCGTAGCTGGTGACGAGAATGCTATTGGCTATATTTCTCTTGGTTCTCTGAACGATACTGTAAAGGCAGTGAAGATCGACGGAGCAGAGGCAACTGCTGAGAACGTAGCAAATGATACATATAAAGTATCCCGTCCGTTCAATATCGTAACTGGTGAGAAAGCAAGTGAAGCAGCACAGGATTTTGTAAGCTATATCATGAGTGCAGACGGACAGCAGATCATTGAGGACAACGGTTATATCAAAGCAGACACAGAGGCTGGCGCTTATGAAGCAACAGAGGCAGAGGGCAAGGTTGTGGTTGCAGGTTCTTCTTCCGTATCTCCTGTAATGGAAAAACTGAAAGAGGCTTATGAGGCAGTAAACAAGAACGTAACTGTTGAAGTTCAGCAGAGTGATTCCACAACAGGCGTAACATCTGCGGCAGAAGGAATCTGTGATATCGGAATGGCTTCCCGTGAACTGAAGGATGAGGAAAAAGAGCTTGGTCTTACAGCAACCGTAATCGCAAAAGACGGTATTGCAGTGGTTGTAAACAACACAAACGAAACTGAGGATCTTACAAGCGATCAGGTGAAGGCAGTCTTTACCGGTGAGACAACTGAGTGGGAGGATCTTGCAAAATAATAAGATCCGTACAACAGGATGGAACGCAAAGGGGCCCGGCTTACCGGGCTTCTGTTCTGCAATCTTGAAGTCAGAGAGGAAAATATCTTTTATGAGTATAAAAAATACATCTAAGGTCTCCATAGACAGGATCAAAGAGCAGGGAATGAAAACCGTGTTCATGGTGGCAGCCTGTGTTTCTGTCCTTGCAGTGCTTTTGATCTGTCTGTTTCTTTTTGCCAGTGGAATTCCGGCGATCGGAGAAATCGGTCCAATGAAATTCCTTTTCGGAACCACATGGAAACCATCGAATCATCTGTATGGGATTTTTCCCATGATCGTAGCCAGCATTTATGTAACCGGAGGTGCTATTCTGGTAGGTGTTCCAATTGCTCTCTTTACCTCTGTATTTATGGCACGTTATTGTCCGAAAAAAATCTACAGACCGTTGAAAGCAGGCATTGAACTGATGGCAGGAGTTCCCTCTATCGTATATGGATTTTTCGGTCTGGTAGTGATGGTTCCATTTATCCGAAATACATTTGGAGGCACAGGAACCAGCTGGCTTGCCGCCTCTCTGCTTCTCGGGATCATGATTCTTCCTACGATCATCGGACCTACGGAATCTGCTCTTAGAAGTGTCCCGGAAAGCTACTATGAAGGATCTCTGGCTCTTGGGGCAACAAAGGAACGCAGTACTTTCTGTGTGATGCTTCCCGCAGCAAAATCAGGTATTCTTGCTGCAGTTGTTCTTGGCATCGGACGTGCGATCGGCGAGACTATGGCAGTGATCATGGTAGCAGGAAACCAGGCAAGAATGCCTCAGGGAATCCTGAAAGGGCTCCGTACGATGACAGCAAATATTGTTACAGAAATGGGATATGCAACAGGCCTTCACAGAGAAGCTCTGATCGCTACCGGCGTGGTACTGTTTGTATTTATTCTCATTATAAATCTCAGTCTTTCACTTTTGAACAGGAGGGCAGAAAATGCAAACTAATGTGGCAGCTGTCAATTCAGAAATCCCTGTAAAAAAAAGAAACAGCTCTTCGGCAGGCAGTCAGCTGAAATCTTATCTGCGCCATCCGGGTTCCGGAATTCTTGCACTGTTGACAGGCGCAGCGGCTGTCCTTACTTTTGCAGTACTTCTGTTTCTGGTAGGCTATATCCTGGCAAAGGGGCTTCCTTACCTGACTCCCTCCCTGTTCAGTCTGGAGTATAATTCTGAGAATGTGTCTTTGATGCCGTCTCTTATCAATACCTTTATTATGACAGTGTTGACTCTTCTGATCGCGGCGCCGATCGGGATTTTTGCAGCAATTTATCTTGTGGATTATGCAAAAAAAGGCAATAAGCTGGTGAAGGTGATCCGTATCACAGCAGAGACACTTTCCGGTATTCCTTCTATCGTATTCGGACTGTTCGGCATGCTTTTTTTTGTAACTGCACTGAACTGGGGAATGTCGCTTATGGCAGGTATTTTTACCCTGGTGATCATGGTTCTGCCTTTGATCATGCGTACTTCTGAAGAAGCCTTAAAGGCAGTTCCGGATTCCTACAGAGAGGCCAGTTTTGGTCTTGGAGCCGGAAAATTAAGAACTGTTTTTACGATTGTGCTTCCCTCGGCAGTACCGGGTATTCTTGCCGGGATCATTCTTGCCATTGGACGTATTATCGGAGAAACAGCTGCGCTTCTTTACACTTCCGGAACAGTAGCCCAGATACCGGATCTGATGGGATCAGGACGTACTCTTGCCCTTCATATGTATGTGCTCTCCAGCGAGGGACTGCACATGAATCAGGCTTCGGCTACAGCAGTGGTGATTCTTGTTTTTGTGCTGATCATCAACTGGCTTTCCGGCAAAGCAGCAAAAAGGATTGCGAAAGGATAAGGATACATGAGTAATAATACAAAGCTTTTGATTGAGAATATGAACCTTCATTATGGGAATTTTCATGCTTTGAAGGATATTCATATGCACATTCCGGAAAAGGAGATCACTGCATTTATCGGACCAAGCGGCTGTGGGAAATCTACACTTCTGAAATCCTTAAACAGGATGAACGACCTTGTGGAAGGCTGTGTGATCACCGGAAAGGTGGAACTTGACGGACAGGATATTTACGGAGATATGGATGTAAATCTTCTGAGAAAAAGGGTGGGAATGGTGTTCCAGAAGCCCAATCCTTTTCCCATGAGCATTTATGATAATATTGCATACGGACCAAGAACACACGGAATCCGTTCCAGGGCAAAGCTGGATGATATTGTAGAAAAATCTCTTCGGGATGCTGCTATCTGGGACGAGGTAAAAGACCGTCTGAAAAAAAGTGCCCTTGGAATGTCCGGCGGTCAGCAGCAGAGGCTGTGCATAGCAAGAGCGCTGGCAGTACAGCCGGAGGTGCTCCTGATGGATGAGCCGACTTCTGCTCTTGACCCCATTTCCACTTCCAAGATTGAGGAACTGGCAATGGAGCTGAAAAAAGACTATACGATCGTAATGGTAACCCATAATATGCAGCAGGCAACGCGTATTTCCGATAAAACTGCCTTTTTCCTTCTGGGAGAAGTGATCGAATTCAATGATACAGATACCTTATTCTCCATGCCGACGGATAAGAGGACAGAGGATTATATTACAGGGAGGTTTGGATGATATGACGACACGTTTTGAACGACAGCTGGAGGAACTGCATGTACAGATCATCACAATGGGAAGTCTCTGTGAAAAAGTCATTGCTTTTTCCGCAAAGGCGATACAGGGAGTGAACTGTTCCAAAGAGGTTTTTGATACAGACAGAGAAATCGATGCGAAAGAAAGAGAAATAGAGAATATCTGTATGCGTCTCCTTCTGCATCAGCAGCCGGTAGCAAGGGATTTAAGAGAAATCTCTGCCGCTCTTAAGATGATCTCGGATATGGAGCGTATTGGCGATCAGGCGGCAGATATTGCGGACCTGGCGAGATTTATTGACAGAAACCGTGTGGAGATACCGAAAGAAATTGAAAAAATGGCAGATCAGACAGTCCGTATGGTGACAGAAAGTATTGATTCTTTTGTAAAAGCGGATCTGGATCTGTGCAGAAAGGTAATCAATGACGACGATATGGTAGACGAAAGCTTTGAACAGGTCAAGACAGAACTGACAGAGATGATCTGTCACAGAAGTATTGATGCAAAACTGGCTCTTGATCTTCTTATGACGGCAAAATACATGGAACGTATCGGAGACCATGCAGTAAACATTGCAGAGTGGGTAGAGTACTCGATCACTGGAATCCACAGAAATAATGAACATCAGAATCAGACCGGAGGAATCCTGAATTGACAAAAAAAATTTTTAAATCTACGGTGCTTGTATCTGCCTCTGTGCTGATCCTGGGGATTGCTTTTGTTCTGGGAATTCTGTACCAGTATTTTGGAAAACAGCTGGATACGGAGCTTGCCAGAGAGGCCAGCTATCTTGCTTATGGAGTAGAGCAGCAGGGGGAAGAATATCTGCAGCAGCTGAAAAATACAGATTCAAGAATTACCTATATTGGAGAGGACGGAACGGTACTTTATGATAATGAGGCTGATGCAGCTGAAATGGAAAATCATAAGGACCGTGAGGAGTTTCAGGAGGCGCTTGCCACAGGAGCAGGAGAGGCGCAGCGTATATCCGGTACGTTGTCTGAAAAAACCGTTTATTATGCAAAGAGACTTTCGGATAATTCTGTACTCAGAGTAGCCAGTACACAATATTCAGCTTTTGCACTGGTGCTTCAGCTTGTGCAGCCGGTACTGTGCATTATATTTGCGATGCTGATTCTGGCAGGCATTTTTGCTTCCAGAATCGCGGGAAAAATCGTTGAGCCGATTAATGAGCTTGATCTGGAAAAACCGGATGAAAATGAAGTTTACGAAGAGGTGGCTCCTCTTCTTGGAAAGATCAGCCGACAGAACCGTCAGATTCATACTCAGCTTGAAGAGGCGAGAAGGAATCAGGAGGAATTCTCCATCATTACAGAAAATATGCAGGAAGGACTTCTGGTCATTGATTCCTATACAATGATTCTTTCCGGAAATTCCAGCGCCTGGAAGATTTTTCAGGTAAACGAACCGGGAACGGGACGCAGCGTATATTCTCTGGACAGAAATGAAGATTTCCGAAAAGTAATCGAAACTGTGCTGGAGGGAAAACATGGAAGTGCCCTTCTTCATCTGGATAATGAGTTTGTACAGCTGATCGCCAATCCGGTAAACAGAGACGGAAAGACAGTTGGTGCAGTTTTGCTTCTTATGAATGAAACAGAGAAAGTGCAGAGGGAAAACCTCAGAAGAGAATTTTCTGCAAATGTTTCTCACGAACTGAAGACTCCTCTGACTTCCATTTCCGGATTTGCAGAGATCATTCAGGATGGCTTTGTAAAAGAAGAAGATGTTAAGAAATTTGCCGGAAGAATCTATAAGGAAGCACAGAGGCTGATCCAGCTTGTAGAGGATACGATTCGGATTTCTCAGCTGGATGAAGGAGAGAATCCGTATGAATGGGAGAATATTGATCTTTATACAGTGGCGAAGGACGTATGCGGAAACCTGAATGAAGCTGCAAAGAAAAAGAATGTTCATCTGTATATCGAAGGAGAACGGCTGATCTGCCGTACAGTCCGTCCTATTTTGGAAGAAATTCTTTATAACCTTTGCGATAATGGTATCAAATACAATAAGGATAATGGCATAGTCAGTATTCTTATCAGGGATCTTGGGAATGAAGTCCAGTTGTCTGTGGAGGATAACGGTATCGGAATCCCCCGTGAAGACCGGAAGAGAGTTTTTGAACGCTTTTACAGAGTGGATAAAAGTCATTCAAAGGAGATCGGAGGAACCGGACTTGGTCTTTCCATTGTAAAACATGGAGTTACTTTCCTTGGAGGGACACTGAATCTTGTCAGTGAAGTGGATAAAGGAACGGAAATTACGGTGACTTTACCGAAACATAGAAATGAAAAATAGAGATCGGGCAGGAAACAGACGAAAATGATCTGTCTCCTGCCCGATTGAGCTTTAGTAGCAGTATGCGCCCTCATATCTGGGGCAGGATTCCTTTTTCCGGGACTGATCCTTGCAGGTGCGGCACCGGTCGCAGAATTCCTGCTCATAACAGGTAGCGCACACGCAGATTCCGCAGGAACTGCGGTCATACTCCGGAGAGCAGGTAAAGGGAACCTGATCTTTTTCTTCATACTTTTCCTTCATAAAACATCATCCTCCTTTTTAATAGTCGGTCTTATAATAAAACCTTCCGTTGATAAAGTCCGTTTTGATTATGTTTACAAAGGCCTGGGGATCTACCTCGGCAACCTTTTTTACAAGAAGCTTGGCTTCCTCGCGAGAGACAACAGAATAGATCATGGCAGTATTATCACCGCTGTAGCAGCCGGTTCCGTCCAGCCTTGTGGCAGAGTGATGAGACAGCTTGGAAATTTCCTCATAAACCTCATCAGGATGTCTGGTGATAATAAACAAAGTATGTTTTTTGTATCTCTGGTGGAGCATCTGAACCATCTGGGTGGAAGTAAACTGAAAGATGATTGAATAAAGCGCCTTATCCCATCCAAACAGAAGACCTGCGGCCACCAGGATCACTGCGTTGCCGCAGAGGATATAATTCCAGATATCCTGTCCGTTTTTTTCGGAAAAGTAAATGGCGATAAAATCCGTTCCTCCGCTGCTGGTGTTTCCGATCAGGCAGAGACTTACCACAAAACCATTGATCAGACCGCCGAAGATACTGATCAGCAGAGGGTCATAGGTAATAGGCTGTGAGGGAATAAGGTCTGTCAGGATACTGGACAGTACGATCACCACACAGGAACTCAGAGTGAATTTTACTCCGATATATTTCAGCCCTATCAGTACAGGAACCGCGTTCAGGACCACGTTGATCAGGGTATAGGGAATTTCCATGCCGGCAAATTCCCGGAAAGTTCCCTGAATGAGAAGGGTCAGTCCGTTAAAGCCGCCCGGATAAAGTCCTCCGGCTCTTACAAAGGTTTTGATATTTACAGCAAAGATCACAGCCGCAATTACGGCACAGCCGTACCGTTTCACCTCAACTTTTGCATCCATATCCTTAAAGGCTGATGAAATACTGCTCATATAGGCTCCCTCCATATCTTTTGGTAGTTGTCTTTATCTGGCCTCCCAGCGTCCGGAAGCACCACATGGAAGAACAAGTCCGCTGGAAGTAACCGGAAGTCCGATCTCCTGTGAATCTACAGTTCCGTTATACTGTTTCAGCTCTGTTGCCAGCATGTAGGTGAGAACAGCAGGAGCAAGTCCTGTTGTATAGGAATTGATAAGGAAAAACAGCGGATCCGGGCTGAGAAGCTTCGCGCACAGCTTCACAAGAGGATGGATGGCATCCTCGATCTTCCAGATTTCTCCCTTGGGTCCCCGTCCATAGGAAGGGGGATCCATGATAATAGCATCGTAGTGGTTTCCTCTTCGGATCTCACGTTCTACAAATTTCACACAGTCATCTACAAGCCAGCGGATAGGCGCATCTGCCAGTCCGGAGGCTGCGGCATTTTCTTTGGCCCAGGTGACCATGCCTTTGGAGGCGTCCACATGAGTGACGCTGGCTCCTGCAGCAGCGGCTGCCAGAGTTGCTCCGCCTGTATAGGCAAAAAGATTCAGAACCTTTACCGGGCGTCCGGCATTCCGGATCTTGTCTCCAAACCAGTCCCAGTTTACCCCCTGCTCCGGGAAAAGTCCGGTATGCTTGAAGCTGAACGGCTTCAGGTGGAAGGTCAGGTGCTTATAGTGAAGATCCCACTGCTGGGGAAGATCAAAAAATTCCCATTCTCCGCCGCCTTTTTTGCTGCGGTGATAGTGGGCGTTCATGTTTTTCCAGCCACGGCTCGCTTTGGGCGTATCCCAGATTACCTGTGGGTCCGGACGGACCAGTATATATTTTCCCCAGCGCTCCAGCTTTTCGCCGCCGGAAGCGTCAATTACTTCGTATTCTTTCCATTGATCTGCAATCCACATAAATTGTAATCCTCTCATTAGTCTTTATAGAATCAGTATAGGATAATGAATGGAAATCTGCAAGTGGAAATCGGGAGAGTTTTGGCCATCCTGTATAAAATAAGGACATTATTTTTCACAAATACAGTGATTACAGGACTTGACAACCGGGACTTTAGCATACTAAAATAGACAAGATAATATATTTCAGCAGTTTAAAATAAAAAAGTCCGAAGAGTAAGCGGAACGAGGAGGATAAAGATGGAGAAATATAGTGAAATGAGCAGAGAACAGCTTCTTGCTTTGAAAAAAGAACTGGATCAGCAGTATGCAGATATCAAGGCGCAGGGACTTGCCCTGGATATGTCCCGTGGTAAACCGGGAACAGAGCAGCTTGACCTTTCTATGGGAATGATGCAGGTTCTGGCAAATGGAGAAGAACTGAAATGTGAAACCGGCGTAGACTGCCGTAACTATGGTGTGATCGATGGTATTCCGGAAGCAAAGCGCCTTCTCGGACAGATCTCCGAGGTGGATCCGGAGCATATCATTATCTATGGAAACTCCAGTCTGAATGTTATGTTTGATTCCATTGCACGTTCTATGACACACGGCGTTATGGGAAATACTCCATGGTGCAAGCTGGATAAGGTGAAATTCCTCTGTCCGGTACCGGGATATGATCGTCATTTCAAGATCACAGAGTTTTTTGGCATTGAAATGATCAATGTACCAATGTCTCCGGAAGGCCCGGATATGGATATGGTGGAGAAGCTTGTCAGTGAAGATGATTCTATCAAAGGTATCTGGTGCGTGCCGAAATATTCCAATCCTCAGGGATACACCTATTCCGCAAGAACTGTCCAGAGATTTGCAAACCTGAAGCCGGCTGCTCCGGACTTCCGTATTTACTGGGACAATGCTTACAGTGTACACCATCTCTATGAGGAGGATCAGGATTTCCTTCTTGAGATCCTTACTGAGTGTGCAAAGGCCGGAAATCCGGATATTGTATACAAATTTACATCCACATCCAAGATCAGCTTCCCTGGTTCCGGTATCGCAGCAGTTGCAGCATCCAAGGCAAATCTGGATGACTTCCGCAAATATATGCAGACCCAGACCATCGGTCATGATAAGCTGAACCAGCTCCGCCATGTAAAATTCTTTAAGAATCTGGAAGGGGTTCATGCACACATGAGAAAACACGCAGACATTATCCGTCCGAAGTTTGAAATGGTGCTGAATATTCTGGAAAAGGAACTTGGAGGACTGGGAGTAGGGGAATGGACCAATCCAAAGGGCGGATACTTTATTTCCTTTGATTCTATGGAAGGCTGCGCAAAAAATATCGTGGCAAAAGCAAAAGAAGCAGGTGTTGTAATGACAGGAGCGGGAGCAACTTATCCATACGGAAAGGATCCGAAAGACTCCAATATCCGTATTGCACCTACCTTCCCGTCCATGGAAGAGCTTGAGAAAGCCGCCAATGTATTTGTAGTATGTGTGAAGCTTGCAAGTGTGGAGAAGCTTCTGGCTGAGTAAAACAGAAAGCTTCTGTCGAGTATGAAAGGGAGGTTTCATGGAAGAAGAAAAAAATGGTATGAGCACCGGCAGAAAGATTTTGATCGGTCTGATCGCAGTGCTGCTCCTGCTTACGGCAGCAGCCTATGGTTATGGAGTCTATTATTTTTCCGGACATTTTCTTCCGGGATCTCTTGTAAATGGATTTAACTGTTCCTATATGGACCAGAAAGAGGCAGAAGAGCTTTTGGCTAAGAAAACAGCCGCGTATGTCCTTGCCGTACGGACAAGAGGGAATGGACAGGAAAGTATTTCTGCAGAGGAGATTGCGCTTTCCTATAAGCCGGATGGCAGTGTGAAAAAGCTGATGCACGATCAGAATCGCTTTTTGTGGTTTTTGGCGTTCAGCCAGCATAAGGTTATGGATACGGCATCTTCTGTTACTTATGAGGAAGAACTGTTTCAAAAAAAATTTTCCTCTTTGAAGTGTCTCCAGGATAATGAACAGCCGGCAGATGCATATATTGAAGATGATGGGAAAGAATTTGTGATCGTTCCTGAGATACAGGGAACGCTTGTAGATCAGGAAAAGCTGGAAAAAGCAGTGAAAAAAGCGGTGACAACAGGAGATCCGGTGGTGGATCTTGAAGAGGACGGATGTTACATAAACCCGGAAATCTATCAGGATAACGAACGGCTGATATCTGATTGTGAGCAGATGAATGAACTGACGGATGTGGTAGTCACTTATGATTTCAGCGATCGCAAGGAAACGGTGGACAGAAATGTGATTCGTTCCTGGCTGGTAAGAGATCAGGAAGAGGATCTTGTTCTGGATAAAGAAAAGATTGCGGCCTATGTAAAGACACTGGCACAAAAATATGATACAATAGGTGCGGAACGGAACTTTGCCACCTATGATAACAGAAAAATTACTGTAGCCGGCGGAGACTACGGGTGGGTGATCGACCAGGAAAAAGAAACAGAAGCCCTCTATCAGGCTGTTTTGGAAAAAGTGACCCAGGTTCGTGAGCCCGTCTATCTTCAGGAAGCAATGAGCCGGAATGTAAATGACATCAGTTATACCTATGTGGAGATTGATCTTTCCCGACAGAGACTGGTCGTTTACCATGATGGAAATCCTGTGGCAGATACAGGAATCTATGCACCCGGAGAAACAGAGACTGGAGTTTATACAGCAGGGGAACTGCAGTCTCCGGCAGATTTAAGCGGCGGTACGGTCAATTTCCTGATCCCTTACGGGGAAGGAAAGGGAATCGTGGATAATCCCACACTGACGCAGAGCGATGTGGGTGCATGGACCGGAGAAATTCTGAACGAAGAGGTTCTGGCAGATTTTGGATCAGGAGAAAATTTCGGAGGAGGTTCCGGGATATGGTCGATTTCAGCCGGATATGTTGAAGTTCCGGGAGACAGGGCAGCGGAAGTGTACCAGTGTACAAAAGCCGGGATGCCTGTTGTGATTTATAAATAAAAAAGAAATGCTGCAGAGATGCCGGAAGGGTTCTTTGCAGCAGTTTTTGCATTGAAGAGGGAGAAACATTATGAGGATTGTTGTATTAGCAGGCGGAACAAGTACAGAAAGAGATGTTTCAATTGTTTCCGGAACAGGAATATGTAATGGATTAAGGGAAAAAGGGCACAACGCTGTGCTGATCGATGTTTTTTGCGGTATAAAAGAGGTAAACTGGGAAGATCCTTTCCCTGAAGAATATGATGTGGAGGCTGCAGCCGCTTATATCAGAAGCTTTAACAAGGATATAGAAACGCTGAAAAAAGAACGAAGAGAATTTTTCGGACCGAATGTACTGGAACTGTGCAAAAAAGCAGATTTTGTATTTCTGGGGCTTCATGGCGCTAATGGCGAAGACGGAAGAGTACAGGCGGCATTTGATCTCTTGGGAATCAAATACACCGGTACCGGATATCTCAGCAGTGCCATGGCAATGGATAAGGGTGTGACCAAATGGATGTTCCAGATGTATGATGTTCCGGTTCCGGGCGGCACCACTATGAAAAGACAGGAACGACAAGACCAGCTTGCTGAAGGGCTTTCTTTCCCGGTAGTGGTAAAAACCTGCTGCGGAGGCTCCAGCATCGGCGTTTATATTGTGCATGACCAGAAAGAATATACGGAGGCTCTTGATGCGGCTTTTTCTTATGAAGAGGAAGTGGTTATCGAAGAATATATCCAGGGAACGGAATACACAGTTGCAGTTGTGGACGGCAAAGCCTATCCGGTAGTCCAGATCGTTCCCTGTGAGGGATTTTATGATTATGAAAACAAATATAAACCAGGAGCGGTAAAAGAAACCTGTCCGGCTCCTATTTCCGAAGAGCTGACCAGACGCCTTCAGGAGAACGCGGTCAAAGGATATCGTGCTCTTGGGCTTGAAAGCTACGCAAGACTTGACTTTATCGTAACGGAAGAGGAAAAGATTTATTGTCTGGAAGCAAATACTCTTCCTGGAATGACGCCTACCAGCCTGATTCCTCAGGAAGCGGCTGTTCTTGGAATGGATTATCCTACACTTTGTGAGGAACTGATCCGGGTATCTGAGAAAAAATATCAGTAAAAGCTTGCAGAACAGAGAATAGATTTTTTGGAAAGCAGGAAAACACATGATGAAGAATCTTACATTGAGAAATATAACAGAAGTATGCAGTGGAATCTACCATGGTCCGGAGAAATTTCTGGATCAGGAGGTTTCTGCGATTACCACTGACAGCCGTAAGGCAGAAAAGGGCGGACTTTTTGTCCCGATTGTAGGAGAACGTGTAGACGCTCATAAGTTTATCCCGGATGTGATGGAAAAGGGCTGTCTGGCTTCTCTTTCAGAGAGAGAGCTTGAAAACGCAGAATATCCGTATATTCAGGTGAAATCTTCTCTGCAGGCGGTAAAGGACATTGCGGAATTTTATCTGGAGCAGCTTCAGATCCCTGTTGTGGGAATTACTGGAAGTGTTGGAAAAACAAGTACAAAAGAGGTAATTGCCTCTGTGCTGAAAGAAAAATATCGTACTTTGAAAACCCAGGGAAACTTTAACAATGAACTGGGACTTCCTCTTACTGTGTTCCGCCTCCGTGATGAGGATGAGATCGCAGTCCTTGAAATGGGGATCAGTGATTTTGGTGAAATGACCAGACTGGCCAGGATCGCCAGGCCGGAAACTTGTGTGATCACCAATATCGGAACCTGCCATCTGGAAAATCTGGGAGACAGGGACGGAGTACTGAAAGCAAAAACAGAGATTTTCGGTTCCCTGCGAGAGGGCGGAAACATTGTATTGAACGGGGATGATGACAAACTGTCCACGGTAAAGGAATATCAGGGTATCCGTCCGGTGTTCTTCGGTCTGAAAGGAGACTGCGATGTATATGCAGATGAGATCGAGAGCAAAGGCCTAAAGGGAATTTCCTGCCGGATCCATCTGGGAGAAGAGAGTTTCCCTGTTTTGGTCCCCATGCCGGGAATACATATGGTATATAATGCCCTTGCTGCTTCCGCAGTGGGCCGGATCTATCATCTTACCGTGGAGGAGATCAAGCGCGGAATTGAAAGTCTGGAAGCTATCAGTGGAAGATTTAAGATGATTGAGACAGAGAAGCTTCTGATCGTAGATGACTGCTACAATGCAAATCCAATGTCCATGAAAGCATCTCTGGACGTTCTTCATGACGGAGCCGGACGCAGGGTTGCGATCCTGGGAGACATGGGAGAACTGGGTGAAAATGAAATCCGTCTCCATGAAGAAGTGGGGATGCATGCGGCTTCCTGCGGCATTGACTGCTGTATCTGTGTGGGAGAACTGTCCAGATACATGGCAGAAGCAGCCCAAAAAGCAGCCCCGGAATTTTCCGTTCTTTATGTAAAAGACCGGGAAACGCTTCTGGAGAACCTGGGCGAGTATATAGAAAAAGGAGATACTGTCCTTGTAAAAGCCTCTCATTTTATGAAATTTGAAGAAGTCGTAAAGGCATTAGAGGCACTGTAGAAAATCAAAGAATTTTATAGGAGAATTTGACGAACGATTTTTGTTTCCTCCTGAGACAGTAAGGTGTAGAATGTGAGATATAAGAAATCTGGAGATCAAGGAGGAGATCATGCTGGAACGAATCATGGAGCTGCAGATTCTGCTTTATGCCATGACTGTACTGGGAGTGGCAGGAGCAGTTGGAATGCTGGCGGTACACCTTACCTACAGAAGAGCGATGAGAAAAACAAAAGCAGTGATGAACCTGAAGGAAAAATGGCTGAATCTCTGGAAAACAAGGGATAAGCTGATGATGCGGATGAATCTTCTGGTGTGGGCGCCGTCTTTGCTGTCTTCTGTCTGTCTGGGACTGGCACTGTTTTTTGTGACCAGACTGGATCTTCCGGAAGGGCTGCCGCTGCAGTATATTTATATCGGGACAGCAGTTCCGGTAATCCTGCTCCTTTTTCGTCAGGCGCTTGACGTTACCTACAGGGAGGAGCTGGTAATGAATTCTCTGGCTGATTATATCCTGCAGGCCAGGGCAAAAAGAGAAGAACTCCCTTCTGCCAGAAAGGCGGAACCGACAGCGGTTCCGGAAAAAATGGATCCGGTCCTTCAGGAAGAAATGGTAGAAAAGATCACAGCCAGTATCCGGCAGACAGCGGCAACCGGAAGTCACTTCAGCAAAATGCTGAGTCCGGAAGAGGAGGAGATCATGAGGGAGATCATACGTGAATTTATGAACTGAAGTTCGTTGTTTGAAAATTGAACTTTGTTCGGATATCCTGCTTGTAGAATCAGAAAGTTTTTGTTATACTGAGTCTGAATCATGTCAGAGTATTTATCAGGAATCATTAATAGGAGAGATTCATGAGCAAAATAATGAAAATTGTTCTTCTTGAAGCAAAAAATCTGGGTGAAGACATGGTCTTCACCCCTTTTCTTCCTCTGGGGGAAGTAAAAATCTATCCGTCTACAACGCCGGAGGAAATGCCGGACAGAGTCCGGGACGCAGATATTGTGGTGGCGAATAAGCTTCCCATGTGTGAAGAAACTTTAAAGGATGCAAAAAATCTCAAATTGGTTTGCCTTACAGCGACAGGGATCAATAACCTGGATGGGGAGTATCTGAAAAAAAGAGGGATCCATGCCTGCAATGTAGCCGGATATTCCACGAACGCTGTGGCTCAGCATACCTTTGCCATGCTTTTTTATATATGGGAAAAACTGCGCTTTTATGATGATTATGTAAAATCCGGCGAATATACAAAAAGCGGCGGATTTTCCTATTTTACGGAGCCGTTTTATGAACTTTGCGGAAAAACCTGGGGGATTATTGGAATGGGCGCTATTGGGAGAAAAGTAGCGGACATTGCAGAAGCTTTTGGATGCAAGGTGATCTGTTATTCTGCATCCGGGGGAACATATACCCTTACGGAAAACAGAAGACAGGTGGATTTTGACACCCTTTTGAAGGAATCGGATATCCTGTCCATACATGCGCCTTTAAATGAAAAGACGCAGGGTCTGATGGATCTGAAAGCCTTTAGCCGGATGAAAAAAACAGCGGTTCTGATCAATGTTGCCCGCGGACCGATCGTGGATCAGGATGCTCTTTATAGAGCGCTTACAGAAGAAATGATTGCCGGGGCAGGTTTGGATGTTCTGGAAAAAGAACCTATGGCAGAAGATAATCCTCTGATCCGTATCCAGGACAGCAAAAAGCTTCTGATCACTCCTCATATGGCATGGGCGCCGGTAGAGACCCGGTTCCGATGCAGAGATGAGGTGATCAGGAACATAGAGGCTTTTTTAGCCGGAGAGGATCGAAACAGGGTTTATTGATTATGAATAAAAAAAGAATTACGTGGATCGAGCTGCTTCGCATCGCTGCATGTATCGGCGTGATCGGAATTCATGCAGGTTCGCAGCATTTCAGAGATGTGCCGGTGGATACCTCGGTGTGGCAGGTGTCGAATTTTTATCATGGAATCAATCGATTTGCCGTGGCCTGCTTTATTATGATCAGCGGAAGCCTTTATCTCAGCAGCAAAAGAACCTGGGATCTGAAAAAATTATGGATGAAGAATATCCTTCCGGTGGCCTCTGCATATCTGTTCTGGCAGTTGTTCTATGGTTTTTATCGGATTGCAGTGAACGGAAGCCCGAAGATAGGGAGTATGGAGTTTTTCAAAAAAATGATGGTTTATGTAAGCGAACCGTATTTTCATCTCTGGTATCTTCCTATGCTGATCGGACTTCTGGTTATTACTCCTCTGATCTGGGAAATTGTAAACAGTCCGAGAGGAAAACAGTGGTCTCAGTATATGATTCTGCTGTTTCTGATATTTCAGATCTTTACCTACACAGCAGGACGCTTTGATCTTCCATGGAAAGAACATGTTCAGGATCTGATGAATACGGTGCACCCGGAACTGGTTACCGGGTATGTGGGATATTTTGTTCTGGGACATTATCTGTATGAATATGGACTTCCCAAGAAAATAGAAAGAATGGTCTGCATCCTGGGACCTGTAATGATCCTTGCAGGCATATGGCTTTGCCGTCGGGAATCTCTTGCATCCGGGAAAGCGACCCAGGCATTTTATGAAAATTATACAATTTTTGCATGTATATGGAGTACCGCAGTTTTTCTGTTCTTTAAAGAATATGTATCAAAGATACAATGGAGTGAAAGAATGGAAAAAATGATCTGTAGTCTTGGCGGATGCACTTTTGGGATCTATCTGATCCACGCCTTTGTTCGGGATGTTCTTTACAGAAATGGAATTGACAGTATGATGATGAGAGATACGATCCTGGCAATTCCTTTTGTGATGGGTCTGATCTTTTTGATTAGCTGGGGAATAGTATTTATTGCAGAAAAAGTTCCCTTTATAAAAAAATGGATCATGTAATACAGAGATACACAGGAGGAAACAGAAAATGAATGAAAAAAGAAGAGAGAAAAAACGCCGTATAAAAGCTCTCAGACAGGCAGTAAACATGGAATTAAAGGAGCATAGAAGTACGTTTATCGTATTCTCCATACTGAGAATTATGGTGATCCTATGTATGGCCCGTCAGCTGTTTCTTCGCAATTATGAAAGCTTTTTCCTGGGTATGCTGACTTTTTTGCTTCTTTACATACCAAGCTGGCTTCAGGTAAGGCTGCGCATTGAGATTCCCATAGGACTGGAAATTTCTATTTTGTGTTTTATTTTTGCAGCGGAGATCATGGGAGAGATCAACGCATTCTATATTGTGATACCGGGATGGGATACCATCCTTCATACGCTGAACGGATTTCTGTGTGCAGCCATAGGGTTTTCGATGGTACTTCTCTTAAATGACAATGAAAATCTGACTTTTGATCTGTCGCCGTTTTTCCTGGCGCTGCTGGCTTTTTGCTTTTCTATGACTATTGGTGTGCTGTGGGAATTTTTTGAATTTTCTATGGATTATTTTCTGAAATTTGATATGCAGAAGGATATGATCCTGCATACGATCAGCAGTGTGATGATGGATCCCAACGGAGCAAACCATCCGGTGGTGATGCGGGATATTGCAGATGTGATGATCGTTCATTCAGACGGTACACAGGAGCTTCTGGGGCTTGGAGGGTATCTTGACATTGGACTTTATGATACCATGAAAGACCTTTTCGTTAATTTTATCGGTGCGGTAGTATTTTCCGTGATCGGATTTTTCTATGCCAGAGGAAGGGGAAAAAAGAGTGTTGTTTCTCTTTTTGTACCCCGTAAAAAAGCAAAAGACAGAGATTATCTGTCTATTATGAATAAAAAAACAAAGTGATCCGTGGTCTCTTTGAAGAGCAGTGATCAGTCTTCTTCAATGACCTGGATCTCCAGGTAGTCGAAGCTGATCTGCTCAATAAAGCTGTCCTGGTAAAATCTCGCTTTGGAATGACGTTTGAAGTCAGAGATGACATTGTCAAGCCAGATGGGATTTTCCAGGTCAAATTCATAACAAATCTCTTCCAGGCCACGGAATATTTTGTGAGTCCTGGTATCTTTGGAATCGTCACAGACTACGGTGTCTTTTACCAGACGATTGTCTTTCCATAATTTTCCCCATAAACGGAACATAAGATCCTCCTGTCAAAAATGATGTTTTGTATCAGATTGCTGCAGACGGAGCAAAAGTAATGTAATAAGTATACAGAGTCTTTGGAGATAAGTAAAGACCGGGATTTTATCAGGAGGAAAACTGCCGCAGTGCAGAGGAGGTAAAATATGCAGGATTGTGAGAAATATAGCGGAATCATCCATGAAGAGGAATATGCAGAGCAAATGCGGATGACGGTTCTTCCGTATTTGTCTGCCCGATGCAGAGAAACCTGGATCCCTTGCATTCAGGGAAAGGAAAAAGAAAAAAGGATTCATATAAAACGCTATCTGGCGGATCAGCCCCGGGGAGTGGCAGTAATCAGTCATGGCTTTTCAGAGTCAGCCCGAAAGTATCAGGAGATCATTTATTATTTTTTAAAGGAAGGCTATCATGTTTATCTGCCGGAGCATTGCGGACATGGACTCAGTTATCGTTTTACGGAAGATCCGTCACTGGTTCATGTAGATCACTGGAGCAGATACAGCCGGGATTTTCTGAGAGTATCGAGGCTGATCCGCAAGGCTCACAGGAACCTTCCCATGTATTTGTTTGCACATTCTATGGGAGGAGCCGTGGCAGCGATCGCGGCTGCAAGAGATCCTTATATGTACAAAAAAGTGATACTTTCTTCTCCTATGATCCGGTCTTTGACTGGAGGCGTACCCTACTCTGCAGCAGTGAGAATCGCAAGGGCTGCCTGCCGGTCCGGAAAGGCAATGGATTATGCGGCAGGGCAGAAACCTTATGATGGCACGGAGCAGTTTGAAACCAGTTCTGGTCTTTCAAGACCAAGATTCGACCGATATAAGCAGATCCGCATGGAAAACCGGGCATATCAGACCTGGTCTCCTTCGTATGGGTGGGTATATAATGCTGCCAAAATGAACCGATATCTCCAGCAGCATGCCTGGAAAGAAATTGCGGCTCCGGTGCGGCTCTTTCAGGCGGAGACAGACAGACTGGTATCCAACAAAGCGCAGGATATTTTTGCAGAAAAGATCAATGCATATGGAAAAACCACCTGTGAACTTATAAAGATGCCGGGAACCAGACATGAGATTTTTAACGGCCCGGATGAGATCCTTGAAACATACTGGGGAAAAGTATTCGGATTTTTCGGAGAGGATGGAAGTTCATGCATGGGATGATGGTTTTGTATCTTGCAGTGATCAATCTTGCAGCTTTCTGTATGTATGGCGCAGATAAAAAAAGAGCTGTCCGAAACCAGTGGAGAATTTCGGAAACGACGCTGCTGGGGATTGCCGTACTGGGCGGAGGCCCCGGATCGCTTCTTGGCATGAAAGTGTTCCATCATAAAACAAAAAAGCTTAAATTCTATTTTGGCATCCCGGTGATTCTGATTCTGGAAGCAGCTGCGGCTGTATGGATTCTGGGCAGATAGAAAAGAATCGGGAAACGAGGGGGAATGGATATGGAAGGAACGATTATCTGCTATGGGGATTCGAATACGTATGGATATGATCCATGCTCGCTTATGGGAGAACGTTATCCGCACCGGATCCGGTGGACCGGAATTTTAAATGACAGATCAGGCTGGGAGATCAGAAATCATGGGGTAAACGGGCGCTGTATTCCACATGATCCGTCACTGCTGCGTTTTGCCTGTAAACAGACAGAGGACTGGAGCAAACTGGAGTCTCCTGTATGGCTGTGGATCATGCTGGGAACCAATGATCTTTTGATGGATCCGGAGCCGGAAGCGGAAAAAGTAAGGAATCGGATGCAGCATTTTCTTCAGCTGCTTTTGAAACAGCAGGCAGTGCAGCAGGGAAAGATACAGCTTCGGCTGATCTCGCCTCCTCCAATGACGCCTGGCGCCTGGGTGGAAGGAGAACAGATCATCCGAGAATCAAGAAATTTAGAAAAGGAATATAAAAACCTTTCCCGGGAACTGGGAATCCGTTTTACGGGAACCGGAAGCTGGAAGATTCCTCTTGTGTTCGATGGAGTTCATTTTTCGGAGCAGGGACACCGGAATTTTGCAGAAGGGCTGCTTCAGGAGAATATCTGGCAGAAATATAGTCGCTAAAAGAGAGCGAAAAGGAGAAAAGATAAATGGCAAAAAAGATTGGGATCATTTCTGATACGCATGGGCTTCTGAGACCGGAGGTTATGGAAATTTTGAAGACCTGTGACTGCATCTTTCACGGAGGCGATATAAACAAGCCGGAAATTCTGGATCAGTTACGTCCTCTGGCATCCATTTATGCGGTCAGAGGAAACAACGATAAAGAGTGGGCAGAAGGCCTTGCCAGAACGCTCCGGTTTTCAATCGAGGGTGTGGAATTTTTTATGACACATAATAAGAAAGATGTGGTCTGGAATCTGGAAAATGTCCAGGTGGTGATCTTTGGCCATACGCATAAATACCTGGAGCAGAAGATTGACGGGAGACTGTGGCTGAATCCGGGAAGCTGCGGAAGGCGCAGATTTGATCAGGAGATCACTATGGCAGTGATGACGGTAGAGGATGGAAAATATCAGATAGAAAAAATTGTGATTCCAGGCTGAAAACATTGTTTTTATAAAAAAAAGAACAAACTTTCGCGAACAAATATTCGAAAAAATTTAGTTCGTTCCGTTCTATTGGACATTGTTTGTGATATAATCATTTTCAACAGAAAAAAATGTTCAGAAAATGTGTTCAGAAAACATGTTCGTTAAAATAGGAGGGATATCAGATGCAGTATGGACAGAGAGCTGATAGAAAGGTCATAGCATTTGCAGAAAGGAAGTACAGAGACAGCAGGAACAAAACCGGAAAGAATGGAAAAAAGAAACTTTCCGGTACTATGGCATTGATCCTGGGGGTGGTACTGACCCTGGAACTTATGATAATGGGAGCCATGCTTTTCCACATTGACTTTCATTCTGCAGACAGGATCACACTGGTTCTTTCTTTTGCAGTCGTGTATTTTGGCGTTGTTGCCGGACTTACAGATAAATAGGATGGTGTTTATGCCCAGATCATTTAACCAGAAATTGAAAATTTTATATTTGATGAAGATATTTCAGGAAAGGACAGACAGGGAACATGCGATACCTGTAAAAGAGATTGTTTCCATACTGCATTCCTGGGGAATTAAGGCGGACCGGAAGACGATATATGCAGATATTGAAGCGCTGCAGTATTTTGGAATGAAAATAGGGCACCGAAGAGGTGCTGACGCAGGATATTTTTTGGAAGACCGTGTGTTTGAGCTCCCGGAGCTGAAATTTCTGATGGATACGGTGCAGTCTTCTCATTTTATTACTCAGGAGCAGACCCAGAAGCTTGTAAAGAAGCTGGAAAGGCTGGCAAGTGATCCGGAGACAAGGAAGCTTCAGGAGCAGATGCTCCAGGAAAACGGAGTCAAAACGCCGAATGAAGAAATCTACACGAATGTAGAACGTATTTATGATGCCATTGCAGCGAATCGTCAGATCAGTTTTTGCTATTACGAATGGTCTCTTGCACGGAAACTTCGTGTGAAAAAGAACGGTCAGAGATACCGGGTAAGTCCCTGGAAGATGATATGGAACAATGACAGTTACTATCTTTTGGGAGTCGATGAGATCAGCGGTATTGTGAAGCACTACCGGGTAGATAGGATAAAGGATGTAAAGCAGGAAAAGAACAGCCGCAACGGAGCGGCTATCTTTCGGGATTTTGATCTTGGCAAAGTTTCAGTAGGTACATTTGGGATGTTTGGCGGAAGAGATACTCTTTTGAAACTGGAATTTGAGAATTCTATGATTGACGTAGTGATGGATCACTTTGGGCAGGAGGCAATGATTTTTCCTTCGGATGAGGGACACTTTACATTCCAGGCGCATTTTCATGTCAGTGGGCGGTTTTTTGGCTGGCTGGCAGGACTCGGTCCGGGAGTGAAGATACTTTCTCCGGAAAAGACATGCAGAGAATATATGGCATTCCTGAGACAGGCGATGGAAGGATATGAGGACAGAGATGGCAGTAAGAAAGACGGTAAGATCCAGACTTTTAGAACTTCTGGAACAAAATAAGGGAAAGGTTATATCCGGGGAAAGGATTGCTGAGGAGCTGTCTTGTACCCGTGCAGCGGTATGGAAGGCGGTGAAGTCGCTTCGTGAGGAAGGATACGAGATTGAAGCCGGACCGAACAAGGGGTATAGGCTGTCTTTGCACAGTAATCTTCTGGCAGAAGAGGGAATCCGCCCGTTTCTGAAAAAGCAGGATGTGTATCTGAAGGTATATCCGGAAATCACTTCTACTAACCGGGCTGCAAAGGAAGCGGCAATTGCAGGAAAGGCGCTTCATGGAAGCATGGTTCTGGCACAGTGTCAAAATGCCGGCAGAGGAAGACGGGGAAGGGATTTTTATTCTCCAAAGGACTCCGGACTGTATCTCAGTGTGATCCTGGAACCGAAAGGCAGTCTCAGAGAAAATCTGATTCTGACGGCGCAGGCAGCCGCAGCAGTTTTTAAAGCAGTAAAGGAGACGACAGGGATCTCCCTGGATATCAAATGGGTGAATGACCTTTACTATCAGGGGAAAAAGGTCTGCGGGATCCTTACGGAAGCGGTGACGGATTTTGAAAGCGGAGAGATTCAGTTTGCAGTTGTTGGAATCGGGCTGAACCTTTATGAACCGGAGAACGGTTTTCCGCCGGAGCTGACCGATATTGCCGGAGCATTATATAAAAATTGTCAGGAAGCAGTCGCTGTCAACAGAAATCAGCTGGCAGCAGCGATCGTTAACTGTCTTCTGGAAGAAACACAGGAGCTTGAGCTTCCAACGGAATATATTCAGCATAATCTGGTGCCCGGACACAGGATACAGATTTTGGACGGTGAGCGGACACGCTTTGCCAATGCTCTGGAAATCTGTCCGGATGGACGGCTGAAAATACAGGAGGAAGATGGAACAGAGACATTGTTGTCTTATGGGGAAGTATCTTTGAAAATATAAAATATAGATAGTGGCCTATGTGTTAATTTATAGGTAACCACAAAAAAAGATTGGACGATTTGCATAAAAACATCGTCCTTTTTTTGTGCAATATAGTGAATAAAAATATTGACTTTAGAAGACAAAAGAGTAAAATAAAGAAATCGAAAAATTGGTCTTACCGGTTGGGCAAACAAAAAGGAGGGAGTGAAACGAACAGTTTAACAGAAGTATTAAAAGAAGAACTGAACTGTCGGACGGTGTTTACCATTCCGATAGGAAACGGCATTCCGGTATTTGAATCGGTAGTTGTTACCTGGGTGATCATGGCAGTTCTGGTAGTTCTGTCCCTGATCCTTACCAGAAATCTGACGGTTATGAATCCGGGAAAGAAACAGCTTCTTCTGGAAGCAGGAATCGATGCTCTGCGGAAGTTCTTTCGGGGAATTCTGGGAGAAGAAGGCGACCGTTATATCCCCTATATGATGACCGTCATTATTTTTCTGGGAGTTTCCAATGTATCGGGGATTTTTGGGGTGAAACCGCCTACCAAGGATCTGAACGTTACTTTGGCTCTGGCATTGATGAGCATGTTTCTCATTGAGTATTGCGGTATTTATAAAAAGGGTCTGAAAGGATTTTTTAAGAGTTTTCTGGATCCGATCCCGGTGATGCTTCCTATGAACATCATGGAGGTTTTTATCCGCCCCACCGCACTTTGTTTCCGACTTTTCGGCAACATTCTTGGCGGCTTTGTGGTAATGGCACTTGTGGAATTTGTGTGCCCGGCAATTCTGCCGATTCCCTTCAGCCTGTATTTTGATTTTTTTGATGGTTTTATACAGGCTTATATTTTTGTTTTTTTGACATCCATGTTCATGAGTGAGACCATGGAATGACTCAGGCTGACTGGCCTTTGATTTTGAAAAATACGATATTCATTATGAATCAGGAGGAAAAACATTATGACAAGTTTAATCGCTATTGGAGCAGGTATTGCAGCATTAACAGGTATTGGCGCAGGTATCGGTATCGGTCTTGCAACATCCAAGGCAGTAGAGGCAATCGCAAGACAGCCTGAGGCAGAGAGCAAGATAAGCAAAAACCTTCTTCTTGGCTGTGCGCTGGCAGAAGGTACTGCGATTTTCGGTTTTGTTGTAGGTCTTCTGATCGTAGTAATGCTTGGCTGATCGACCACTACATAAAGAGAAAGGCAGGTACAGACGATGATTCAGATCAATATGAATCTTGTTTTTACCATCATTAATCTGCTGGTTCTTTATCTTCTGATGAAGAAGTTTCTGTTTGGCCCGGTGATCCATGTTATGGATCAGAGACAGCAGATTCTGGATCAGCAGCTGGAAGAGGCAAAAAAGACAGAAGACAGGGCGAATGAGCTTCAGAAAAAATATGAAAATGCCCTGAAATCCGCCAAGGAGGATTCCTGCCGGATCGTTGAGAAAGCAAAGCTGGAGGCAAAAGCTCAGGCCGAGCAGACTGCACAGGCGGCAAGGGCTGAGGCTGACAGGATGCTGGCAAAGGCCAGGGAAGATATCTCTGCCGAGCGGGAGATGGCAATGAAACAGATGCAGGGAGAGGTTGGCAGGCTGGCTATGGAGGCAGCTTCCAGAATCCTGGATGAACATGCCGGAGCCGCGCAGGATCTTGCCATGTATGATCAATTTATAAAAAAAGCAGGTGATCCCCATGACAACAGCAGCTGTTAATTACGCAAAGGTTTTGTATGAGCTTTCTGTTCCGGAAGAAGCGGTAAAGGAATCCAAAAGACTGATGCAGGAAAATCCGGAACTGGTTAGCTGTCTGGAAAATCCTCTGATCGCTTTTGAAGCGACGGAGGATATCATTGACAGGATCTTTCCTATGGAGATACGCTCTTTTTTGAAGGTAGTCTGCCGACACAGAAAGATGGGAGCCTGGAAAGAAATTTTCGAAGCTTACAGAAGCATGTGTCTGAGAGACAAAAAGATCCTGGAGGCAGAAATGCTCTGTGTCACACCGCCAGAGAAGGAGCAGCTGGAGGGAATCCGGAATTTTCTGTGCAGAGAGTTTCAGATGAAAACGGCAGAGATCCGGATAACAGAAGATAAAAGCCTGATCGGTGGATTTATACTAAGAGCAGGCGGAAGAGAATTTGACTGGAGTCTGAGAGGACGTTACTGCAGGCTTCATCAGAAGCTTACACGGAGGTGAATCATTTGAGTGCGATTAATCCAGATGAGATTATTTCAATTTTAAAAGAAGAAATTGAGAATTACGATGAAATCAGCCAGAACCAGGAGGCAGGCACTGTCATTTCCGTGGGAGACGGAATTGCGGTAGTCTACGGGATCGACCATGCCATGTACGGAGAAGTCGTGGTTTTTGAAAACGGTCTGAGGGGTATGGTACAGGATATCCGTTCCAACAGTATGGGATGTATCCTTTTTGGCAGTGATTCCGGTATACGGGAAGGAACCAGAGTCACCAGAACAGGGAGACAGGCAGGAATCCCGGTAGGAGAGGGATTTATTGGAAGAATTGTAAATGCCCTGGGGGCGCCGGTGGACGGGAAAGGAGAAATCCGGGAAGAGGAATATCGCCCGGTAGAATATCCGGCTCCGGGCATCATTGACCGTAAATCCGTTACAGTACCTATGGAGACCGGAATCCTGTCCATTGATTCCATGTTTCCCATTGGACGGGGACAGAGAGAGCTGATCATCGGTGACAGACAGACCGGAAAAACCTCTCTTGCCATTGATACGATCCTGAATCAGAAGGGCAAGGATGTGATCTGCATTTATGTAGCCATCGGGCAGAAAGCTTCTACAGTGGCAAAAGTTGTCTCCACCCTGGAAAAGCATGGCGCTATGGAATATACGACGGTATTTTCTTCCACAGCCAGCGATTGTGCTCCGCTTCAGTATATTGTGCCTTATGCAGGGACTGCTCTGGCTGAATATTTTATGTACAGGGGCAGAGACGTTCTGATCGTTTATGACGATCTTTCCAAACATGCAGTGGCGTATCGGGCTCTGTCTCTGCTTCTGGAACGTTCTCCGGGACGTGAAGCATATCCGGGAGATGTATTTTATCTTCATTCCAGACTTCTGGAGCGCTCCAGTCGTTTAAGCGACAAAGAAGGCGGCGGTTCGATCACGGCGCTCCCCATTATTGAGACTCAGGCAGGAGATGTGTCTGCATATATTCCGACCAATGTGATCTCCATTACCGACGGACAGATCTTTCTGGAAAGTGACCTGTTCTTTTCCGGTATGCGGCCTGCAGTTAACGTAGGACTTTCTGTTTCCCGTGTAGGCGGTGCGGCACAGGCAAAAGCCATGAAAAAAGCATCGGGAAGTATCCGTATCGATCTGGCACAGTACAGAGAAATGGAAGTGTTTACCCAGTTCAGCTCCGATCTTGACGAGGCTACTAAAGCGCAGCTGCGTTATGGTAGCTGTCTGATGGAGCTTCTGAAGCAGCCTCTGTGCAGTCCGATGAAGCTTCATGAGCAGGTGATCACTTTGTGGACAGCCACCCATAAGGCGCTTGTCCATGTGGAAACACGAAAGCTGAAAGCTTATCAGAAGGAGCTTCTGGAATATTTTGACAACGCTTATCCGGAGATTGGAAGAGAAATTGACGAGACAAAGCTTCTTTCTGACCAGCTTGGAGAAAAAATCCTTCAGGTGGCGGAGGAATTCAGAACCCGTCAGGCTGCAGAATAGAGACAGCAGGAGGAATTTATGGCAAATGCAAGAGAAATCCAAAGCAGAATAAAAAGTGTCCAGGATACCATGAAGATCACCAATGCCATGTATATGATCTCCTCTTCCAAAATGAAAAAAGCCAAAAAGATACTGGAAGACACGGAACCTTACTTTTATAACATGCAGGGGGCAATAGCCAGAATCCTGCGGCATGTTCCGGATATCCAGCATCCGTTTTTCAGCGTTCGCCATCTGGTGCCCACCCGGGAGAGAAAAACAGGAATTATTGTGGTCACCGGAGATAAAGGAATGGCAGGAGCCTACAACCATAATATTACCAAACTGACTGATGAATTTATGGAAAAAACACCTGGTTATCACCGTCTGTATGTACTGGGAATGACAGGGCGTCAGTATTATGAGAAAAAGAATGCAGATGTAGACGGCAGTTTTCGTTATACAGTACAGAAGCCTACCATGCACAGGGCAAGGCTGATCAGTGAGGAGATTGTGAGAGCGTTTCTGGAACGGGAGCTGGATGAGGTACATATTGTTTATACACAGATGCAGAACGCTGCGGTAATGGAAGCTGTGGACATGCAGCTCCTCCCTCTTAAAAAAACAAGCTTTTCTCCTTTCCAGATTCCTGTGCAGGCTCCTCAGGAAGAAATTGAAATGTATCCCTCGGCAGATGTGGTACTGGATACGATGATCCCTAATTATCTGACCGGCGTGATCTATGGATGTCTGGTAGAAGCTTATGCCAGTGAGAATAATGCAAGAATGACTGCCATGCAGGCATCTACCGACAGTGCAAAAAAAATGCTGCAGGAGCTTTCCATACAGTATAACCGGGCACGGCAGGCAGCCATCACACAGGAGATCACAGAGGTGATCAGTGGTGCAAAGGCCCAGAAAAGGAAGTGACTAGGATGAATAAAGGTAAGATCAGACAGGTTATGGGACCTGTTGTAGATGTTGTTTTTGAAAACGGGGAGCTTCCGGATATCAGAGAAGCCCTGGAAGTAGAGAATAATGGAAAGAAATGTATTATGGAAGTTTCTCAGCATCTGGGAAACCGTGAGGTACGGTGTATTATGCTCAGTGCCAGCGAGGGACTTCAGAGAGACAGAGAAGTGATCGCTACAGGAAGTGGGATTCAGGTTCCGGTAGGAGAGTGTACACTGGGCAGACTTTTTAATGTTCTGGGAGAGACGGTAGACGGTGGAGATTCCCTGGAAGACAAGGAACACTGGGAGATTCACAGAGACCCGCCGGGATTTGAGGATCAGAGTCCTGCAGTAGAGATTCTGGAGACGGGAATTAAAGTTATCGACCTTTTGGCTCCTTATGCAAAAGGCGGCAAGATCGGTCTGTTTGGCGGCGCCGGTGTAGGCAAAACAGTGCTGATCCAGGAGCTGATCCAGAATATTGCTACCGAGCACGGCGGCTATTCTATTTTTACAGGAGTAGGAGAGCGCTCCCGAGAGGGAAATGATCTCTGGTCAGAGATGAAGGAATCCGGTGTACTGGAAAAAACAGCCCTGGTGTTCGGGCAGATGAATGAACCGCCGGGATCTCGTATGCGTGTTGCGGAGACCGGTCTTACCATGGCGGAATATTTCCGTGACACAGAACACAGAGATGTTCTTCTTTTTATTGATAATATTTTTCGTTTCGTACAGGCAGGCTCTGAGGTCTCGGCACTTCTGGGACGTATGCCTTCTGCGGTAGGATACCAGCCTACACTTGCCACGGAAATGGGAGAGCTTCAGGAACGTATCGCATCCACCAGATCCGGTTCCGTAACTTCTGTACAGGCAGTTTATGTGCCGGCAGATGACCTGACTGACCCGGCGCCGGCCACCACCTTTGCACACCTGGATGCAACTACGGTTCTTTCCAGAAAGATTGTGGAGCAGGGAATTTATCCGGCAGTGGATCCTCTGGAATCGACTTCCCGTATCCTGGAGGCAGATGTGGTCGGCCAGGAACATTACGAGGTTGCCCGCCGGGTACAGGAAATCCTCCAGAAATATAAGGAACTGCAGGATATCATTGCAATCCTTGGCATGGAGGAACTGTCTGAGGAGGACAAAAATACCGTATACCGTGCAAGAAAAATCCAGAGATTTTTGTCCCAGCCCTTCCATGTGGCAGAGAACTTTACCGGTATCCCCGGTAAATATGTGCCGCTGAAGGAGACGATCCGTGGATTTCGCATGATCGTGGACGGAGAAATGGATCAGTATCCAGAGAATGCATTCTTTAATGTGGGTACCATTGACGAAGTGATTGAAAAATCCAAAACCATTGAGCAGTAAGGAGAGGAGCTTATGGAAAGTACATTTGGTCTGGAGATCTATGCCAGTAATAAGCTGTTTTTTTCCGGAAGAGCCAGATCACTGACCGTACCGGTTGAGGACGGGGAAAAGGCTTTTCTGGCTCATCATGCCAATCTGATCGCGGCTATTGTCCCGGGTGAAATGCGCTATGAAGATGCTGATGGGAATAAGATGGTTGTAGCGGTAAGCTCAGGTTTTGTAGAAATGATAAACAACCGTGGAAAAATTTTCTGTCTGACAGTGGAACGTCCGGAAGAGATCGATGTGCGGAGAGCACAGGAGGCAAAAGAGCGTGCGGAGGAACAGCTCAGGCAGAAGCAGAGTATCCAGGAATACCGGATGAGCCAGCTGGCGCTGGCAAGAGCCATGACAAGACTTCGGGTTACAAAAGAATTGTAAATATCTGTTTGGCTGCTGTTTGCAGTCAGATGAAAAGAAAAAGGCAGGAACCGTAGTAGAGTGCTATGGCTCCTGCCTTTTTGGACAACTATATTTTTATTTTTCGTTTGTGGTATTCTCGTCAGATGATACGGCATCTGTTTCGGAAGGTGCAGCATTTTGCTCTGGAGCAGTGTCTTTTTGGTCAGATACAATTACTTCTGTCTCAGATGCCGCCCTTTCTGCATCCGGTGCAGCGGTCTGCTGATACGGGCGGTAAGGTTCCCAGTAATGTTCTTCTGCTTTTGCTGTTTCATCCTCGTGATCCAGCTCCAGCTTCTTGCTTTTCAGCAGATGGACTCCTCCGGCGATAATGACGATTGCGATGATAATAGACGGAAGGGTATAAAAAATATGGCTGAAAAAGCTTACTACGTACTCAGGGAGAATCCAGCGGATCAGATCAGTTACATTATCCCAGAGAATCGAAACACCGAAGATGATCAGCAGTATGGCGATGATTTTTTTGTACTTCCGCACAAAATGATCTGTATTGTCAATAAATTGATCCATATGGAGAATGTAGGCATCTTCTACGGAATAAAAATCTTCTTCTGACAATGATTTCAGATTGTGCACGTTGAAGAAGCTGTAAGCCCATAAAATGGGAAGGAACATAACAAAAAATCCGATTCCGGAATATCCGGAAAAGAAAATACAGCCCCAGAACAGCAGCATGATGCTGATGCCCTGCTTACGGAAACCCATATACAGCTCACCGGCACCTGGGATCAGTGAGCAGAGAAAAAGTAAAAATCCCTTTTTTTGTTTTGTCATTTTGAAAATCCTCCGTTAAATAATTTATTTGAAAAGTCTTCAATATAGTTAAAACCTGCATTCAGCCCCCGAGAAAATTCTGAGTTCATGTGTTCTGTAAAACGAGAGATATTGGCAGAAGGATTTTCTCGTTTTGTGTCTGCAGAATACTCCTGAGTTTTTGAATAGGAGAAGGTACGAAGTACACTGAAATCCATGCGCTGTACTGTAAACAGGAGAAAAAGTGCTGCAATCACTCCTGTAGCAGTACGAAGTCCATAGTAAAATAATTGCATCCGCCGAGATGTTTTTTTCACCATCTGGACAG
>JAETOL010000096.1 GCA_021771755.1 Lachnospiraceae bacterium | reverse complement strand
TTGTTCCTTTGCAACTGCCATAAAAAATACTCCTTTTCGATAAGAATAGTCATATCTGTATTCTTACCAAAAAGGAGCCATTTTTTACCAGAAACACAAACTATTTTACACTACCTACTCCGTCAAAAGAAATAGATCCAACAGGCATAAAGAAACCTCGGAAACCCTTATAAAATGGGCATCCGAGGTTTTCTGTCTGTTATTCGAATCTGACAACGCCTAATCATTTTGTTTTCAGACTTGCTTTCCACCATACACCTTTTCTTATTGATAAATCATCCCTTTATCCACAATCTCCCTCGCACACGCTTGTATATTATTCATTCTCGCTACCCATTCCATCTGATTTTCTGCCTTTAACTGTTCTGTAATCCCCTGTGCCTGTTTCATCTGCTCTACAATCCTTTCAAAGCGTTCCTGCGCCTGTTCTTCTATATCTGCAAGATAACTATTCAGCCTGTCACTTGTAAGCAGAGTAATATAAACCGCTCTCTTATGTTCTTTCAAATAGTATTTATGTCTTTATCCCCATACGCCGATAAATCTTTGTTCTTCTTCCTCCGGCAAGGTAAGACAGGGGATAAGATAATCCCCGTGTCTGATATAAGTGCCGCCCATTTCTTCAAATATTGTTTTCTTCATAATCGTTTCCACCATTCTTATCGTTCTCTATCCATTGATTTCTTCTTGACTGACCGTTTCGGCTGCTGTCTTCCTTCCTGCTGATAGCGGTGTAGCTTTTCCAGTACGCTTGCTTTTTTCGGTTGTTCTAACGTATTTTCTTTCTTCTGCCCCGTCTGATTTTTCCATGCTCGCAGCTCTTCATTGTATTCCATAATTAGTGCTTCTGCCTTGTTATAGACCTTCTGAAAGGCTTGCACATTTGGATAGCCTTCGCGTTTTACAATCTGCTCCATACTCCTATGCAGACGTTTTTCCAAATCCTCTAACGCTTCAATTTTCCCTTCCAGAGATTTTCGCTCTTTGCCTTTAAAGAACCCTCGCAGCTCTGGCAGTTGTTTTTTCAAAGAAGAAATATCCTGCTGTGTGCGTTTTATCTCTCTTGACTGTCTCTGCAATTCATACATGAGCTTCTGCATATCTTTCCACTCCTGCAAATCAATCTTTGGCATAGGTCTTGGCGGCAGTTTAAATTTAAAAATCACTTCCTGTAAAAAGTCTTTTGCCCCTCGGATAATCTGACGGAACATATCCGGCAGCCAACCATGTGTCCTGATAGATTGCAGCTTTTTGTCTGTGATTTTTTCCTGCTTGATCTTCAAAATATCTTCTTCCGGAACACCTTCAACTAATGCCACATCAACTGTCCGATTCCATTCCTGCCTTGCCGCATTGTCTGCCTTTATCTCCTCTGCTTTCGGATTGTTCTTTCCGATTTTTTTTGTTGCCAGATATACTCCACCCTGTTGGAATACAGAAAGTTTTTCTGATTCTTCTTTTGCATATCGGTTAATTGTATCGGTAAACAGTTCTTTCACTTCTTTAGTAAATGATTTGTTCTTAAACCATTCCTCTTTTTTTGTGAAGATATGACTTTCATAGACTTCCCCTTTGGGGATAATGCTGCATCCCGCCCGAAGATCGCCCTGCTCGTCTAAAACATCTTTCTTTGTACGTCTATGCTTTCCCTGCTCATCATAAAACATATTTCGGGTGGCAATCTCTACTTCAGGCTGTTCCAACATTTTTCGTTCACTGAATATCAGATGGATATGATAATTCGTTTTTGTCTTGTTGTGATGAAGGGCTGCGCTGCACTCCACACCATATCTTTTATGGAAAGTTTCCGTAAAAAGTCTTACCACATCATCTGCCCTGTACTGAACAAAAATTTCAGGAAGCGCTATGATGAACTCACGCCCCTCGATACATTTCCCTGCTGAACCACTCGCCTTAAAGTCCAACTGATTTTCTCTTGCAAGATGTTTCCAAAACTCCGGTGTTGCTCCTTCCGTCTGATAGGTTGCATATAAATATTCCTGTCGTTTCGGATTGGAGATATAATCAATCCTTCCTGCCACATCGGACAGCTTGCTTTGTCTGATAAATGAATGTCTGCCTATAAGCATCCTCCTTCCCTGACCCTCGCCGACTTTAATTGTGAGTAGGTGCATAGACACCTGTTTACGAACTTATCTGCCTATTGGCAGCATAGCTCCCGGCAGGGCGAAATACGCAGAGCATAAATGAAGTTTGTGCGATGGGTGTATTTCGCTCTCAATCGCCGAGGGCTATTTTTGTATTACATAATCTGATTACCACTCAGACTTTCGATTTCATTTATGGGCGTATCCGCCCTTTTTATCTGCCCGTATCCGGGCTACTTTTTCTATGACTGACAGCAGGTGGTCTACGGTACTTTCTTCCCATCCGGCAAGCCATATCAGAGTTCTTTCCTCTGCTTTTGTCAGTTCCACACCTGCCAGTATCTTGTTCATTTTTTGTAGCTGTCTGCCCTCCATCTCATAAAAGAAATCATTCACGTTTCTGCTTTCTCTTTCTGGCTGCTTTAACATCCGCAACACTCCCTTCCTGCCTTGTCTGTTATTCACAGGGGTGTGGCACACCCCTGTCCTTATCATCAAGGAAGAATTACCAACGGAAACTCTCTGGAACTCCCCGCCTGTCCAAATATTCTTTTCTTGCCTGTTCCCGTTCTTCCTCTGTCGGTGCAGTTTTTGATTTTCCAAACAGGTCACGCATGACCATCTTGTCCAACTTTTTCTCCAACTCCTGCTTGATTTCTCTCTCACAGCTTTCATCTTCCATCAAGTGAAAACGGAGCAGCTGCATAAATAATTCCTGTGATATTTGCACGTTTCTCATCGTATCCCATCCTTTCCGTGACGGTATGTGACAGTTGTGACGGTTATTTCAATACCACCCCCGCTGTCAAAAATACCGTCACAACCGTCACCAACTGTCACGCTGTTTCCGTATCGTCTTTCCAAAACCGTATTTTTCTTCCATCGTGAGTGCGGTTACTCTTATAATAAATGCCATGTTCCGCATACAACCTCCCTGAAAGAACATTCAGTTTTCGTGTGATGACATGGGGCTGAATTTCTACCTTTATCAGCGAAACCAGTTCCGTTGCCGAGCCTTCCCAAGAAGAAATATCCTTCATAACAAGTTCAGCAATCTCATCCAGTAAAGGCTCTGGTGGTTCCTTCCACAGTTCAGTTTCTGCCCTTTGCAGTTCCCACAATAACGTTTCTGTGCTGCGGATAAGATATAGCTTTTGGTCTTGCTGATCTCTGCCCGATACTTCCAAAGTTGCTGCATTGCCTGTCCGTTTTTCTTTCTGAAGGAGAAATGCTCCATCCGCTGCACCGAGCAGTCCGCTTGTTCCCGAAATCATATCAAACTTATCATCCGCCGTCTGTTTCCTTGTGTGGTGTACAAGCAGGATACAAAGACCGTGGGCGTCTGCAAAGCTTTTCAGCCTTGCCATAATCTGATAATCGTTTGCGTAACTGTAATTGTCTCCGCCAACCTCACGCACCTTTTGAAGTGTATCAATGATAATCAGTTTCGTGTCTGTATGCTCTGCCACAAACCTTGCAAGCTGTTCATCCAGCCCTTTCCCTAGCTGACTGGCAGAAACAGAAAAGAAAAGATTGTCCGCACTCTCTGTTCCAAACATCCGATACAGACGTTCCTGTAAGCGGCGGTAATCATCCTCAAGGGCAAGATACAGTACCGTTCCTTTTCGGGTGGTATAATTCCAAAGCGGTGTTCCTGTGCTAATATGATAGGCAAGCTGTGCCATCAGAAAACTCTTTCCCAGTTTGGGGGAACCTGCAAAAATATATGTGCCGGGGTAGAGCAGACCGTCGATCAACGGCGGCTTGCTCTGATACTGGGTGTCAAACAGCTCATTCATGGAAACTGCTTTGAGATAGGAGGGGGCTAAACTCAACTGCATTTCTCTCTGCATTTCCTGCTAGCGTAAAATTTTTGTAGGACACATAGAAAAGGGAACGCCAGTTTTGTGTTATTATATTAGTCGACCAAAACCAATAGCACAAAGGAAGGTGTTCCCTATGATTAAGAGTATA
>JAETOL010000095.1 GCA_021771755.1 Lachnospiraceae bacterium | reverse complement strand
TAAGAAGGTAAGTCCGACGATTTTAGCATCGCATGGCCATAAGTCCATGAAGTTTTACCCTCATAGAGCGATGTTTGTGCGTCAACGTGTCGCACCAAAGATATTTTCAATCTCCCGGCTGGCCAGAAGGTCTTTGATATTCTGAGTGATTCCTGTGGGAATTCCACCCCATTTGCGGAATCTCTTCCAGATTTCCACAGAATAAGCTGCGGTCTGTTCCTCTTTCAGAAGAAGATGGAATTCATCGATATAGTATCTGGTAGATTTCTGTGAGCCCCGGTTAATGGTAACACGGTTCCATACCTGATCCTGGACAATGAGCATTCCCAGTTTTTTCAACTGTTTACCCAGCTCCTTGATGTCGAAGCAGACGATCCGGTTATTCAGTTCCACATTTGTCTGATGGTTAAACACTTTCAGAGAACCATTAACGTAGATTTCCAGTGCTGTTGCAATACGCTGGGCCTGGGGTTCTTTCTGCTTTCTCAGGCAGTCATACAGATCTCCCAGTACCGGCATATTTTCCGGTTTCGGATCTGCAAAATATTTCTGATATACAAGAGGCAGACACCGGTCGATCACTGACTTTTCCTCTGCCTCAATACCATTTCTGGTTCCCATGATCAGCTCACACAACGACAGGACAAAATCTGACTTCACACCTAGCGGATTATCATCATCGGAATAATCCATATTGATATCCATGGGATTAATATAATCCTTGCTGGTCGGAGAAATGTGGATAACCTGACCGCCGAGGGCATGGACTAGTGGATAATATTCTCCCTCCGGATCTCCGATGATAATATCGTCATTTGTCACGAAAAATGCATTGGTGATTTCTCTCTTAGCCGCAAAAGATTTTCCAGATCCAGGTGTACCGAGGATCAGCCCGTTCGGATTTTTCAGCTTCTTTCGATCTACCATAATCATATTGTTGCTGAGGGCATTTAGCCCGTAATAAAGAGATTCTCCACCCATGAACAATTCCTGTGTTGTGAAAGGAACAAAGATAGCAGTGCTGGTCGTAGTCAGTGCCCTTTTGATTGGCACATGATTGACACCAAGCGGAACACTGCTCATCAGCCCTTCCTCCTGCTGATAATCCAGTCGCTTTAACACACAGTTATATTTCTGAGCGATGCCGGCAGTCTGGAATACTGCATTTTCCAGATCCTGCTTACTTTTTGCTGTATTCAAAAAGAGCGCAGTTACCAGGAACATACGCTCATTTCGTGACTGCAGATCTTCCAGAAGTCTCTTTGCCTCGCCGCCATACGTATTCAGGTCTGACGGGATGATGTCCATATCATATCCGGAACGAACTGCCTTTTTCTGTTCTTCAATTTTCATACGGTTGATATCCGTCACCTTGCTTTTTACAAGCTTGATGGCTTTCATCTGATCTACCGACTGCACATGCAGGTTTACGATCAGATCTTTATCCATATCCAGAAACTCAGCCAGCATTTTGTCAGTAAGCTCCGGAGCAAGAATCTGCAGATAGGAGACTGCGCCAATCGTTATCCCCATCTGGAATGTCTTCCCTTCTTTAAATACAAAGCTGGTCGGTGCCACATAATCCTTTGTGCTGAGACCGGTCCGGATCATGGAACCATAATCAAACTGGAAATCGGCACTGGCATCCGGATTAAATGTTTCATACATAATCTGAAGCCGCTCCACACCATTGAGTGGATATGCCGGTACACCAAGCACCTTGAAATTATTCAGGATATCCGACTCGATACGTTCCAGCTTCGGTTTCGCCAGCTTGATATTCTCCGCTTCGATAGAAAACGTGATATATTTTGACTTTACCAGACCGTTATTGCCCTTTGCCAGCTGATTTTTAAGCATCTGTGCATATTCCATGCGGACATCATCAAACTCATCATGCTGAGGCCGGATACGGATCACATTCTCAAATTCCTTCATATTACTTTTGTGATTGATAAAGCTCAGCTGGAAATGGATGCTGCTGTCAAAATAGTTGAGGAAATCACACCAGTTTTCAAAAATAGCATTCTTATCCTCATTCTGTGCCAGCTGATAGTTGATATCATAAAACCGGATACATTTGGAATATGTATTTCCCTGTACCCGGCAGATCCCATCCTTTCCCATCTCTTTGTATCGGATTGTCTTTTGTACCGAAAGCCGCTTTTCTTCTTTTTTCTTTGACTTTTTGGTGCTGTTATTTTTTCTTTTTGACACCTGTCTTTCCTCCCTTCTTTTCTCTGGATGCATTTTTCGAACCGGTTGTTTCCGGATTCGATTCATAATAATTCTCTGTTTCATAGGTTCTGACCGGTGGCCGGAACACTTTTACATTCAGGATGTGCAAGATCACATCCTCCAGATGCATCCCATCTTTTTCATACATGGCAAACATAAATGCCGGTAACATCAAAATCACCATAACAGTAGCCGCATTTGACATCCCAAGTATTCCTCTTGTGAGGAAATAAAACGGAATACCAATCGCTGCACCGATACCGATGCAGATGATCTGTCTCTTTGTCAGATTAAAAGCCACTTTGTTTTTTACTTTTGTCAAATCCTTTGGAACACTGACATATGCCATGGTTTATCTCTCCTTCCTGTGATTAATTTAATGGGCATTAAAAATCGACTTGCTCAGGGATCCTGTCTTAAACAAACTGAAACACAGGATGACTGTATAAGCCATTACGCCAAATAATGAAGAACTCAGATTATCTGAATACTGGATACCCGCTACCAGCACAGCATAGATAGCGACGCAAACCATCATCAGAAATGCCTGGAATGCCAGGGCAAAGAGTCCTCTGAAATAATTGGTTCCGATCTGTCCCCACTCTCTGTTGCTCATTGTGGCGAACGGAATCGGCGCGACCGAAGTATAAAGGTAAATCTCAATCATACGTCCATATAGAATTACGGTGATCAATACGGACATGATTCTCATACAGAAGCTGACGATCAGGGTTTCCAATGCCAACACTACTAATTCTCCAATCTCCATGGCTTCCAATGTAGCCTCCAGATCGGTCAATGCCGAACTGATATCAATGGCTGTACTGCCTGTGATCACACCGGATGCAGCATTTACTACATGCTGACCCACATCAAAAACAGCCATTGTAATGGTAAAAGTATTGCTTACCAGATACACTGCGATCCACATCTTCACAAAGTATTTGAAGAACATCCATGTATCAATATCATGCATGTTATTACGCTCAGTAAGCATGGAAATCAGTTCATAGCAGAGCACAAACGTAATGATGATACCTGCAATCGGCAGAATTACCGAATTGGACAGGTTCTGGATCATACTGAATATGCTGCCATTCCATCCCTGGGGAGTCTGTCCAACCTGGCTTGCAATCTCACCTGTTTTCTGATTGACATCAGTAAACATCTGATCCAGGTTGGAATTAATCATCCCTGTCAGGAGTTCCCTCATCCATTCTTCGATCGCATCAAAAATCTGATCGAACATGGATAACTACCCCTTTCTCTTAACCAAACAGTCCACTAAGCAGCGGAATTAACTGAGTACCGATGAGAATTACACCACCACCGCTCATAAGCTGTTTTATCCCCAATTAGGTGTAAAAACTCTGCTCGATGGCGGGCGGCGGCGTACAAAAAATCTATATGGTGTTGTTAAGAGAACCGTCCCGGCGGGACAGGTCAGGCAGTGACCTGTTCCACCTCCGGGATGGGTTTGAGATTAAAATGAATTTCGATAGAAATGTGTCTTGTTTTATTTTCGTCAATGCGCTCATGCACGACGATTTCTTTGATTAAGCGGTTGAGGGTGGCTGCGTCCAGCTCTGTGATGTTGGCGTATTCCTGAATGGCTTCCACCCATTGTTTTGCGTCATTGGCAAGCTGGACTTCATCGGACAGCCGCTTCCTGCCCTCGGACACTTTTGTTTTAAGCTCCGTCTGCTCGGTCTGTGTCCTTTCCAGCATGGTGTTGAAGTTCTGCTCACTGATACGCCCTGCAATCATATCCTCATAAAGCCGCATTACCATTTTGTCCAGAACCTCAATCCGTTCCTCGTCCCTTGTAAGGGAGCGTTCCATTGCTTCCCG
>JAETOL010000018.1 GCA_021771755.1 Lachnospiraceae bacterium | reverse complement strand
GCTTTTTCTTTCCCGGAAGATTCCATGAACTTAGGCAAATCCAGAGCAAGCTGTTCCACAAACTCATTAAGGAGCTGCTGTCCGCCTTTGTTTCCATTCGGATCCGTGACTTTCAGGGCGCTATTCTTTCCTTTACGCTCTACGACAAGTCCGTTATTCATTACAATATGTAAGTTTGGTGGAATAACAGATCCTTCTCTTGTTGCCTGCGAGGGTTTAAAGCGTTCCCCTCCCAACGCCCAGGCTATGGAATCCAATACAGAAGTTTTTCCCTGATTATTATTTCCACCGATCAAAGTCAATCCGTTTTCTCTCGGTTCGATTTTGACTGCTTTAATTCTTTTTACATTTTCAATTTCAAGACGATTAATTTTCATGCTCACTCTTGCATTTCCTCTCTTTCTGCCTTACAATAAGGCTGATAAACTATTATTATCTTTGGATCCTGTTGAGTGGCTGCTCTTTGGGATCCTTTTCTAATGCTCTTTCCAGCCGTATACTGGCGGACATGATCCGGATACTCTTATTGGTAAGATCCGTATCATTCAGATCCTGCAGGGCTTCTTTCATTGCCTTACGAAGCTCCGTGTTTTCTCTCCGCAGAGCCTTAATTTCTCTGACCATCTTTATGATCCGCATAGTTGCCTCCTTCCATTCCGATCAACAAGAGCAGGTTCATCCACCAGAACACCACTGCTGCTGTCATGAACTTCAGCATTCCATCCCACTGATCCAATGTGATCAGCATCTCAAATGCGGCGATCACTGCCGCTGTTATGCTTTTTCTAAGCAACTATTTCCCCTCCTCTGCGATTATCACCACTTCCCGGACTATTGGGCAAATGGCTGCTACCTCTGCCGGATTAAATGGCTTTACAACCTTTTTAAGATTCCGATCAAGTAGTTTTTTCCGGTTCGTCATATAGTCCCGGTACACATAGTAATTTACGCTCTGTGGACTACTGCTCATTGCTGCTTGGGGATATCTGCCAAGACTGATTTGTTCCGAAATCTCCGCGAATATTTTTCGGAAGAACGAATCCGTTCTTCCCTCGAACTCACAAAGCTGTTTTGGCGTCATATAAAGTTTTGGGATGCTGGCACCTGTATCGGCGTAGATTTTTCTACTTAATGCTTCCATGGTTTCACCTCCTACACACCATTTCTCTTATTTCAACAAAAGCTCTCATCAATAGGTAATTTCATCTGCTCATATTCCGGTACTTTCACAAAATCTTCTGGAAGCCTAATGCCAAACTGTTCAGATACCATCTTGAATGCTTCGCAAATCTTCCACGGAGCTGAACCTTGTTTCTCCATACGCTTGTCCATTTCCTTATTGAAGGAAGCAACTTCGCCAAGAGAGGTGGCTTTGGTTTCATAAATCTTTTCTGTTTTACGGTGTTCCATCTCATAAAAACGCTTCACATATCTGGCAGTAAAAATTACACCTTTTTCTCCGGTGGATTTGTTTGCCAGGAAATCGCAACCAAGCTTTGTGACCTGATAGCACTTATTCTCCCTGCCGCTAGCGTCGCGATATGTGGAAGGAATGAAATAATCACTGACGCCCATTTGGGCTTCAGTTAAAATCTGGATAAAGCCTTTTCTATCCTTACTTCCTTCTAACTTTCTAATAATTTTGGAATGTTCCGTCTCCATCATTTCTGCCACTTCCAATGTTGTAATTGTTGTTCTTCTCAATTCGTTCATGCGTCCTCCTTTTCATTCTTCCAGATTTACGCCGATTCCAAATAAGCCAAATCCTTTACTGTCTCTAATCTCTTCTTACAGTCCTGATAAATTTCTTTGTAATGCTTTCCTGTTAAAATTCCGGTATCAATTACATGCAAAATAATATTTTCTATTAGAGACAAATTGTTCAACTGCATCACTGTAGCTTCATCTCTTTTGGAAATTCCAGCCATTTTGTTTGCCAGCTTTGAATATGTCATATACAGCTTTTCCGAATGTTCGCTTCCTTGTGTCTTGGCATAATCAACCAGTTTCTTAATGGTATCCGTCTCTGCTTTGCGTGTGAGCTTGCCGGCTTTTCGGGTTTCAACCCATGTCTGAGTAGCTTTCTCTTTGATGAATGATTCCATCTGGTTAAAAGCTTTGATATACTGGAGTTTCCATTCAAGAGCATCTTTTCCGGTAAACCCCATGACCAACAACGAAAATCCATCTCGGTTCATAATATATTTTGGATATCGCTGACCGTTCTGCTCTTCGATGTAAAATGATTTCCAGAACATTTTAGGGGTCTCCTCAATTTTGGGGAGACCTAACAACAGGTTTTCGATGGCTCGAAGAACTCTATCATGTCTCTTCCCGAACTTCTCAGCCACCTGCAAACTATCGCAAACCGCTTCGTCGTTTTTTAGATAAACAAGCTCATTCATGTTGCGCCTCCTTACCATTCTGTTACTTTAGATATGGAAAATTTCGCAAGTTGCTTAGAAACCTTTTCAAAATCCTTGTCTCTCTGAGCTTTGTCTGAATAAGCTTTATGCTGGCTTCCGATATTGTTTTCCATATAAATATGGAGGATATAGACCCCTGAGTCTTTGCCGAGACAGTTCTTTTGGTCTTCGTAGCTGATTGAATGGATTTTGTTGACGTTGAAAATATCACCATTAATCTTAATAAATACTGGATTCATACGTTCCTCCTACTCTTCCAAGAAATACTCAATGCTCACGCCGAAGTAATCAGCAAGGATTTTGAGTTTATGTCTTATAAAGACACTTCCTGTCTAAAAAAAATATTTTCTACATCTTCTGCGCTGAGAGAATATTTAATCTTGATTCTCATAATCTCTCCCTGTGTAAATTCCGCACCTTTGGTTTCATTAATTTTTGCAGAAAAAGTGCTTCTTGCAATCCCTAGATAATCAGCAAGAGTTATTCCCGTGTCGCCGTTTCGTTTCATAATAGATTCCAAAAGACGTTTATCCATTTTCTTTCCACCTCCTTTCTTGTGTCTTTTTAAGACACTTATACGATAGCACACCATGTCTTGTATGTCAATAACAAAATTGTATTTTTTAGACACTTTTTAATATTTTTCTTGCATTTTCCTATATAATGTAGTAAAATTAAGACACAAGAAAGGAGGCGATATACATGGGAATGTCCGAAAGAATAAGGAAAAAAAGAATAGAATTAGGATTAACCCAAGAAGAACTTGCCGAAAAGCTAGGAATACAGAAATCTGCTATTGCGAAATATGAAAATGGGCGCGTAGTAAATATAAAGCGTTCTGTTATTGCAAATATGGCCAAGATATTTGACTGCTCTCCCTGTTATTTAATGGCGATGGATGAGGAGGACTATATCATAAAGAAAAACAGTTATGAACATTCGATTGTTTTGGAAGTTCAGAAAATGAATACCACGGGCAAGGTAAAGGCTCTTAATTTTATTCGCGAAATGACCTGTAACCCTCTTTATAACGCGGATTATAAGGTAGAGCTTGCCGCCGCTCACGAACGTACTGATATAAAAGTAACCGAAGAAATGAAAAAACATGATGATGATATCATGAATGATGATTCCGAATGGGAGTGATTTAATTGACCTACGAAGAATTACTAAAAGAAGCCGATAGCATGGGGCTGATCGTAAAAGAAAAGCCCCTACAGTCTGGCGACGGACGGATATTTGATAACAAAATCGCCATCCGCAAAGATATTCCGACGCAAACAGAAAAAGCGTGTGTGCTGGCAGAGGAACTTGGTCACCATTGCACCAGCTCCGGAAATATTATAGATCAAAACATTGTTTTTAATCGCCAGCAGGAACTCCGGGCGAGGATGTATGGGTATAATCTCAATGTTGGTCTGATTGGAATTGCAAAAGCGTTTGAAGCTGGATGTCGAAACTTGTACGAAATGGCTGAGTTTCTGAGTGTGACAGAAGAATACTTAAAGAATGCGATTGAATGTTATCGAAAAAAATACGGTGTTTTTGTGGCAGTAGATAATTATTTGATTTATTTTGAGCCGCAATTATCTGTGGCAAAGATTAATTCGCTTTAGCGTTTTAAATAATATTCTACGAAGGAGAAAACTATGGGAAGAAAGAAAGCTACTATAAAAAAAGACTCTGATGGTATATCTGGATGGGGATTAGTAGGAATTATTGCGTTGTTTGGATTTATTTTATTTATATATTCATTTGCATGGATTCCAGCAATTCCGACACTTATCTATCTTTTTAAGAGCAAAAAATACGAAGATCACCGAATCAGGAATGTATCAATTTGCGCTGCCGTAATTGCAACATCTTTTATATTGTTTGTTTATATAAATGCGCCAAAAGAATTAGAAGAAATTAATGCAGTATGGGAAACCACAGAATTTGTAGAAGGTGAAAAAATAAATGTATCAATAGAGCCAGTGCCTGCAGATGCTAAAATCAAGCAACTGTCACTAGTTGATAATAATGTTGCCAAATTAAAATACAATAATGGAATAGCGACGCTTACCTTTACAGACACAGGTACGGCTAAAATACAATTTATAGCCAATAAAAAAATCAGCAGTGATTTGCAGGAAGTAACTGTGATTTCAAAAGAGGAGCAAAAAGCTCGCAAAGAAAAAGAAAAACAGGAAGCATTGCTTGCCCTCACGCCTACAGCAACTCCGAAACCAACAGCAACCCCAATTCCTACAATCATCCCTACAGAAACTCCTGTTCCAGAACCAACATCTACTCCACCAAGTGAAGAAATGGTTTGGGTAAGCGGATCTGGAAGTAAATACCATTCAAATTCAAGTTGTAGTAATATGTCTGTCCCTACAGAAATAACTATTTCTGATGCAGAATCAAGAGGATATGAACCTTGTAAGAAATGCTATTAATTAAATAAAAGAACCGGCCCCTGCGCCAACAGAGACCGGCAAGTAACATTCCGGAGAATGATACCCCAATTCACGAATATTGTATCATCTTCGGGGCAGCCGCGCAAGCGGAACCTATGTTCCTGCTGGCTGTTATTTTTATACCCATTTTTAAGGAGGATGATATATTATGTGGGTCGAACAAACCAAACAAGGCAAATACAAGTACATAGAGCGCTATAAATGCCCTTTAACGGGCAAATACAAGCGTGCATCTGTTGTACTCGAGAAAAACACCAGACAGGCTCAGAAGCAGGCTCAGGAGGCTCTTACGCTTAAAATACAGCGGTTCTATGAGCACACAGAAGAGCCTGTCACTCTTACCCTTTTCGATCTAATTGAAAAATACCGGAAAGAACAGAAAAAGACCGTTAAACAGTCCACCTACAAAAGAAATTACCACGCCTGCGAAACACTAAAAAGAATCCTCGGTGCAGACACTCTTCTGTCCGGATTAAATGCCGGCTATATCCGCAGTGCATTCCTGGCAACCGGAAAGGATCATGGTACCTTGAATGAGCATCTTGTTCGCCTGAAGGCTCTGATCCGTTGGGGATACCGGAACGACCATCTCCCGGATATCGCTTTTCTGGACAAACTGGAACGTTTTTCTGATAAACCGCACCGGGAAAAGATCGAGGATAAATTCCTGGAAGCCGACGAGGTATCGGAGCTCCTGGAAGCCATGGAAGAAAAGCACTGGAAGATCCTGACAAAATTCCTGGTGCTGTCCGGTCTTCGGTTTGGGGAAGCTGCTGCCCTGGAGCGGTCCGATCTGGATTTTGTGCAGCGTGTGATCCACGTCAAGGAAAATTACGACTCCAACAATAAAGTGGTCACCACGCCCAAGACAAGAACCTCTATCCGGGATGTGTACATGCAGGATGAATTATACCGCCTGTGCCGGCAGCTTGTGGCTGAATCCATTTCCCGGACGATCATATCTATCAGCTCCAATAACCTGATCTTTGTCGGAGCTGACGGGGATCGTATTAATTTCTTTGCTTATAACAAATACTTAAAAGGAATTGCAGAGAATATCCTGCACAGAAACGTCACTCCCCACATGCTGCGGCATACACACGCCAGTCTGATGCTAGAAAGCGGTATTGATGTGGACAGTATTGCCAGAAGACTGGGGCACAGTGATTCTAAAGTGACAAAAGAAATTTATCTGCACATTACAAAAAAACTCCAGGACAAGGAAAATGAGAAAATAAAGGGTATAAAAATTTTATAGTTTGCCCCTTTTGTGCCCCTTTTTATTTTCCCACACATAAAGAAAAAGCCCGGAAACACTGTATTTACAGCATTACCGGGTGAAATAAAAAATGCGGAAGATGGGACTTGAACCCACACGAGCGCATTGCTCACAAGATCCTTAGTCTTGCTCGTCTGCCAGTTCCGACACTTCCGCATATCGCATTTCTTCGGGATTCTTTTGCTTCTCCCTCGCGACGAATTGTAGTATATCAAAACCGGCGGACAAAGTCAATAGTTTTTTTAAATTTTTTTATTTTTCATGAATGTTCTATTACTTTATAATATTTTCTCAGTTCAATTCCGCAATTCGACTCACTCCTACGTATATTTCCTGTATCTTATACCAGGTAGGATAATCTGTGATTCCCGTCTGCGGAAGCCCGAATACATTTTGGAATTTCTTCACAGCTTCAAAAGTTTCCTGTCCATAAATTCCGTCTGCACTGATTCGGGGAACAGCCGGATAAGCTTCCGAAATCCCGTTGATTTCCTCCTGAAGCTGTCTTACTTTAAGACCGGTCGATCCGATGTTCAGGTCGTAGCCCGGCCAGGAGGAAGGCACTCCCGATACCTCTTCTGCCACATTAATGTACATATCATTTCCATAAAAGTACCGAAGGATCTCAATTGGCGAATACCCCTGATCTCCCAGAGATTTACTGCCCCACTGCGTCATCCATCCCCGGTCGCGGCACTGAACCTGCCGGCCATCGCAATATTGCGTAAGAATCGGCTGACGCACATCCGGTCTGGACAGATAATTTTCAAATAGCTCATCCACAATATAGGAAATGCTGTCAAACACATTTCTTCCGTAAATCCATTTATGATCATATGCCGTCGAAGAAGTAATTGTAAAATCATATCCTTTATTCCGATACCACTCCGTATATACACGGTTCAAAGTAAACGACATGATTGCAAGTACATTTGCGCGAATGGTATCTGCCGGCCAGGTAGCATAAATCTCACTGCTGGCTACATTTTTTATATAATCCTTATAACGCACATAATAATTTGCAGCAGAAGAATCACCTGCAGGTCCGTCATGAACCACAACATATTCCGGGATTACGACTTTGCTTAAAACAATTTCTCCTGTTTCTTTCACCGTTTTAATCTCTGATTCCGGAGTCTTGGGAGGATATTCCCCAAATAGTGTATGAGGACCGATCACAATACGGTTAAATTCCTGGCGGGACTGAAATTTCAAACGGGCAGGCTGCTGCGCCAGCACATCCGGCAGTACTTCTGTCCCTGCAATTTCTTCCTGTTCAAATCCCTCTGCCTGTATCTTTACTGTATATTCCGCATAAGGTTGTTCTTCAGAAGGCTCCATACTGTATTCCAAAGGCGGCGCTTTCAGATCCAGTACCGGAGTCTGACCGGAAGAGTCGGTCCGAACCTCTTCCAGAACACTGTCCGGCACTCCTGTATAAGAAATCTGTACCAATGCATTTTCTATCGGACGAGTACCGTCTTCCGTAAGAACCGTAACCTGAAGGCGCCCCTGATCCGTCTGTTCCTGCTGCACTCTGACATTATGATTCTGTCTGAATAAATATCTGTCGGCCATTTCGTTTACCCCAAATCATATTTACAGAATTGTATGCAAAAAATCCCACCATTATACAATGCCCCGGCCGAAATCTCTGCCGGGGCACTTTATATACTTTTACCGAAAACTGGAATCGGATTTTTTGCCAGGCGGGCGAAGCATGGCTTCATTTTCATGAACTATGATCTGATCTCCTTCTCCTCCGTCTCCAACATCAATAAAATACAGAATATCTCCACAGGGGCGTTCCTTTCCTCCATCAGTAAGCATATTAAGGATCTGTCCTTTAAACACAAGTGTTGTAGAACCCCCGCCATCCAGATGATAGGCGTATTCACATCCCAGATCTACAAACACCTGCTGCAGTTCCTGATACGTCATTCCCTGAGAACCACCTGCGCCCTTTCCGTCAACAGCCACCAGATAATAATCTCCCGGGCTCACCATCCCTACTGCCGTTCGCTGATACCGCGCCGTCTGATGAAACTGACCGGATATTTCCGTTGCTTTTCCATTTTCAACCAAAGTAGGACCAAAGCAGTAGGTATCTTTAACGCCACGGTTCAGCATGTCTTCCGTAGTCATACCGGCTTCTGCCGTAAACATACCCCCATCCTGAGTAACACAAAAAATATTTCCATTGGAATAAACATCATTATAAATTTTTCCATTTTTGATCATAGTTTTCCCCGGAGCCGGAATTCCACTTCCATACGAAAATGCACTTCCATTTACTCCGATCACACCGTTATGATCGGCTAATTCTTCCGAGACGGTCCGTCTTGGATTCCCATAAGTGCCTCCACAGAGTGCAGAACACAACTGTTGTGTACTGAACGTTTCCACATGGCACACCCAGTACCTGGTATATCCGGTATCTTTTTGTTCCACAGATATCTTTAATGTACTGCTTTCATAATGATACTCGTCATTTTGATAATCCCATTCTTCTGAGATCCGGCTGATGATTTTCTGGTATTCCGCAATCTTATCAGAATACTTTTTTGATAGTTTCCACATTTCATTTTGAGCATCCTGAAAAATCCCGGCATTTTTTGCTGTATTCATAGCGACAGAATCTGCATCAGAGTCATAAATTCTGCCAAGAAGTGACTCTATGGTCTCCATTCGTTTTCCTGCCTGGGCTTTTTCTTCCGCTTCCAGTGCAGCCTGTTCCCTTGCCTTTTGAATTTCTTTCTGATATTCTTCCTGCAAGCGTTTCTTTTTGGCTTCTTCCTGTTTCTTTGCCTGCTGCTCTTCTTCTTTTTTCCGCTGCTCTGCTTCCTGTTTTTCTCTCTCAATCTGTTGTTCATTCATGTGCTGCTGCGTTTTTTCTTTCTGATAAATGTACAAAGCTCCGGCACTGCACAAGAGCGCCAGAGCTGTCAGAAGTACAGCAGCCACACGAATACCATATGATTTTTTCACATTTCTTCCTCAAAATATTTTCAAAAAATCGTTATACATCACAAAAACCATCAATGCCATCAAAAGCATCAATCCGGCAAAATGGACCATGCCTTCTACCTCGCGGTTCACAGGCTTTTTGCGTATCGCTTCAATCAGCAAAAATACAAGTCGCCCTCCATCAAGCGCCGGAAGAGGCAAAAGATTCATTACACCCAGGTTCGCAGAAAGAAGTACCGCCATATTCAGCATATTCATCCACAGCATCAGGGCGCCTTCCTCTTTGCTCTGCTCATAGGTCGTTCCAATGGCATCTACCACACCTACCGGACCGCTTAGATCCTGTACGCCAAGCCCTCCGGTCACAAGTTCCTTAAGGCTTAAAAGCGTCGTACGAACCATATATTTGACATCCAGAACTGCATATTTCAGCACCTGAAAACCATTGGTCTTTGTATAGCCCATATTATAAGAAAATCCAGGTTTCGGAGTCCGATACTCTTTTGGCGTTACTGTTGCATCATATTCCAATCCATCACGATCATACGTAATATCTACCGGCTTGTTTTCCAAAGGATGTTCCGCAATATACGCTTCATATGCTGTTCCATCCGGAATCGGAGTTCCATTGATAGATGTGATCACATCTCCCGGTTGGACACCCGCCGCCTCCAAAGGCATTCCTTCAATCAGAGAATCTACCTCCATTGAATCAGTTCCCACACGATTAAATCCCAAAAGATAGCGAACAGAAACATCCGGCGTAAAAGTCACTGTTTTTTGTTCACCGTTTCGTTTCACCTTCAGAGTCACCGGTTTTTCCTGCAGTTCATTCAAAAAAGAATATACATACAGGTCACGGGCCACATCAATATGATATCCGTCATATTCTGTAATGATATCTCCTTTTTTGAGTCCGGCTTCTGCTGCCGGAGACCCGCTTTCTACTTCCATGATCTCCGCCGGATCATATCCGACAAAAGCAGTAATTACCACAGAAAGAATAAATGCCAGGACAAAATTAAATACCGGACCTGCCGCTACCACGGATATTCGCCCCCATACAGGAGCAGAATTAAAAGTTCCCGGAAGTTCCTCCCCGGTATCTTCTCCAAGCATGGCACAGGAACCGCCTATAGGAAACAGCTTCACAGAATATCTTGTTTCTCCTTTTTGGGTACTGAACAGTCTCGGACCCATTCCCAAAGAAAACTCTGTCACCACAATTCCATTTTTCTTCGCAAGAAGAAAGTGTCCAAGTTCATGTATGATGATGATCGCACTGAATATGAGTACAGCAATCAGAATCTTCAATTTACCACCTGCTTTCAATCCACTGATATGTCTCGTTTTCTACTGCAAGGATCTCATCCAGATCAGGAGATTCCATCTTTTTATGTCTTTCCATAGACTGTCCGATAATATCATAAATATCCAGAAAACGGATTTCTTCATGAAGGAATTTGCGTACGGCAAGTTCATTTGCCGCATTAAATACAGTCGGCATGCTGCCCCCTTCTCTGGCGGCCTGTATCGCCATAGGAAGCCCCAGAAATGTTTCCATATCCGGCTCCTCAAAAGTAATCTGGCCAAGCTTTGCAAAATCAAGACGTTCCCCATCCAGATACCTTCTATGAGGATAGTAAAGAGCATACTGAATAGGAAGACGCATATCTGGTGTACCAAGCTGCGCCATAATCCCACCGTCTTTAAATTCGACCATGGAATGAATCACACTTTGCGGCTGCACGACTACCTGGATCTGGTCCAGATCTACATCAAAAAGCCATCTGGCCTCCATAACTTCCAGCCCTTTATTGACCAGTGTTGCGGAATCAACCGTGATCTTCTGTCCCATGACCCAGTTAGGATGTTTCAGCGTATCTGCAAGCGTCACGCTTTCCAGATCTGCACGCTTTCTTCCTCTGAAAGGACCTCCTGATGCCGTAATCAGAAGCTTCTGGATCTCTTTTCTTTCCTCTCCGTTTAAAGCCTGAAAAACAGCGCTGTGCTCACTGTCAACCGGAAGAATCTTCACACCGTATTTTTCTGCCATAGGCATGATCAAATGACCGGCTGTTACAAGTGTTTCTTTATTTGCAAGCGCTATATCTTTTCCAGAACGGATTGCCTGTATAGTAGGACGTATACCCAGCATACCAACAATAGCTGTGACCAGGATTTCTGTTTCATCCATGGAAGCCAGTTCCAAAAGCCCATCCATTCCAGACACAATCTTGATATCCATGTCCTGAAGTCTGATTCTCAGATCTTCTGCTGCTTTTTCATCCCATACAGCGACCAGTCTGGGAGAAAATTCTCTTGCCTGCTCCTCCAGTTTCTTTATATTTCTCCCGGCACTGATCCCCAGCACCTGGATATCTCCATTTGCCCGGACCACATCCAGTGTCTGAGTCCCGATCGAACCGGTAGAACCCAAAATTGCAATTTTTTTCATATTATTCGAACTCCTTATAAATTTCTACAAAAGCCACGATTTTTATAAGCCCAGAATAAATTTTGACATGTAATAAATAACCGGAGCTGTAAAGATCACGCTGTCAAAGCGGTCCAGGATTCCTCCATGTCCCGGGATCAGTTTTCCATAATCTTTGATCCCTTTATTTCTCTTTATTGCGGATGCCGCCAAATCTCCTACCATAGAGATCAGAGCCCCCACGCCGCAGATCACCGCATATTCCAGGGCCGGAGCATGCGTAGCAGCTGCATAAATCGCTCCCAGAGCAGCCGCACCGGCAACCCCTCCAACGGCACCCTCTATAGACTTTTTCGGACTTAATACAGGAGCCATTTTATGCTTTCCAATAAGCATGCCCACACAGTAGGCACAAGTATCACAGCCCCATGAACAGAAAAAGATCAGCCATACCAGGATTTTTCCGTTTTCCAGATTTCTGGTAAGCAGAATAAAGGAAAGCATCACTGCTACATACACAAGACCAAAAAACGCGGCCATGATCTGATCTGCCTGATATTTCGGATAGAGGAACACATATACGAACATCAAAAGGATCAGGGAAAGGATCACTGCCATCATTCCATATTTTTCAAAGTCCAGAAAAACCATTCCATAATACATGACCGCTCCCAGATATCCTGCCAGTTCCAGAAGATCTAATCCTTTTTTGTGAATTCCCATGGCACTGTACAGCTCACGCATACCAATAAGGGACACGCACAAAAGTGTAAGCAGGAGTACATAATCTCCTGTCATGATCGTCAAAAAAGCAATGACTACCAGAAGGATCCCGCTTAACAGTCTCGTTTTAAACATTGCTTATGCCTCCTTCACGCCGCCATATCTGCGGTCTCTTTCGTTATATTTCTCAATGGCCTGCATAAGCTCCGGCTTATGAAAATCCGGCCATGCAACATCGGTAAAATAAAATTCCGTGTATGCAAGCTGCCATAACAGATAATTGGACAAGCGTTGTTCTCCGCTGGTACGGATCATAAGATCCGGATCCGGAATTCCTGCCGTGTCCAGATAGTTTTCAAATACATTTTCATCAATTTCTTCCGGGATCACTTTTCCATCTGCAGCATCTCTGGCCAATTTACGTATCCCCCGGACAATTTCATCCCGTCCTCCATAATTCAGTGCAATCTGGAAAAACAATTCATCATAATCTTTAGAGAATGCTTCCAGTTCTATGACACTGTCCTGTATATCCTGATCGAAGGCAGAAATATCGCCGATGACTTTCACCCGCATTCTGTTTTTTTCAGAGATTTTTTTACATTTTTTCAGATAATTGCGAAACAGCTTCATCAGCCCTTCCACTTCCTCTTTCGATCTTTTCCAGTTCTCTGTAGAAAAGGCATAAACCGTCAGATATTTTACACCAAGATCCTTGATATCTTCACAAATCGTTTCAAGATTTGCACAGCCTTTTACATGGCCATAACTTCTGGGCATTCCCTTCGCCTTGGCCCATCGTCCGTTTCCATCCAGAATGATTGCAATATGATTCGGTATCTTCATTCCTACTCCTCTCTCCACATACAGATCCCTTTGAAGGATCTTCTGTATCCTGATGTTATGGCAAGAAGGAGAGCCATTTTTTACAGCTCTCCTTCTTCTTTCCTACTTGTTATACAGTAAGGATCTCTTTTGATTTTTTATCTACTGCTGCTTCAATGTCCTTGATGTATTTATCTGTCAGTTTCTGAACCTGGTCTTCCAGATCTTTTACCTCATCTTCTGATACATCCTGCTTAGTAAGCTTTTTAAATGCATCATTTGCATCTCTGCGGACATTACGTACTGCAACCTTTGCTGCTTCGCCTTTTTTCTTTACATCCTTAACCAGTTCTTTACGACGCTCTTCGGTCAGTTCCGGAAGAACAAGACGAATGATCTTGCCATCGTTGCTTGGATTCAAACCAAGATCGGATACCAGGATCGCTTTTTCGATTACTTTAATAAGACTGGATTCCCATGGCTGAATCTGGATCATACGCGCTTCAGGTACTGTAACGTTTGCCACCTGCTGCAGCGGTGTCGGGCTGCCATAATAATCTACGGTAATCTTATCAAGAATATGCGGGTTCGCACGTCCTGCGCGGATAGTAGAAAGCTCCGCCTCAAATCCATTTAAAGTTTTTGTCATTTTGCTGTCATACTTCTGAACTCTTTCATCCATGTTTCTGATCTCCCTCTCCATGTTTTTATTGCAGTCCTGCTGCTTTTATATACGGCAGTTTAAACCGTCACCTTTGTACCTGAGAATTTTCCATGAACTGCATTCACAATGCTGTTCTCCTCCTCAAGCCCGAATACCAGCATCGGCATCTTCTGCTCCAGGCACATGATCGATGCGGTAAGATCCATTGCTGCCAGTTTTTTATCGACAACTTCTTCAATTGAGATTTCATCGTATTTTACTGCTGATGGATTCAGCTTCGGATCACTGTCATAAATTCCATCCACAGCCTTGGCAAGAAGGATTGCTTCTGCCTCGATCTCTACTGCTCTCAGTACAGTGGCTGTATCAGTCGAAAAGTACGGATGACCTGTACCACCGGCAAAAAACAGGATCTTACCTGCTTTAAACGCTTCCTCTACAGCATCCTTAGAATAAAGCTTTGTAAAAGCTCCGCATACAAACGGTGTGAAAATTTCCGTTTCAAGACCCAGATATCTGCAGATATCGGATACATAAATGCAGTTCATAACTGTGGCAAGCATACCGATCTGATCTGCTTTGTTACGGTTGATGGTTTCACTGGTACGTCCTCTCCAGAAATTTCCTCCTCCAATAACAATTCCGGTCTGAGTTCCTTCCTCAGCAATGGTACGGATCTGTTTTGCCACCGCAATGACTGTCGCTTCGTCAAATCCGGTCTTTTTTGCTCCTGCAAGAGCTTCTCCGCTTAATTTTAATAAAATACGTTTCATAGACTTTATCCTTTCCCTTTCGTTCTTACATAAAAGAGATTTTACCAGATACCGGTAACGATCTCATTTCCATTCTCATCTACTGTAGTGGATACTGTAAAGTTTGAGTAATAATGATAGCCCGTCCGTCCTGTATCCGGTTCTTCCTCATATTCATCATACTGAGGAGATCCGATCGCCCCGATCAGAGCATCCATAGACTGTCCGATATAACTGGTTGCAGTATCTATCGTATCGTCTGTAGGCTGTGTATTATCCGGATCAAAGCTGTCATCCGGCGCCTGTGTAGGCTCCGGTGCGGATGTAGGATCCGGTGCAGATGTAGGAGTCGGATTTCCCTCCTGCTCGTCATCATCTGTTTTATCGCCATCGTCGGTCAGTCCCAGACGTCTCTTTACATCCTCAAGAGTCGAAACCTCTTTCTTCCCGGAAGATGTCATATAGGTTGCATAAGGAATCGCATCTTCTCCGGTTCCGCTCATGCGCAAAGTGATCTGACGGATTGCAGCGAGAGGAAGATCACGGAAAAAGCATTCATTTTTATCCTCCTCTGTATAAGTGATCCGGATATCATAAGTAACTCCTGCGGAAGATGGTTTTTTGTAATAATAGACTGCCTGCTCTCCGTTTTTCAGTGTAAACTGACCGTCAACCAGATCTTCACCCCACTCGTCATCCTCTTCATCATCCGAAACGTGCTGACGGATATAAATTGCTCCAACCTCCGAACCAGTACGGTTGATAATGGTCGCTTTCGATGCGGACGCTGTTTTTTCACCCATGATATTTTCTTCTTCTACAACTTCCATATCTACAAGATCCGCAGACTGGGTAACCACCGGAGTCGCTGTAGGTGTTGCCTGTACCGGCTGCTGAACCACCTCATCTTTTGATTTTCCACATCCTGTGGCTGCTGCAAGTACAAGAAGTCCCACTGCTACAAGATATTTTTTTTTCATATAATAGCCTCCCATTCATGAATAATGGAATCTTTCAATCATAGTTTCATTACTTTAATTATACTTAGTATCTCTTTCTTGTCAACTAAATGTCCGATAAGTTCATACAATTTTAAGACTTTTCATAACTGTTTATGCGACTTACGATCACAGTTTCAAGCATAAACTTAATAGAGGTTTTTCACTTTAAAGTCTCTTTCTGCTTCTCGTCTCTGATCCTTTTTCGCAATATCCTGGCGCTTGTCATACAGTTTCTTTCCGCGTGCCATACCAATTTCCACCTTGACAAGGCTGTCCTTAAAATAAACTTTCAGAGGTACAAGCGTAAGTCCTTTTTCTTTCAGCTTGGCTTCGATCTTGTTGATCTCATATCTGTGGAGCAATAATTTTCTCACACGAAGAGGGTCTTTGTTAAATATATTTCCTTTTTCATATGGGCTGATGTGCATCCCATAAATATACACCTCTCCTCTTTCCACTCTGATGAAAGACTCCTTAATACTGCATTTACCGCTGCGCAGAGATTTTACTTCAGTTCCTGCAAGAGCGATTCCGGCTTCATAAGTATCCTCTATAAAATAATCATGAAAAGCTTTTTTGTTGTTTGCGATCAGCCTGATTCCCTGTTTTTTCGCCATTTTCTTTTCCTCCTTACTCTTCGATAAGAGTAAAATCCACCGTTCTCTTCATAGCGTCTGCATCTGCCACGCGAACACGAACCTTCTGTCCCAGATGATAAACTTTTTTGGTCAGCTGCCCTTTCAGTTCATAGCTCTCCTGATCAAATTCATAATAATCATCTCGGAGACTGGTTACATGAACCAGTCCCTCCACTGTATTGGAAAGTTCCACATATAATCCATATCCGGTAACACCGGAAATGATCCCATCGTATTCTTCACCCAGATGATACGACATAAATTCTGCTTTTTTCAGTCTGTCTGATTCTCTCTCCGCTTCCTGTGCACGCCGCTCGCAAACGCTGGACTGACGAGCCACTTCCTCCAGAATTTCTCTGTAATGCTCTGTTTTGCCTTCTCTCTGCAGGCGTCCTCTCAGATTATCCCGGATGATCCTGTGAATCTGCAGATCCGGATATCTTCTGATCGGAGATGTAAAATGACAGTAATACCTGGCCGCCAGACCAAAATGTCCGCTGCATTCCGTTGTATATTTTGCCTGCTTCATGGTTCTGAGTGTAAGCCGGCTGATCATGGTTTCATTTGGAAGTCCCTGAATACTCTCCAGAATTTCCTGTATCTCTTTGGGCGTGATCTCCTCTCTGGATTTGCGCACCTGGATTCCCTGATGACGGAGCAGGGTCAGTAGTTCTTCTACTTTTTCCGGATCTGGATTCTCATGGGTTCTGTAAACGAAAGGATATTCTCCCTTGCAGTATTCTCTGGCAACTGTTTCATTTGCCATAAGCATAAAGTCTTCAATGATCTCCGTTGCACAGCTTGTCTCATAAGGTTTGATATCAATGGCACGGCCTGCACCGTTAAGAATGATCTTACTTTCCGGAAATTCAAAATCAATAGAGCCTCTGTGATGTCTTCTGCTGCGCAGAAGCTGAGACAACTCTCTCATAAGGAAAAACATCGGAACAAATTCCTGATATTCTCTGCTTGTTTCGGTATCTCCGTCCTCCAGGATACAGCGGACCTGTTCATAACTCATACGTCGGTCTACCCGAATGACACTTTCTGTGATCTTGTGATCCACAACATTCCCCTGTCCATCAATATCCATAAGACAGCTGAGAGTAAGGCGGTCAACTCCCTGATTCAGGGAACAAATCCCATTAGAAAGACGTTCCGGGAGCATAGGAATCACACGATCTGCCAGATATACGCTGGTTCCTCTTTTCAGAGCCTCCTTATCAAGGGCACTTCCTCCCTGGACATAATTACTCACATCTGCAATATGAACACCTAAATGATAAATATTTCCTTCTTTTGTAAGTGAAACAGCATCATCCAGATCCTTGGCATCCTCACCGTCAATGGTAACCGTCATAAGACCTGTAAGATCTTCTCTTCCATCCCAGTCTGCATCCAGCACATGATCCGGAACACGCATTGCCTGATTCACCACACGCACCGGAAATTCTGATGGTATATTAAAGCTTTTCACAATTGCTAAAATATCTGTTCCCGGCGCATGGATATTTCCCAGGACCTCTGTGATCTTCCCTTCCGGTTTATGACGCTCCGATCCATAATCTATGATCTGTGCCACAACCTTTTCTCCGTCACGGATGCCATGCGAATTTTTTGCTGAGATGTAAATATCTTTAGAAATCTTCTGGTTATCACAGAGTACAAATCCATAATTGCCTTCCCTCTGAAAAGTACCTACCACTTCCGTTGTGCCGCGCTCCAGGATCTTCCATACAACTCCTTCTCTTCGCTTCCCGGATTTTTGCTCTTTTTTCAGAAGAACCTGGACTTTATCCTGATGAAGAGCTGTATTTACAGCATCTGCCGGAATAAAGATATCTTCTTCATCCTCACCAGTCTCCACAAACCCAAAGCCTCTGGGGTTCCCTATAAAAATCCCTTCTTTCACAAGGCCCAGTTTCTGAAAACTTTTTATATTCTTTTTCTTTAATTTATGGTCATCTTTCGGAAACCTTTTCTTCTTTTCCCAGATTTTTTTTCTGCTCACTTGAACTCCTTTATACGTTTCTGTTACGGTTTCATCCGTTCACAGTCATCTTATTTCTCACAGATTAGGCAAAAAAACACTCTTGCGTATTTACAAGAGTGTCTCCGTTTTCCTTTAAAATCCTTAGAAATTCATATTTAAAACAATGGCCAGAACAAAAAACAACACTGCCATAATAGTTGTTGCTTTTACCAGACCACCTTCCATAGAACGTCCCTTGTTTTTACCCCAGTATGTATCTGCTACACCTGCGATAGAACCAAGACCCTGCTGTTTGCCCTCCTGAAGAAGAACCACTATTGTCAGAGCAATGCAATCTATGGCAAAAATTACCGTAAGGATAATTCTTAAAATTTCCATTTTGGGTTACACCTCCTAATCAACTATTGCATATTGTATCACATGGATTACCGGATTTCAACAGTTTTTCTCTAAAATCCTTGACAACCTCCTTTCTTTCATAGATGATATACAGGAAAGACTTTTTGTCTTTTTCAGAACAATTGATTAAATTTTAAAAGGATGCGTGTAACTATGAAAACTTCAACAAACAAGATTTTATCTTTTCTATTTTCCCTTTTGTTTTCCTTTGTTTTTGCAGCCTGCTGCCTGAAAATCCCTTCGCTTTCAGAGATAATCAGTTCCAAAGGAAACATCAATCTTCTTACCTATGCAATGACAGTGATCCTGTTCTGCATTTCCTATCTTCTGATTTCTCTGCTGCTGATAAGGACCAAAAAAACAGCTGTCCTGGACAGACCTTATCCAGCCATAACCGCAGCTCTGATCCTGTTCACCGTAAACCTTCTGTTCCTGATCCGGATGTTCCAGCTGGAAACAGAAGTATATGGCTCAGTATCTGTACGCTACATCTGGCATATCATGCCATTCTGGCTTGTTGCTGTAGTTCTGGCTGCAGAAGCTGTCTTTTTTTTCTCCTTTGTAAAAAAAAGCACGATTTCCTTAAAGCCTTCTGCCCTGATGGCCTTTTATGGAATGCTGACTCTCCTGATCGGCTACAACTTTTATACTCCTGAGGTTTTTCTGAGAAATGAGCCTGACCGGCTTCACATGGACGCCTACTTTAATTCTATTTATAATGTCCTTCACGGAAGCCCCTACACAGAATATACCACCAGTATTTACGGTCATTATGAAATCCTCTATAAATTACCCATGAAGCTTCTGGGCAGTGATCTGGCCGACTTTATCCTGTTGAATGCCCTGATCGGTGCACTAAGTTTTCTGGCCGCTTTTCTTGCCTTACATTTTATTGTAAAAAATGACCTTCTGCGTATCATCGGAGCGGTAGCAGTCAGTTTTCCTGTACTTGCCATGAGGAGCGGTATCTACTGGCAGCTGTGGCCTCACAGAGTCCTTTTTATGTGTCTTATGCTCTGCTATATGGCATTCTGTGTCCGATACAAAAAACTGAACCGGATCACCTGTATTCTTGGATACGGCATTGTTTTTCTCGGCATTCTCTGGAACACGGAAAGCGGGCTTTTCTGTGGAGCAGCCTGGGCCGGATTCTGGATTCTGAAAAGTCTGTGCAGCAAAGAAAACAAACCGTCTTACGTAATACGAACTGTTTTTTTCCAGATTTTTGGAATCATACTCAGTTTTCTTGCTGCATGGGGTACCGTAGAACTTTACAACCTGGCAAACGGCGGAAAGATCATGGGCATACAGGAATTTCTTTTTCCTCTACTCCAGTCCTCTTATATGGATGATCTTCTGAGAGTCGATCTCCCGGATTTTGCCAGTGCTTATATTGTGATCATTGCATTGCTGTTCCTTGCCTGCGCCTGGGGAATCTCTCATATGTGGTTTCTACGCAAAGACCAGGAGACAACGATGGACATTTTACCTGCATGTTTTGCTTTTGCAGCAGCTGTCCTCACACTTGGACAGATTACTTATTTCATTAACAGAGCCGCTTATCACAATCTGGAGATCGCGCATATTCCATGTATCATCCTGCTTTGTCTGCTGGCAGAAGGCGGCATGGAAACATTCCGCAGATTCCGTTTTAAAGATCTGAATCAGTATAACGGAATGGAGCTCTTTCGATGCTTCTTCACAGGTGCAGTCCTTCTGGTACTTATGACCGTATGTACCGGAAATGTCATCCAGTATGGACAAAACACAGCACTGCGCGAAGAACTCCACAACAAACAGGAACTAAATGATTTTGCCGCGCACATTGCAGCCAACATCCCGGAAAACACCTATGCATTTGGTATCGGTGTTCCCGAGATCTATTCTATCCTCCGCTGGGATACCGGCTGCTACACACTCGATCTCCCCGATCTGTCTTTAAGACCAGAAGCAGGCGATCATATCATGGATGATATCAAAGAAAAACAGATTCCTGCCTTTCTTGCCGGAGAAGGAACCATTAGCCGAATGGAAAAATACAGCTCAAAGGAAAAAAGTCAGTGGCTTCTGGATACCTATCAGGTATCTCAGACCTTTGAATTTAAAGGCGCGGTTCTGCAGTATTACACTCTGAAGTAAATGGATTTTCATAGACAGCCAGCTCTCCCAGGTTTTCTTCAATCCGGAGGAGCTGGTTGTATTTTGCATTCCTGTCTGAACGGCAGGGTGCTCCTGTTTTGATCTGTCCAGCTCCGGATGCCACTGCCAGATCTGCAATAAACGTATCCTCTGTCTCCCCGGAACGGTGAGAAATCACCGCACGATACCCATTTTTCTGAGCCAGTTCCACAGCATCCAAGGTTTCTGTAACTGTACCAATCTGATTGACTTTTATCAGAACTGCATTGGCAGCCCCCAGTTTGATTCCACAGGCAAGACGCTTCTGATTCGTAACAAAAAGATCGTCTCCAACCAGCTGAACCCTGCTTCCCAAGCGTTCTGTCATTTTTTTCCAGCCTTCCCAATCGTCTTCTTCCAGACCATCTTCAATCGAAATCACCGGAAATTCCTCCAGTAGACTTTCATAATATTGGATCATTTCATCAGAATCCCTGAGCACTTCCCGTCCTTTCATCTGACTTTCTCCGGGGAAATAATAAACGCCTCTTTCCCGATCATAAAGTTCACTGGCAGCTGCATCCATAGCGATCATCACATCTTTTCCAGGATGGTATCCTGCTCTTTCCGAAGCCTGGACCATCAATGCCAGTACATCCCGGGCATCTGCAAGATCTGGTGCAAATCCACCCTCATCCCCCACTGACGTGGACAGCTTTTTCTCCTTTAAAATTATTTTCAAACGCTGATAGATTTCTACACACATCTGCAGACCCTGAGAAAAATTTTCTGCTCCGCAGGGCATGATCATAAATTCCTGAAGATCCACCGTATTATCTGCATGTCTTCCCCCGTTCAAAATATTCATCATAGGGACCGGCATCTGCTTTGTATGGCACCCTCCAAGATACTGATAAAGCGGTATTCTGAGTGCTTTTGCCGCTGCTCTTGCCACAGCCATGGAAACACCAAGAATCGCATTGGCACCTACACTGCTTTTGTTTTCTGTCCCATCTGCTTCTATCAGAAGCCTGTCTATATTCATCTGATCCAGTGCATTTTCTCCTAATATAGCTTCTGCAAGTTTTGTATTTACATTATTTACTGCCTTTTCTACACTAAGGCCTAAATATTTGTCTTTTTCTCCGTCTCGAAGCTCTACGGCCTCGAATCTTCCGGTAGATGCACCAGAAGGCACGATTGCTCTGGCTGTATATCCATGAATCCCAACAATCCCTTCTCCTATGGTTACTTCAGCTTCCACAGTAGGATTTCCTCTGGAATCCAATACTTGTCTTGCGTAAACTCTTCGTACAGGCAAATAACGCAGCATATTTGTTTCCCTCCTAAGAATTAATAATCTTAGGATATCCCGTATTTTCTTTCCTATACCAAAAATGTTTTTGTAATTTTCAGTTTATTATGTAAAATAAAGTTATTTTTACTGTTTAAATATTTTTTATTCATATTTTTTCATTTTTCTTATTGACAAATCCATTTTTATCTGTTATATTAAGTTCATAAAACAAAAGGAACTTAGAAGTAAACAAAAAGGAGTGAGACCACCGAAAACGTAAGTGATCATTCAAAATTTACCAGAAGGAGGTACAGACCACCAGAAATAGTACAGAAATACCTAATATCATAAAAGAAAGGAAGGTACGGACCACCGAGAACGTAAAGTTTTAAATCCATTTTTGTTTTATAAAAATAGATAAGGAGGACAAGTCCCTTGGACAATGAACAGTAATAAGAGCCAACAGAAAAAATAATCTGATGGCTCTTTTTTATTATCCTTTTTTCAGAGCAAGACGGACAAGTCCGCTTCGAACTCCCTCAATTCTTGAAGAACTCGTTCCGCGTGCATCTGATCACATCTTCACGGGTCCAAAAAAAACAGCCTCCCATAGTCTGCTCTTTGTCAGACTATTAGAAGGCCGTTTTTACTCACATATGTTTTATCTGTTCAAAATCTTAATGCAGTAATCATAAATGCGAAGATAGGTTGCATTTGAATAATGGAGACCGTCATAAATTCCCATGTCATACTTATCACTGATCCATCCGTATTTCTGAAGAAATGCACAGGTGTTAATATAAGTGAAATATTTATTCTTTCCACTGCACAAAGTAGAGATAAGATTTCTGTTAAAGAAGTTTACCTGTCCTTCTGTTCTTTTTCCAGCTCCATAACTGCTGATCATGGCACTATTGACCGGATTGACAGACATGTAATACATATCACATTTATAATTCTTCTTAAGGTTTACAGCGACTCTGCGCATATAGCTGCTATACTCTTTATATTTATAAAGATCGTTCACACCAAAATTAATGATCACAGCCTGCTTTGCTCTTCCCTGGGAATTACGGTAAACCGTCTTCACCTTTGACAAGAGCATTTCATACCCTTTATCCTGAAACCATTCCAGTCCCTGCTGCCCCTTCGCCACAAAATCTACATTTGAAGGAGCAGAGTTACTCAACGCTCTCTGCATTCCATAAGTCCTGGAATCTCCAACAAAATATACCATATCGTGATTTTCCGGTTTTCTTATAACTGATGGTTTCTGTTCCATATGTTTTCCAAAAACCACCATGTAATAATTTCCGGATTTAGAAGGGATCTTATCTCCTGGTAAATAGTCCGGATCCGTAGTCTTACCTTTTGTCCTTGACCATCCCAGGCACATATTGCCACTTCCCAGATTTACAGACGGGAATACCGGGCTTTTACCGGAATCCGTAGCAACAACTCTCCAGAGTTTTCCATTATAGGCTCTCAGATTCACACCTGTGATCTTCTGTGTGATCGGATAAAATCTCATATTTCCGGTAACTTTTACCTTTGTACCGGCCTTTTTATAATTTTTTCCTCTTACAGTAGAAGCCCATCCCAAACCTTTATTTGACGCACCATGAGGCACAGAAGGAAGTGTGATATACTGTCCTTTGACAGCCTGCTCTCTCATACTGAGATATTCTTTTCTTCCATTCTCTGTATAAAAGCATATATTATAAAGCTTATAACGATAAAGACAGAACTTGGTGTTTTTTGTCACTTTATAATTGGCGCCTGGATTATATTTTAAAGTTTTGTTGCCATTTTTCAGAACCCAATAGCATCGGTAACCGGACTGGGAATACTTCGGAAGCTTAATCCAATCTCCTGCCTCTACCGTCTTCGCCCAATCACGGTATGTATCGGTAGATACCACTCCCTGCGCATTTGCGAAAATGACCCTGCATTTAGAGGCAGCGGAAACTTCTCTGCTTCCTCCAAAAAACAAAAATGTCGATAAGATCATCAGGAAAAATACGCCTTTCCATTTGCCTGAAATTTGTCTCATAATACAACTCCTTATTTTTTCTTTTATCAAAGACGTTGCTCAATACGTATATCCAAAACCACTATAGCAGTTTTTTCAACAAAGTTCAATACAAACTTCATCTTTCCTTCATATTTTCGTTATATTTATCGCTGCCCTGCTGTCATCCCATTCAATGTTTTTGAAGTAGTATTCTTTTCTTCTTATTCATATACTATAAAAAAATCCACCGGAGAAATCATGAGGAAATCACATACCCTTATCAGTTCCATCTTTACCCGCTATTCCCGGGGATGCAGAGCAGCTGCCATCCTGGCCGGCGCTTTTCTGCTTGGCTCATGTGCCGGAAGCCTTGTTACCTGGCTTAGCCATAATTCTGATCCATCTCAGAATTTTTCAGAAACTTCGGGATCTTCAATTCTTTCCGCCTCATCTGACAGTTGGGGACTCAGCTTTCAGAAAGAAGGACAGCGTCCCATTGGAAACGCCTCCATTGAAGAACTAAAAGAATATAATGCTTATTTCGCCCAGGACACTACTGAGAAAATACTTTATCTTACTTTTGATGCAGGCTTTGAAAATGGAAACACCCCAGCCATACTGGATGCTCTGAAAAAACACCAGGCTCCGGCCACTTTTTTTGTTGTGGGAAACTTTATTTCAGATCATCCGGATCTGATACAGCGAATTGTTTCGGAAGGTCATACAATTGGAAATCATACGATGACGCATCCGGATATGTCACGTATCGCAGACAAAAATTCCTTTCAGAACGAACTGCAGCAGGTAGAAGAACTTTATAAGAAAACCACAGGAAAAGAAATGACAAAATTCTATCGTCCGCCTCAAGGTATTTACAATACGCAAAACCTGTCTATGGCCAAAGATCTGGGGTATTCCACCTTTTTCTGGAGTCTGGCCTATGTAGACTGGCTCCAGGATCAGCAGCCTTCCAGAGAAGAAGCGTTTGATAAACTTCTGACACGGATACATCCCGGAGCCATTGTTCTCCTTCACAATACTTCCTCTACCAATGCAGCAATTCTGGATGAACTTCTTACCAGGTGGGAAGAAATGGGCTATCGTTTTTCTTCCTTAGAAAAACTGACCGGGAAATGATCCCGGCCAGTTCTTACTCTTGTTTTTCTTGTTTTGCATGCAGGTCTTCTTTGATCTGACTGCTGGAAATTTCCGGTGTACGGGGAAGATAAATCACTTCACAGCCTTCTTCTTTTAAGAAGTCAAACTTCCCTTCCCAGTCATCCCCCATTACAAAGGTATCTACATGATATTCTTTTACATCTGTACGCTTCTGCTCCCAGCTCTCTTCCGGGATCACCAGGTCCACATAGCGGATTGCTTCCAGAAGCTGTTTCCTTTTTTCATAAGAAAAATAGCATTTTTTTCTCTTTTCATTCCAGTTGAATTCATCGGTGGACAGAGCCACGATCAGATAATCTCCCTGCTGTTTCGCCCTGCGCAAAAGATTAATATGTCCATAATGAAGAAGGTCAAAAGTTCCATAAGTGATTACACGTTTCATTTTTGTTCCTTTCTCTGCACTCTCTCCTATTTTTTATCCAGCATTTTCATGCCGTACTGATAGATTCTTAATGATGTTGCATTCGAATAATGAAGACCATCCCGTATTCCTTTATCATAACGATTGCTGATCCACCCGTTCTTTTTCATGTAGCTGCAGCAGTCCATATAAGTAAACGTTCTTGACCTTCCCGTACAGAGACTTTGATAAATCCTCTGATTGAAATCATTCACCTTCTGCTCGGTTCTGTATGGATAATAATGCTTCATCATAGCGCTGTTTACAGGATTTACAGACATGTAATACATGCTGCAGTTATAAGCTTTCAGCTTTCTGGCATATCCCGGCATAACCCGAATATAAGAATTTATATTATAAATATCGTTTACGCCCAGATTGATGATCACAGCCTTCTTTTCCTGTTTCGGCAGTTTTTTCACCTGAGAATATAACTGTTTGAATGCTGTTTCCTGGAACCATTTCAGTCCTTTCCCTCCCCTGCAGATAAAACGAACATCCGGAGATACCTCTTTCCCGATCAGTTCCGAAATCCCCACGGTTCTGGAATCCCCTACCCAGAATACTTTGTCATAACGTTTTGGCTGATACAGACTGGCAGGTCTGTGATCGTTTTCTTTAGGAAATACTACCATATAATAGGTTCCTGTTTTTGATGGGATCCGATCTCCTGCCATATAATCCGGATCAGTAATCTTTCCTCTCTTTCTGGACCACCCCAGAACCATATCTCCATTTTTCAGTCCTACTGCAGGAAATACAGGTGCCTTCTGCGATGAAGTATAGATCCTGCGATATAATTTTCCATTGGAATAGTTAAGCGTTACGGAGGTTGTTTTTTCTACAGCTGCATAAAACTTCATATTTCCGGTTACTTTGACCTTTGTTCCGGTTCTTCGGACATTGTTTCCTTTTATCGTACTTGTCCATCCGATTCCTCTGTAAGTTTTTCCGCCTGGTACAGAAGGAAGAAGCACCGACTGACCTTTATGCAGAATCTTTCTCTTCTCCGTATATTCTCGTTCTCCACTGTGATTATAAAATCGGATCTGATATAATTTATATCTGCGAAGACAGAATTTTGTATTTTCTTTTACCCGAAAGCGATCCCCCGGATCGTAAAATTTTTCTTTCTGATCTTTTTTCAACACCCAGTAATACCGGTATCCGGAAGCAGAAACCTCCGGAAGTGTAATACAGGTATTCTTTTCCTCAGTGCAGGACCATCTTCGAAATCTTTCCGAAGAAACTTTTCCTTTCGCGTCTGCAAAAATAACCCGGTATTTTTTTGGTGCAGCTTCCACAGTTCTGCTGCTCAGTAATAAAATAACTGCAAAGAACATCAGAAAAAGCAAACTTTTTTTCCCTGCTGATTCCCGTTTCATATCATGCCTCTTTCTTATCTTTTCTGATAAAAGATTTTAACACTCTCACAACTGCTCTTGGTAAAAACATAATTGTTTTTCCGATACGGAAAGTTAACGTTTTCTTTACTGCTTTATTTTTTTCTTTCAGTTTTTTATTACTTCGGCGCAAAGACTTGATCCGTTTCTCCAGATTTTCCGTTTTTGTATCTTTCCCGATTTTTGCATATAAAGTCATATATTTCAGTAATACTGCTTCTATTTCATCTGGATTTCTCTTCGATTCCCCGGCACCTTCCACAGATATCTCCACAAAAAAATCATCCCATTGTTTTCCAATATCTGTTTTTTCCAGCTCTTCAACCTGTTCTCTTCCCTGAAGGCCAATCTGCTCACCCAAATCTGGATTTTCCAGAAGACGGATCACTTCCTTCGCCAGAAGATCCGGACGTTTCTGAGGTACCGAAATAATTCCTCTTCCATCTCTGGTCAGCGTAAGCCATGGCAGATCATAAGTTACAACCGGAACTCCATGAGACATCGCTTCGCTGAATGCCATAGGAAATCCCTCATATTCTGAAGTTACTATAAAAGCAGATGCCCTCCGATAGTATTGTTCCACCGCTAAGGTAAAGCCTGTTAAAATCAAATTATCCTGAATTCCTAATTGTTCAATCACCTGCTTCAATTCTTCTGTAAGTACTTCATTTCCATGACCGATCAAGTATAATTTTGCATCAGGCACTTTTTTTACAACATGAGCCATCATGTAAGCAACATCTATCGGCTGCTTTTCCTGAGAGATCCTGCCTACCCAGACAAGAGTATTTTCTTTTCTTTCTGTAAGAACCGTAGATTCCACTGTAAAAGAAATTGGATTCGTGATATATTTTGAATGATCTGAAAAGCAGCTGACTAATCTCTGGTCTGTTTCCGACAATGTCACAACACCGTCGCTGATCTGATAATCATAGACCAGTTCTGCAAACTTATCTCCCTGGAACCTGTAGGGTACACAGGTAAAACTATGGCAGTGAAGTACAAAAGCAGGTTTGGAAGGCTGTCCCTTAACGCTAAGCATATCCCACAAGGTACATGCATCTACCCACATACCAGTCACCACTATATCAATGTGATGTTCCCGGATCACCCTCTCCCAGGCCAGATATCGATTGGTATATAGTCCTTCTGTAGATCTGGTAACAGGGGGAATATAATCTCTTTCTACAAGAGGACTCAGATGATATTCCTGAATAGAATTCTTTTCTTCTTCCTCATCCGTAATCAAAACCACTCTATACAGCGGATTTCCCTGAGCATCTTTTCTTTCTGCCCAAATGTTGCACAAAGCAGCTGCCACACGCTGCGCACCGCCATTTTTTATAGAACGATAATACATGGCAACTGTTTTTTGTTTATCTGCAGGACGTTTTTTATGAGTAAACTGTTCTGCTTCCGCAAGCTTTTCAGCAACATTTGCCGCTTTTTCCCAATTCTGTTCTGCCAGCTTGCTAATTACTTTTCCAAGCCCCCATACAGCAGTTAAGCGCTGAAAACACTCTGAAAGGTTCTCGATTTGAAGATTTCTCGCCCAACGACCTGCACAATCTCCAAGAAAATGATCAAAAATAACATCCAGAACAGGCTGATACTTCTCCATCTCTCCCTTCTCACTGACAAATTCCACAAGAGCTTCCCATACTCTTTTTTCTGTGAGAAGAATTTCAAATTTTTCACTTGATATAAAATTACTTCCAGTCACTCCAAGACCAAATCGATAACGATACAACTGACTTTCGATCCCCATGTAGGTTCTGGAATAATATGCGATCAAGAAAAATGCATACAGATCCTGCGCCTTGGGGTATGAACCATCTTTTACCTGCTGGAACGCTTTGCGGCAGATTTCTCCATTATAAATTTTATTCCATAAACTATATCCAAACAGATTGTCTGTCCAGCATGAATGAATCAGATCATCTTCTTCAATCTTTCCTTCCATATATGGTTCCAGAAGCTTCTGATTCATCTCGATACGTTCCTGAGGTACACCTGCACAGTTTATAATTTCCGTCCCGAACTGAACCATATCCGTACGATATTTTTCAATGGCTTTATATGCTTTTTCACATGCCTGTGGATGCAGCTGATCATCGCCGTCCACAAACATGATATACTTTCCTCTGGATACTGCCACTCCATCTTTTCTTGCCTGAGAAGTACTCAGATTTTCCGTATGAAATATCGGAACGATCCTGGAATCTTTTGCCGCATATTCTTTCAATATTTCTGCTGAACGATCCTTTGAACAGTCGTCTACACAGATAATTTCAATATTGTTTAAAGTCTGTGCACAAATACTGTCCAGACAGTCCGTTAAATATTTTGCCACATTACATATAGGAACAACTACGGAAACCAGGATTCCCTTATGATTTTGAGAGCCTGTACCCAATTTAAACTTCATTCTGATTCTTTCCTCCATAACCTCTATGTTTCACTCAATGCTTTATCATTTTCTTTAACTTTCGAGGCACAGCCAGAAGTGTTCTGCCGGTTTTAAACGTGGTGCTTGCTTTCAAAGCATCTAACTCCTGCTCTGCTTTTTTTGCCCGTTTGACCCAATACGATTTTTCTTCCTTCAGTCCCATAATCTCGCGAAACATATATTCCTTTACATCATATTGGCACATATCACAATAAATATCATATTTCTTTTCATTATAAGAATAACAATCTTCTTTCTGAAAATCCTCCAGATCAAACTCCTGAAAAATTTCCTCTCGAAGCTTTTCATATACCTCTGAAAAAGCCTTTGCTGATTTCAATGAACAAAGCGTATAAATGCTGACTCCAAACGCCAGATTCCGGAAGCTCTTCTCCGTTTCTTCATACAGCCCCCGTCTCAACAGTTCTGTTTTTAGTTCTTTCAGCGCTTCATACCAGTTCCAGGGGGATCTTGCATTGTTAGCCTGAAGGCTTTCTCCTGACTGCCGGTAATTTACAAACACCTGTGGAACCACCGTAATTCTCTTTGCAAGAACCATTGCAAGGAATACAAAGTATACATCATTGCTTCTGGGAAGATCCATAAACCGTATCTGTTCTGTATCGATCAGACTTTTTTTGAACATTTTGCTCCACGGACAACCGCTTGTTACATTAAAAATATAAGGAGATGTTTTCCCCTCAAAGGGGATCACTTCCGGAAGATAGTCTTTTTGCAGAATGTAATCGATATTTTTGTATTTTTTTGACTTTTCATTATATAATCTTGCGTCGAACAAGCAAAGATCTGCCTGATCTTCCTCCATCTTTGCATAGACCTGGTCAATCATTTCTTTTTCAAAAAAATCATCCGCATCCAAAAAAAGACAATACTCTCCAATGGCTTTTTCCAATCCGATATTTCTCATCACCCCTGCACGTCCGCAGTGAGGATTCTCAATCAGACGGACCCTGTCATCTTCTGTCTGAATCTTCTTGATAATCTCTACTGTACGATCCGAAGATCCATCATCTATACATATAATCTCAAACTCACGAAAAGTCTGCTCCTGAAGACTACGCAAACACTGCTCTATATATTTCTCCACATTAAATGTAGGAATAATCACAGAAACAACGGTATTTTGGTTCTTACACATGCTTTCCTCCAATCTGAGCCTTTCCTGTCCATTATATTTTCAATCCGTATTGTATCATAGAATAAAAACCTTGGCAATTCATACTCTTCGCTATATTACAATTTTGTTTCATTTTCATTTTTCTATCAGGAAACTAATTGATAAAGGATTAATTTTGTGTTATATACGCGTAATTATTGTACGCGGTGTATCTTCTTATGGTAGGATTAGTGTATATATTATTCGTACAAGGAGATCCTCTATGGCAGAACATCGATTTAAATTTTCTATCATATCTGCAGTATACAATGCAGAAAAATATCTGGAAGATGCTATTCAGAGTATCCTCACACAGGATATTGGTTTCGAGGACTCTGTAGAACTGATTCTTGTCGACGATGGATCACCAGATTCCTCTGGCTCCATCTGTGACTTCTGGCAAAAAAAATATCCAGATAATATTAAAGTGATCCATAAGGAAAATGGTGGAGTTTCCTCTGCCAGAAATGCGGGAATCGCAGTGGCAGAAGGCAGATTCATCAATTTTATGGATTCTGATGACAAGTTATCCCCGGACACCTTATCTTCCGTCTACCAGTATTTTATAACAATAGAAAAAACCGTGGATCTTGTGTCTATTCCGATTTACTTTTTTGAAAAAAAAGAACAGCCTCATCGACTTAATTATAAATTTGCAGGCAATAAGAACCTTCTTGTTGACCTCAATCAAAAATATTCCTTTGTACAGCTATCTGCAGCTTCTGCTTTTTTCAAAAAAGAAGTACTGACACCAGATTTTTTTAGTACTTCTCTGCGATATGCAGAAGATGCCAGAGCCATTATGGGACTTTTTCTAAAAAATCCCCGATATGGCATTGTTCCCCAGGCACGTTACTATTATCGATGCCGGGAAAATATGAGTTCCGCTCTAAACGGCTCCAAGCTGCATAAAGAATGGTATCTGAATTGTCTGAAAGAGTATGTACTCTGGTCTGCCCAGCAGGCACTTGCCCAATATGATACCGTACCTCCATTTGTCCAGTTTCATATGATGTATGATCTGCAAAGCCGCTTCCGTATGGAAGAATTCCCGGAACATGTTCTGACTTCGTCAGAAAAAAAAGAGTTCTATGCACTTTTAAAAGAATGTCTGTCCTATATCAGTGACTCTGTTATTTTAGAGCAAAAGAACCTTTCCAAAGAGCAGAAAGATCTGGTTATCCGCACAAAATATGGAGCAGCTTTCGGAACTTTGGAATATAAAGAGGAGGATTATCAATACCGCTACGGAGATACCATTACTTTTCCCATGTCCTCCTATATGGTTAAGCTCCAGAAACTGGAGCCCCAAAAGGACGGATTTTTGTTGTGCGGATCTGCCAAAACAGCTTCACACTATCCAACGCCTCATGAATTTTTTATCCGGTTGAGGACAAAGGAGCAGCCATTAAAATTTTCCTGCAGTTTTCAGAAAGATCCTGACCGTGTCTTTCGTTATCATGGTAATATGCTGGCATGTTTTTATAATTTCCAGGTCTTTCTTCCCTATCAGGACCTAAAAAAAGCCTCTGCCCTGGAACTCTGCATGACTTGCGGCTCTCATACAGTAAGATTCCGAAACCTGACAGCAGAAGCAGCCTTCCCGGTACCATCTGCAGCAAAAAAACATTACTGGCATTACCATTCTCTCTTGTTATCACGAACAAAAGAGAACATCCTGATCGAATCTGGAAATCTCTTTAAACGTGGCAGAATTATTCTTAAATCTTGTTTTCACAAGTAAAAAATCCCCGATCCTTCATTTCGAAAGGATCGGGGATCATTTTTACATCTGTTTATCTCTGGAACAGTTTAAATCCACTGTTACTTGGATAGCACTGTACGTGCTGCCTGTTTCCGCACCGTTTTCTTGTATAGTTATAACATTCTTTCAGAGTAAGTTTTTTATCCTTATTAGTGTCTGCCGGAGCTTTAGAAAGTCTGGATCCGCCATAAGTAAATCCAACACCTGAAACAAGAGCATCACTAAAGAAGCTTCTGGACTGGCTTGCCCATGAAAGTTCATACTGAGAACATGCAGTCAGAACCTTAAATTTGCTGTTAGACATAGGTCCGGCTTTTGCTACTTCTGCTTCCGCTTCATTAAATGCAGCAACCACACTGCTGTTAAACATGTTTGCTCCATCCTTCGCATCTACAGCCTTTGCTCCCAGAGCTTTGTCAATCACTCTGCCGCTGTAGCAGCTGTCAAGCATTACAACAACATTTCCCGGTACCTGTTTCAGCCAGGATGCCAGTCTGCTTGGAGAAATCGCACCGTAATCTGTAGTGATCAGGGAGCCGTCACTGGATCCATGACCTGTATAATAGAACAGGGATACGTCATTGCTGTCTGCTGATGCAAATGTACTGCTGATCTGACTGCGAACTCTGTACTCAGAAGCATCGATTACTGTCTGAACGGTAGTATATCCTGTTCTCTTCAGCATATCTCTCATGGCTCTTGCATCATTTCCGCATGCCCAAAGATCGCTGGAATAGCCCGGATAATCTGCCTCTCCGATCACAACTGCACGATATACTACAGGATTACTTGTACGAATCACTCTGCCATATCCATTAAATGTATATCTGATTCCATTGATGGTTCTGGTGCCAGTAGCAGCCCGTCCCAGAGAATCATAATAATATTTATATCCATTAATGGTATTCCAGCCGGTTAATGCATAACCATATTTTTTATGGAAGAAATATCTGTAATTTCCAATTTTCTGAGAACCTGTATATATTCTTCCATAGCTGTTCAGATAGTATCTATGCCCATTCTGGTTTAACCATCCGTAAATTGCACGGCCCTGGCTGTCAAAGTAATATCTGTTTCCACTAATAGAATTCCAACCGGTTAATGCAAACCCATATGTTTTATGGAAATAATATCTGTACTTCCCGATCTTCTGGAAGCCTGTCAGACATCTTCCATATTGGTTCAGATAATAATGATGTCCGTCAATGTGCAGCCATCCTGTTACAGACTGTCCATAACGATTAAAATAAAATCGTTTGCCATCCAGAGTAATCCAGCCTGTTACCGGTCTTCCATTACGATAATAGTAGCGGTGCTGACCATAGGTAACCCAGCCATTGCGGACTTTTGCTTCTGTTGTACTGCCACTTTGTGCCTGTACCGTTTTTTGACTCAATGCCGGTGTCAGGATTAGACCTAATACGAAAACCAACATTATGAGCCATGTTTTTTTCTTACTCATAATTTCCCTCCTTGTTTTTATATATTTTTTATATTATATCATAAAAGTATATAAAAACAAAGAAATTTTTATGATATGTCTTGTATATTTTCTATAAACCGGATATGTTCCTGAAGCTTTTCTAAAACTCTGTTTTAAACTGAACTTTTTCATTCGTCCCTTTTTGTTCTTCTATAATAAAAGCTTTTTCCCCAGTTCTGATGCTGGTTTTTCTATCAGATGATACACCACTGCTCCCGTCACCGCCGCAAACGCCATAGAAATCATCAAAGATGCCGCCACATGCGTCTTCAGAAATTCCGTATTTTTCCAAAAGGTTTTTTCCAGGATATAAAAAGCAATTTCCTGCATCGCATAAATAGAATACGCATACTTTCCAAGCTTACATATGAGAAGTCTGCCGATCATTTTAGAAAATAAGCCTTTTTCTGTCAGCATGCAGAAAAAGAAAGCAGAAAACAAAAGAACCACCACAAACTGATTTTTCCCTGCCCTTTTCCCTGCAAAAAAATCCAGAAGCAAAAAAGAAAAGCTTCCAATTTCTGTAACCGTGACCAGGATCGTAACTATATTGACTTTGAAACGATCTGCATACTGTGTCTTCCACTTTTCTGTTAATGCATCATAAAAATTTCCAAGAAGGTATCCCAATCCGACACCTGCCACAGCCCTTGCCATAGCAAGACTGAACACACCATAAATCACTTTCCGTGCAAATCCGCCCTCTGTATACACAAGATTCAGCGTATAACCAAAGTACACGATCAGGCAGATCAGAAACTTCATTGCGGCTGAATTTTTCATAGCCTTGTACATCATAAAATAAAAAATCTCCGCAAAGAAAAAGGCAGATATATACCAGTTCAGTCCGGTCCAGGCGGTAGTCAGTCCGGTAGACTGCAGGAAAAAAAGGTTCAGAAACCCTTCCTGTAGAGAAACATCCAAAAATACAACAGAAAGAATCGTAGACACTGCAAGAACCGGCCAGAGGCGAATCCACTTTTTCATTACAAAATCCAACGTTTTCTGTCCTGGATCTGCCAAAATAGATCTGTACAAAAAATATCCTGACATGATAAAAAAGCATTCCACGATATATTTCGCATACCTTGACTGCAGGGCCAGTTCCTGATAAGCAGCAGTTTCATCTGTAAAAGGGATCATAAATGAATGAAGCAGATGGAAATATACAATACTTATTGCAAAAAAAATACGAATAAATTCGATATTTCTCATTTTGGTCCGTACATTCATTTTTCCCATTGGCAAAATCTCCCTCTCACTTCTCCAAAAGTTCTGGGCGCTGCCGGATTCTCTATATGATCCCCGATATGCTTTTCCATCCATACCATATTGTACCAATGATCAAATTTATATGCACATTTATGAAATTCTGCTACCATCTCATATCCCATATGATGATGGAATTTAACACTGTCCTTTGTCAGATATTCATCTTCTGTTTCCGGATAAGCGATACATGCATTCACACTGAGGATTTTTTGTTCTTTCAGGACTTTTTCCAATGCCTCATAGAGCAATTTTCCTGTTCCCGTATGTTTTTTATCTTTTTTTACATAAATAGACGTCTCTGCCGACCAGGCATAGGCCGCCCTCGGATGGAGCGGTCCAGCATACACATAACCTATCATTTCCCCATCCCGTACCGCAGCAAGATAAGGAAATTTCTCCAGCGTATGGCGAATTCTTTCTGTAAATTCTTCCAAAGACGGCACTGTATATTCAAAAGTCACGGCGGTATCTTTGACATATGGAGCATAAATATCCAGAAGTTCTTTCGCATCCTCCGGTGATACGATCCTGATCATAGTTTCACTCATCTGTTCACCTCATCAAACATTTTTGACATAATACTTCCATATTTTATCAAATGCATCACCGGATAGCAATACAGCGATTTCTTCTGGATCATTTTTTTCACAGCATCGTCAGAAGAAGGGTTCCTCCTACCATGCATCCCAGTCCCAGAGCAGACTTTTTTGACAGCTTTTCATGAAATACCAGCCAGGAAAATAACACCGTGACCAGAATACTCAGTTTATCAACAGGCACGACTACACTAGCCGGACCATCCTGAAGCGCCCTGTAGTAACACAGCCAGGATGTGCCTGTGGCAAGACCAGACAGGGTGATAAACCCTAATTCCTTTCTGTCCGTTTTGCGGATCTCCTTTCCCTTTCCGGTAATAAATACCATCAGCCATGACATCACAAGTACCACTGTGGTACGGATAGCTGTTCCAAGATTGGATTCCACACCCTGTATTCCTATTTTTCCCAAAATAGCGGTCAGGCTGGCAAAAACCGCTGAGAGAACCGCGTAGATCAGCCAGTCTTTCTGGTTTTCCTGCTTCGCACCCGTATCTTTTCTGTCGATCATCAGAAGCGTGCCTCCGCCGATCAGAACCACTGCTGCTATTTTTCCCACGCTGATGCCTTCCCCAAGAAAGATCAGCGCCAGTAAAATAGTCAGGACCGTGCTGGATTTATCAATGGGTACGACTTTATTGACGTCCCCTTTCTGAAGCGCATGGAAATAACAGATCCAGGAAGCGCCGGTAGCAAGACCGGACAGAATAAGAAATAACAGTGTTTTTTCACTGATCTGTGCAATGCCCTTTCCACTTCCGGTGATCAGTACCATCAGCCACGAAAATACAAGAACCACAATTGTCCGGATCGCAGTCGCCACATCTGAATCCGTTTTTTTAATTCCACACTTTGCAAGAATTGCGGTAATCCCTGCAAAAAAAGAAGACCCAACTGCATAAAGCATCCACATAATACATCCCCCTTTTTGCCAAACATACGTACTAATAATGGTATCTGTTCCTTTTTCCTATCAGAAATACAGCACCCAGTATCACAGCCATAAACTCTGCAGCAACAACGGAGATCCAGACTCCGTTGATTTCCATAAATACAGGCAGGATCATAACTGCTGCGGTCTGTAATACAAGTGTCCTTAAAAAAGAAATGACCGCAGAGGTAACACCATCGTTTAAGGCGGTAAAAAAACCGGAGGCAAAAATGCCAAATCCCATAAACAGAAATGACAGAGCAAAAATCTGAAATCCGGAAACCGTAAGTTCCAGAAGCTTCCTGTCATACCCAACAAAGATTCTGGAAAGAGGTACTGCAAACACTTCCGCCGAAACAGACATACTCAATCCGAAAACACCCATGAGGAGCAGGCCTTTGCGAAGCAGGTTTTTCAGTTCTGACGAATTTCCCGCCCCATAATGATAACTGATCACCGGAGCTGTTCCAATGGAATAACCTATAAATGCAGCGGAAAAGATCATGCTTACATACATCATCACACCATATGCCGCGATTCCGTTTTCTCCTGCATATTTCATAAGCTGGATATTATAAAGAATCCCCACAACGTTCATGGAAACATTACTCATAAATTCAGAGGAACCGTTTATGCAGGCTTTCAGGATCACACTGCCCTGATATTCTGTTTTTCCAAGCCGCAGGATACTGCTGTTTTCTCTAAAAAAATAAAAAAGAGGGATCACTCCTCCAATGGTCTGGCTGACGGCAGTAGCTGTGGCAGCTCCCGCCAGCTTATACTCCTGCGGAAGCAGGAGCACCAGAACTGCATCCAGCAGCATGTTTGTCACACCGGAGGTAATCGTTACTCCAAGACCAGGGTTCGGTTTTTCTGCCGCCACAAAAAAGCTCTGGAACATCATCTGCAGAACAAAAAAAGGCAATGCAAGAAGAATGATTCTGGCGTAAACCACACAGTCGGAAAGAAGCTGACCGGAAGCCCCCAGTACTTCCGCTATGGGACGGGCAAAAATAATTCCCAGAACAGCCAGAACCACTCCAGCCACAAAAGCCACATAAACAAATAAAGAAAAATAACTGTTTGCTCTCTTTATATCACCTTCTCCACAGGTTTTTGCCACGATAGCGGTGCCGCCTGTCCCAAACATAAATCCCACGGTTCCCAGAATAAGAAGAACCGGCATGATCAGGTTGACAGCTGCAAATGGCGTTTTTCCCGCAAAATTAGATACAAAAAATCCATCCACCACTGTGTAAATGGATGTAAAGATCATCATTGCGATCGAAGGAAAGGTAAATATAAGAAGTTTCCTGTAAGTAAAATGATCTGAAAGTCGAATATGCATGTCCGGCCTCCTTACAGTCTGTCGATCTGCTGTCGGAGACAGTCTGCGTATTTTTTCATCAGATTTATATAAGTATTCACCTCTTCTTCCCTCCAGGTATCAAAAGCCCCGGCTTCTGCTTCATAAAGTCTTGCTACCGTTTCCCGAACAAACGTCTTTCCCCTGTCAGTGAGAAAAATCCTTTTGCTTCTCCCCGTATGCTGCTCCAGATAAAGGATCGCCTCTGTTTCCAGCTTGCGGACAGCTGAATTTACTGTCTGTTTGCTGATTCCAGATTTTTTATAAACGTCACTGAGCAGACATCCGTTTCCTGAATCATAAATCGTATACAGAACAATGGAAACACTGTCCGAAATCCCCATCTTTAAAGATGCCAGATGATACAGTGCATCCATTTCCGAGATCAGATAATTGATCTTCCGTATTTTATTTAAGTGTTTCTGATCCATCACGTTTCCTCCTGGTACGAAATCGTACCTTTATATTAGTATGATTTCGTACCTTTGTCAAGAAACTCTTTTTTACACCGTTTTTTTCACGCACAGCAAAAACAGGCGAAACACCATAGGTTCCGCCTGCTGCTGATCTGCTGTTTATGACCGTGCAGAATGCAAACTGTATTCCATTGTAAATTCCTTTTCCGATTTGCGGATCCTCCACAAAATAATCAAAGCAAAGATAAGTACAGCGATCAGTCCGGGAACAAATGCCGTGCCGGGGGAACCGGTTGTCACGATTGTTCCGATCTGGTACACCAGAAATGCTACCGTATAGCCGGTCGCAAGCTGCAGACAGATTCCTCCAAACAGCCATTTTCCGCTTTTCATCTCTGAATTCATGGCTCCAAGAGCTGCAAAGCATGGTGGTGTATAAAGGTTAAACATCAGATATGCCAGAGCAGCTGCTTTGGTAAGTCCCATGATCGTTGCCACTTCGCTTCCGCTTCCCACCAGCGCCAGTTCATCCGTATCGATCAGATTTGTAATCCCATAAACAACTGCCAGTGTACCAACCACATTCTCCTTTGCAATAAATCCTGTTACAGCCGCTGCTGCCAGCTGCCATACCCCGAATCCAAGAGGGATGAACAGGATTGCAAATGGATGCGCAATCGATGCCAGAATTGACGTTCCCTCCGCACCTTCTTCCACAAGCCGGAACTGCCAGTTAAAGCTCTGCATGATCTGTACAGCTGTGTTGCAGACCAGAATGATCGTACCTGCCTTTACAATATAGGCTTTTCCCCGCTCCAGCATGGAGGCGCATGCTCTTTTCAGGCTTGGAAGCTTATATTCCGGAAGCTCAATGATAAAAAAGGACTTTCTGTACCTCTGTCCGGTGATTTTTTTTACAAGCAGTGCGCCTAAAAGCACCAGAAGAATCCCTGCCAGATACATAGTTCCGGAAACCCACCATGCATCTGCAAAAAACGCCCCTGCAAACAATGCAATAACCGGAATTTTTGCTCCGCAGGGCATAAACGGAGTCAGCATAGCTGTTGTACGGCGCTCTCTTTCATTCCGGATGGTACGGCATGCCATAATTCCCGGAATGGCACAGCCGGTACCGATCACCATAGGAATCACTGATTTTCCGGAAAGACCAACTCTTTTAAAAATCGGGTCCAGAACTACCGTTGCTCTTGCCATATAACCACAGTCTTCCAGAAGTGCGATCAGAAAATACATGACCATAACAAGAGGAAGAAATCCCACAACTGCTCCTACACCACCAATGATTCCATCAACAAGAACTGCATATAAAAGAGGATTTGCATTTTCCAGCAGTCCGCCGACCCAGCCCTGGAAGGTTTCGATCCATCCTACCAGCCAGTCTGCGATCCAGGTTCCAAGCGTTGTCTGAGATATGTAAAACACAAGGAAAATCACGGCTACAAAAATCGGAATCCCAATGATCTTGTGGGTAATCATGCTGTCGATCCTGTCCTGGATATTCTTATCCTTTGTAAAGATCTTTCTCTTTTCAACCTGCTTTACAATACCGTTTACAAAATCAAACCGCTTTCTGTCGGCTGCCTCTACTGCTTCCTTGTTCTTCAGATCAATATCCGGCTGAAGATACGGAGCCTTCTGGCCTTTTCCCTTTACAGCAACTGCTGCCTGGACCGCTTCTTTCAGATCCTCGTGACCGGATGATGTGGAAACTGTTTTTATTACCGGACACCCCAGCTTTTCAGCCAGAAGCTTCTCATCGATCTGTGTCTGCTTTTTACTGACAATGTCACTTTTATTCAAAGCTACAACTACCGGAATTCCCAGTTCCAGCAGCTGTGTGGTAAAAAACAGGCTTCTGCTGAGGTTCGCTGCATCTACGATGTTAATGATCGCATCCGGTTTTTCGTTTTTCACATATGCACTTGTGATGCTCTCCTCTGATGTAAACGGAGACATGGAATAAGCTCCCGGCAGATCCACTGCGATTATTTCCTCATTCCCTGCATAGCAGCTTTTTTTGATCGGGCTTTCCTTTCTTTCAACAGTAACACCTGCCCAGTTTCCGACACGTTCATTTCTGCCGGTCAGCGCGTTGTACATAGTGGTCTTTCCACTGTTTGGATTTCCTGCAAACGCAATTCTCATAATCCTGTTCCCTCCTTCTGTATTGGGTCATACTTCCTGGCAATAGTTAGTGCCAACTAATCCATGTGTAAAAAAAATAATCTTTTCACTTTTTTATATTGAAATAGTTTTCGCCAGATCAGTATCCATATTATAGCGTCCATCTTTAATCGAGACTACGCATCCCCCTTTTAAATGAGACACTACAGTGATCGGTTCGCCGCTGTAACAGCCAAGAGAAAACAAAAAAGCAGTTAATTCTTCATCGTCTGCCATAATCTCTTTTACCGTATACTCTTCTCCCTCTTTCGCTTCCAGCAAATTCATATCTGTCACTCCTCCTGTTTTATCCAATCTTTTCTTCAGAATATATCTATGCTGTTTTCTTAGTCGTTCTTATTCGCAATTGTTAGTTTACTCTAATTTAAGTAAGTTGTCAACAACTTTTTTCAAGACCCGATTCCAGTTAATTGTTTTTTATACTTCCTATTTTTTTTATCCTGTATCCCAAAAATTGATTTTCGATTTCAACTGATTATGCTATACTTAAAAAAATATGGATTATCTGTATCCGATAAGGAGGATTGAATGATGGAATATCGTAAATTTGAAAAACTTGGAATTGCTCCTTCACTTCTGGGATTTGGCTGTATGCGCTTCCCGCTGAACAAAGACGGCTCTATTTGTGAACCCGAGGCAGAAAAGATGCTTGACACTGCCATTGCTGCCGGTGTGACATACATTGATACCGCATATCCCTATCACAATGGCGACAGTAAACCGTTTCTTGGCCGTGTACTGAAAAAATATGATCGAAAAGATTTCTTTCTGGCTACCAAGCTTCCCGTCTGGAACGTAAAAACCCTGGATGACGCAAAACGATTATTTCAGGAACAGCTTGACCGTCTTCAGGTAGAATATGTGGACTTTTATCTTCTCCACTGTCTGGATAAAGAGAAATGGCAGACTGTTCTGGATCTTGGACTGATCCCCTATTTTGAAGAAATGAAAGCGCAGGGAAAGATTCGTTATTTCGGCTTCTCTTTCCATGATGAATATGAAGTGTTTGAAACTATCGCCACCTACCGTCCCTGGGATTTCTGTCAGATCCAGTATAATTATGTGGATACAGACATTCAGGCAGGCGACAGAGGCTATGCCCTGACAGAAAAGCTTAACATTCCTCTGGTCATTATGGAACCTGTAAAGGGAGGTTCCCTGGCACAGCTTCCCGAAGACGTTACCGTACCGTTTACCGAAGCCCGCCCGAACAGCAGCATTTCCTCCTGGGCACTTCGCTGGGTTGCCAGCAAGCCAAATGTCAAAGTTGTTTTAAGCGGTATGTCCACCATGGAACAGGTAGAAGACAATCTGCATACCTTCGGAAACTTTGAGCCGCTTACGGAAAAAGAAGCTGCCATGGTCTCACAGGTGGCGGCAAACATAAAAAAACGGACCAGAAACGGATGTACCGGATGCGCTTACTGTATGCCCTGCCCCTTTGGTGTAGATATCCCCAAAAACTTCCGTATCTGGAATGACTTCTCCATGTATGGAAACAAAGAAAAGACAAAACAGGCATTTTTCCAGGATCTTGCCCCAGATTCCAGAGCCGATCAGTGCCAGAAGTGCGGCAAGTGCGAAACTGTATGTCCTCAGTCTGTTTCGATCCGAAAAGATCTGGAAAACGCTTCCATAGAATTAAATTCTTTAAAATAATGCTGTACCTGCGTTTTTCCAGTCAGGCACCAAAAACGGTATTTTATTGTCGGTGGGTATTATTTTCAGGAAACAGATCACATGATTTCTATATATGTTTTGTAAAAATCATAAGTTTTTCCATTTTCCTGAGCACAGGCCAGAAAGCGGCTGATCACATATCCCGTTTGATATTTTTTCTGAACTGCAGCAAGATGCTCCGGGAGATCGTTTGGATAGCCCGGAGCAATCTCTTCTTTCATCAGACATACTACATATCTTCCTGATTCTTTCTCCCAAATGATATTTCTGTAATCTCCCTGCTCTTTTTGCCGGTATGTAATACTAAGTCCCCGTTGCTCCTGTTCAATATGGGATGAATATTGGACACGGGAATATAAATAAGGGTTATTTATATACTGTCTCAGCTTCTCAATTTCTATCAGCTCAAAAGGAACGATACAGTCCACATCAATTTCAACTTCTTTGTAATTCATCTTCTGAAGCTGGCTAATTGTATTCAGCGCTTCCATATGATACTGAAGCTTTTGCATGCGCTGCTCCAGTACCCTTTGCTGCTGATGCAGCATTTCCATTTGCCGCAGACAGATATCCTGATGAGACTCTATTCCCATTTGTTCCATGTCTCGAATCTGCTTAAGGGGAATTCCCAGACTCTTATAAAACAAAATATCCGAAATAGTCATCAAATCCGATACCGTATACACACGATACTGATTCTCCGGTCTTTTATGAGGAACAAGAACTCCGGCCTCTTCCCAAAATCTTAACGTAGATGCCGGGATATCAAAAAACTTTGAAATTTCACCGATTTGAAATACACACTCCATAGTAATCTCCTGTTTCATTCTTATCTATATTCTATCAAACAGCCTCTTGACCTTCAAGTACCTTGAAGCTTTATCCTATAACTAAAAGAGGAGGTCTGTTATGAATAATCAAATTATTTTTGCATCCGAAAAGGAGGTACGATTTGGAAAAGTCTTACGTTTTATCCTTCCTACCTACCTGACATCCCTGTTTAACACTCTATATACCATTGTGGATGGAATTTTTGTTTCTCAATATGTGGGGACAAATGCTCTGGCAGCGATCAATATCGTATATCCCATCGTAAATATCCTCACAGGTATTGCCCTGGTATTTGCCGCAGGAGGGAGCGCTATGGCAGCAATCTCCATAGGAGCCCAGGAAAAAAAACAAGCGGGACAGGCATTTTCTATCTGCATGGTGCTCGCACTCGGAGCAGGTGCTGCAGTTTCTTTGCTGATGCTTCTGCTGCTTCCTCAACTCTTAGTATTTCTGGGTGCAACCAGTCCAACCATATCGGACTGCAGGATTTATGCAGTGATCTGGCTTGCCGGACTCCCTGTAGTCATCGGAAAAGAATTGTTTAGCTACTTTATTCGTGCTGACGGCTCACCCGGATACAGCTTTTTCCTGGCCGTAGCCGGCGGTGCAGCCAACATTGTACTGGATTATCTATTTATCGCCCGTATGGGTATGGGTGTTTTTGGAGCAGGACTGGCAACCATATTGGGGTTAGTACTTTCCTTTTCCCTTGGAATCCTTTATTTCCTAAAGTACAAAAAACATCTGCAGCCTGTCTGGAAAAATCTGCAGCTTAAGGTTGGTCTGAAGTGTGCACTCAACGGTTCTTCTGAATTTATTGACCAGCTTGCCATTGCCATCACCACGGTAGTATTTAACCGTACTGCGCTCTCTCTTGCAGGAGAAAATGGTATTGCAGCAGTATCCATTATCATGTATTTACAGTTTTTGTTTATCGGTGTTTATTTCGGCTATTCCATGGGCATTTCTCCTCTGTTAAGCTATGCTTACGGAAATAACAATTGGAAAATATGCAAAAAACTGGAACGATACTCCTACCGTTTTTTTGCTTCAGCACCGGTTTTTATGTATGCTCTTACATATATCTCCGCCCCGTTTGCAGTTTCCTTCTTTGCTCCGTCAAAAACAGAGGTTTATTTCCTGGCTTTATCCGGAATGCGTCTGTACGGGATCGGCTATTTGTTTTCAGGACTCAACATATTTACTGCCATTCGCCTGACTGCCTATGGAAAAGGACATCTCTCAGCTGTCATTACATTTTTACGATCTTTTTTTCTATTATTGCTGTTTTTACTTTTACTCCCCATCATATGGGGAATGAATGGTATGTGGCTGGCAATGCCGATTGCCGAAGCAATGACTGCATTTCTTTGTTACAAAACCAGGTCGGCTCCTCCCCAAAGAAGGTAGCTCAAGATCGTTGATATACCGGATTACGGACATGCAAAAGTCTCCATCCTGTTTTGAGTAATGATTATGCATTTTCTTTTTATAAGTACCATGATTCAATATTTATCAATAGCGGGTGAAGCAAACAAAAGCTTATGAAACGCCTGGCATAAGAAAAACCCTTATATCATTTTTTTGCCAGATATTCCCTTCTTTCTTTTTCGTTTTTCTTCCTGTACCCGTTGACTATATAAAGAAATTTAGTTATAATTTTGTTATAAAAAGGAGGTGCATGATATGCCAACCATTCGTTCCAGTGCTGATCTACGAAACAGATACAATGAAATTTCTACATTTTGTCATAATTATTCCGAACCGGTATTCATCACCAAAAACGGAAAAGGTGATCTTGCAGTTATGAGCATCGAAGCCTATGAAGACCTGGTCGGTAAGTTTGAGTTATACGGGCTTATCCAGGAAGGTCTTACCGATATTGCAGAAAGTAAAACCCGCCCGTTTTCCGAAGCCATGTCTGACATAAGGAGCCGCAGAAAAAGGTGAATTATCACATTCATATCACACAGACGGCGGAACGGGATATGATAAGTGCTGCAGATTATATTGAATTTACCCTCAAAAATCCGGAAGCCGCTGACCGTCTGCTGGATACTGCAGAGGAAAAAATCAATGCCCTTTCCCAGTTTCCACAAAAATTCCCATTGGTCGATGATCGTATCCTTTCTTCCTGGGGGATTCGTTTTACCATCGTGAATAACTATTTCACTTTTTACCGCATTTCAGAAACAGAGAAACAGGTAACGGTTGTCCGTTTTTTGTATGCAAAAAGTAACTGGGCATCTATCCTGAAAACAGGATTTCCATTACAATAAGACAAAACAAATGTCTCCGCCCTGACCGGTGGAGATTTTTATTCCCTTTTACTTTTCGAAAAAAGCCCTGAAATAAAGGGCACTGAAAAACTCCCATTTTTTTAAGGTGGGAGTTCTTCTTTTATAATTTTTCTTGTAATTTCTAATTATATTACAAAAAAACGCTATGGTTTACCCCATAGCCAATTCCT
>JAETOL010000094.1 GCA_021771755.1 Lachnospiraceae bacterium | reverse complement strand
TTATCCTCACGATGTTTTTATCCTCATCTTTTCTGGATATAGTGATATTTACTCATTTCCTCGCAAAAAAGATGAGGATAACATTATTTATCTTAAACCACAGATACGTGCCATTTCAGCTTCATCATCCGGCCATAATGGCTTCTCATCACTTTCCAGATTACCTGATTCCATCACTTTACGCATCATATCAACTGAAGGGACTGCGTAAATACGTGTTGTTTCAGTTGAGGAATGCCCCAGTATACGGGAAACGAGTTCAAGTTCTGTTCCATCCTGATACAGATTGGTCGCTCTGGTCCTGCGGAACATATGCGGATAGCAGTGCTCTGGGAGATCCGGATACTCTGAGCGGATCTGAGCTGCATATTTTTTGATGATACGCTCAACATTTCCAACGGACATCCTGTCTTTGTGACCCTTGATCACTGTATAGATCAGCGGAGCATCAGGATTTATCACTTCATGGTAAACTTTTAAATAGTTCTTCAGATGATCAGCGGTCTTATCTGTGATCGCAATGATCCTTTCTTTTTCACCTTTTCCATAAATCCGAAGATACGGTATGTCGGCTTCCAGATTTACAGAAGATGCATTCATAGACAATAATTCGGAAACCCTGACAGCAGAGTCATAAAGCAATATCAGGATCAGTCTGTCCCTTCGGCCTATCTTAGTATCCGGCGGAGCAGAGAGCAGTGCTTTAAGGGCATCATCCGGGATAACTTCACGTGTCAGCTTTGGTACTTTAAGAAAAGGAACTCTGGAAGCTGTGAGAGCTACTGACTGTAACGATATATCGCAATCAGCAGCATACCAGAGATAAGCTCTGATCGCAGCAAGCCTGTTATTACAAGTGGTTTCGCTGTTACCGTTTTTATGTAGGAACTCAATGTATGCTAACAGAAAATCATGTGTACAATCCTCAAAGCCAAAGGTACGAAGTGATAAATTCATAGTATCGGTTATATATCTTCTGAACACGGTCAAAGCATCGCGGTAGGTTTCTATTGTATTCCGGCTTTTCAATGACTGTTCAGGCAGGTAATGCTCAAGGAAATCCAGTGTTTTTGAGAAAAACAGTATCTTTTCCGCTTTTTTTCTACTCATGGTCAGTCACCTCCGGGATAACGAAACCTGAAGTCTTGTCCCTGTCTCTGATGATCCGGAAAGCTTCGCTGACCTGATGGTAATAATAAAAAGTATCATCCGTACTCTGATGTCCCAGATACCGGCTCAGAAATGGAAGCATTTCCTTAAGTGCGACACCTTCTTCCATCCAGAGATTCATCCTTTTTACTACAAAGCTATGTCTGAGGCAGTGAACAGTAGGAGTTTTGTCACAACCTTCTGCATATGGTGTTGCATTCCATGCCCTCCGAAATGCTGCGTTTATAGTGACAGAACACAGGCAGTTGACCGGTTCTCTTGCAGGGAAAACCCATTCTGATACGCATCCATGATGATCATTCAGTATTGTCTTATATTCATTCATTAACGCAGCAAGATCATCGGACATATATATTAGCCTATCTTTATGACCTTTTGACTGCATGATTTTTAATGTTCCCGCTTCAAGATCTGCATCACTCCACTTCAGTTTTCTCGCTTCTGAAATACGCAGGCCACAACAATAGATCAATCTGAAGATCACTTTATACTCTGTAGACAGACGCAAAAACGAGGGCACTCTTATCTCTGGAGAATAACTGTCGATTTCATGAAAGAATGCTGATATTTCATCATCTGACAAGACATGCACCAGCCTTTTTTCACATTTATAGAAATTAGACGGAATATATGCTTCCTCACCGAGGGAGATCATGAATAACGCAAACTGACGGATTATAGAAGTACGTGCTGAACAGGTAGATAATGCTTCTCCTTCACGCAATGTCCCCCATTTTTTGACCAGTTCCCTGCTGAGATATGGCTGTATAACGGATTCTCTTACACAAAAGGCGTCAAAATGTTTCAGTTTCCATTCTTCCGTTTCATAAGTGAATCCAACAGAACGCTTTTCCTGTAGAAACTGTTTAATATACGGAGCAAAACAGCTTTGATATTCATATCCGAGGATCTTCATTACAGACCTCCTTCCAGCATCAGTCCGGTACCTGACAATGATAATCCGCATTTTCTGCTTCTTTCATCATCCAGAAGAAGGTATTTCATTACGCTTGTCGGATCACGATGACCAAGTGCATCCATTACATTATCGATGCCGGCATGATTTTTCAGCAGATTTGTAGCAAAAGTCCTGCGTGTCACATGAAAACCGCCGCCTTTTACATCATTTCTTTCAGGCAGGATACGGTAAAGTGCTCTGGTACATACTTTACCAGTCAATCTTCCATACGGGGCTTTGGATCTTACAAAAATAAAATCGCTTTCTGCATCAGGTCTTCCGTATTTCAGGTATGAATATATAGCATTTCCCACTTCAACAGGCATTGGGAGGGTGATCTGTGTTTTAGTTTTTTTCATGATGATAGAGATCTGGCATTTCTTCCAGTCGATATCCTGAAAACGGAGTGCCAGGATATCATAGGCCCTCAGTCCTGTTTTCAGGCCAAGCAAAACAATGGCAATATCGCGAAGCTCTACAGGGGCATTATGGGTCAGCCGGTACTCCCGGATCCGCTGAATCTGTTCATCGGACAAAACATCGATGATCCTATCTACGGGTGCACTTCCTGATATAAGGCATTGATCCAGACCATGTCTTTCTGTATATCGATGTTCATCAAGATAGCGTAGGAAGGCTCTTACGATTACAAAGCGGGTGGCACGGCCTTTAAATGTGGAATGTTCATCCTGGATTGAGAATTCTTTGATTATCTCTGGAGAAATCTGTTTGAAACTGTCATACCCATGATCGATCAAAAACAGACAAAAACTTGCACAGGAACATCGATAAGATTTAAGAGTGCCGCTTTCGCGATATTCACGTTTTTTCTGTTCTAAAAGACCTGCGATGGCTTCCTTACACCATTCAGGGAGTTTATCATATATGGTAGGACTGTACTTATATTTCCCGCCCGGGTGGATATCGCCGCTAAGAAGATATTCATTACAAAAACTCAGAACTCTTCTCCAGTGAAGCCAGGAAGTTCCCAATGTATTTTTCACCTCAGAGAACCATATCCAAACGATATCCGGATGATAACCAAGATCATGTATATCCAGAAACAGATAAAAAGCTGTTAATGCATGTTTTGCCAGTTTCAATGTAGTACCGATATATCCATGGGCTTGCAGGCATTCGATAAAAGGCTCAATCCTTCCTTTAAAGTCTGCGGCTGACATAATTACATCTATCGTTTTCTGTAGAGCTGCTTTATTCTCTGAAGAAAACGCATCGATCGACCCGATATGAGGATAAATCTGACTGTTAAAGAGAAGACTGTATGGCTTTGTGCATTTCCCGATCTTTTCATAGAACTGTATCATCCGAGCTGTGTAATTAAGGATCACGTTTCTGGTTCCATCTGATTGATACATTTTTGTGTTTACAAGTATCAGTACCGCTTCGTATGAGATATCCGATATATTGACAACTCCCATTTCATCAAAAATGAGTAACCCCTCGGAACAATAGGTACGTGTTAATTCCAATGTGCGTTTTGTATAACGTTTACAACAGTCTTCGAGATAAAAATCAAGATCATCTTTCCATGAAACCGGAAGTTTATCGTATACGGATTGATTTAGATATAGCCTGCGGTCAGATACTGTTCCTGAAGAATCCATTTCCTCTAACTGGTATACATACCGGATCCATATGACACATCGCTGTGAAGGAAGGCTTTTCTTAATCTCAGTAAACCATTCATCACGCACTTTTGCCGTATACTCGGTATTATTTTGGTTGAGATACGATCCAAGAGATTCATAACAGTCCCTATGCGACTTTCTACTGCTTGAACATACCTTCTTTTCTTTAAGTAGTGACATTACCTTTTCGACGGTATCAGCATAATTCATGAAATCACATCCTTTCGATTTTAATGCGATTTCATTATCACATAAAATATGTTATCCTCATCTTTTTTGCGAGGAAGTGAGTAAATATCTCTATATCTAGAAAAGATGAGGATAAAAACATCGTGAGGATAAGCCACA
>JAETOL010000017.1 GCA_021771755.1 Lachnospiraceae bacterium | reverse complement strand
CGGTAGTGGTTGTCAGCAATAACAAAGCGAATACATACAGTCCGGTGGTAACGGTAGTGCCGTTTACTTCAAGGGTGTACAAAAAACGGTATCTTCCGACCCATGTGTTTATTAACTGTTATGAAATGGTTGGCTTGAAACGGCATGGGCTGGTACTGGCGGAACAGATCACAAGTATTGATGTTCAGAGTATCATCCAAAAATGTGGTCATGTCAGCTCTGATGCAATGCGGAGGATTACGAGAGCGGTGGAGATTCAGACAGGAGTATATGAGGAGGGGGATTATGACAGCAGAAGAATATAGAAAGTATCTGGAACAGGATTTTTGTGATGTAAATATTGATGAAATGACAGATTTACTGACAATAAAAGCAGACAGGAATAAAAGCCTGAAGGAACGGCGGGAATCATATCTGAATAAGGTAGGAAATCCGTATCTTGTCCGGATCGGGAATATGAAGGTCAAAGTAAGGTTTGCCAATAACGGGATATCTTTGGAGCAGGCATTTGAAAATATGCTTCTGAGTGTCTGAAAAAGTACTGGAAAGTTTGGGGTGGCTGTGTTAAAATGTCTGTAAGGACAAATTATGCAGCCCCCTTTTATTACATGGGTTTTTTGACGTAATAAGAGGAGGTAAGATATGTATCAGAATTTCAATAAAATCTATCGTGCCGCCATCTATGTCAGATTATCCAAAGAAGATGGCGATCTTTCCAGTTCTGCAAAAATGGAAAGTAACAGCATTTCTAACCAGAAGGCTCTGATTCTGGATTTCCTGAAAGACAAAAAAGATATAGAAGTTGTTTCCGTCCGGGTTGACGATGGCTACTCAGGCTCTAATTTTGAGCGCCCTGCATTCCAGGCTATGCTGGAAGATATCAGGCGTGGGATTGTTGATTGCGTAGTGGTGAAGGATTTATCTCGGTTTGGGCGGGAATACATTGATTCCGGGAAGTACATTGAACGTTTATTCCCGGCTCTTGGTGTGCGCTTTATTGCCATAAATGACAATTATGACAGCCTTCAGGGAAAGAATCAGGCCGATGAAATTATTATCCCATTCAAAAACTTAATCAACGATGCTTATTGCCGTGACATTTCCATTAAGATCAGAAGTAACCTTGAAATTAAGAGGAAAAAGGGAGAATGTGTGACACCTTTTGTGGCATTCGGGTATCAGAAAGTTAAGGCAGACAAGCATAAGCTGGAGATTGATCCGGTTGCAGGCAGTGTAGTACAGGACATCTTTAAGATGAAACTGCAGGGAATGAGCCAGGATGCGATTGCCAACCGCCTGAATGAACTGGGTGTGCTTTCCCCATTTGAATATAAGATCAGCAGCGGCAGTCATTATGAGACCGGGTTCCGACAGAAAGAGCAGGCTCTTTGGAGTTCTGTTACGGTACGCAGAATACTGGAAAATGAGGTTTACATTGGAAACCTTGTGCAGGGGAAACGTACGACACCGAACCATAAAGTGAAGCAGTCCTACGTAAAGCCGGAAGATGATTGGATTCGTATTGAAAAGAACCATGAGCCGCTGGTAAGTGAAAGGGATTTTGAGATCGTCCAGCGGCTTTTGGGGATGGATACCCGTACTTCTCCTGACCAGAAGCAGGTGTATCTGCTGTCCGGCATTGCTGTATGTGCGGATTGCGGGGCACCGATGACGAGAAAGGTCTCAACAGTTGGTGGAAAGAAATATGCCTATTATTTATGTTCCACAAATAAAGAAACGAAACGCTGCTCCAGTCACAGAATCCCGGAAAAAGATCTGGAAAACGTGGTATTGGTAATGCTGAAACAGCATATCCAGAACATCATGCATTTGAAAAGGGTGTTGGAGTTTATCGGGACTGTACCATTTCAGGAAATCAATGTGAAAAAACTCCAGGACAGGCTGGAAAAGAAAAAAATGGAGACAGAACGCTGTAAGGAACTCCGCATGATGCTTTATTCCGATATGAAAGAGGGCATCGTATCAAAAGAAGATTATGTAGAACTTCATGCAGCATATGGAAAAAGGCTTAGGAATGCAGAAGAGAGTATCCGGGCAATCCAGAAAGAAATGGATAACATACTGGAAAAAGCAGATGCTTCTAACACATGGCTGGATTATTTTGTGAAATATCAGGATATTGAAGTGCTGACCAGGACAGTAATCGTGGAATTGATTCGGGAAATCAGAGTCCATGACAAAAAGAATATTGAGATCGTCTTTGACTTTGATGACTGTTATCAGGCATTGCTGACACAGCTTCCGGCTATGGGAGTGGAGGTTGCAACAGATCCGGATAACAATCTGCAGGTCAAGATAAAGGAGGTTGTATAAAATGGCACGAAAAAGCAGGAAAAGCATTCCTGAAACGGTCAGCAGTGCAGCCGTTCAGGAAGAGATCAAAAGACCGTTCCGGGCAGGGTTATATGCAAGGATTTCTATGGAAACAGAGGAAACGATAGAGAGGGGGACGATAGAAACCCAGGTGGAACTGATGAAAAACTATGTGGCTGATACAGAGGATATTTCGGTTGCAGAAGTTTATAAGGATTCTGATTATTCCGGTACAAATTTTGATCGTCCTGGATTTACGCAGATGATGGAAGATATCAAGCATGGGAAAATCAACTGCGTGATTGTAAAGGATTTGTCCAGGCTTGGCAGGAATTATGTAGAAACAAGCAATTATATTGAGCGTGTATTCCCGTTCTTTCATGTACGGTTCCTGGCAGTGACGGATGATTTTGATTCTTTCCGTGAGGGAGTAGATCTGACTGTTCCCTTAAAGAATATTATCAATGAGTTCTATTCCAAAGACCTTGCAAAAAAGAGCAGCAGTGCAAAAAAAGCCCTATGGAGAGAAGGAAAATTTACCGGTGCCTGGGAACCCTATGGATATAGGAAATCAGAACAGGACAGGCACCAGCTGGTAGTTGATGAGGAAGCTGCCGGACATTTACGGGCAATTTTTTCTATGTATATGGATGGCTACAGCTACAGTGATATTGCAAAAAAACTGAACGCAGATGGCATCTTATCCCCAACTTTGCAAAGGGAATATTACAGATCCGGGGAAAAGCCGTCCCCAGAGTCCAAACCGTGGAATAATTACGAAGTAAAACGTGTGCTTCAGGATGTACATTGTACCGGCGATTCCGTATATGGAAAATATCAGCAGAGCGTTTTTCAGGGAAACAAGCAGAGGAACCGACCGGAGAGTGAGTGGATCTATGCAGAGAATACCCACGAAGGGATTATAGATAAAGAGCTGTTCCGCCAGGTACAGGAAAAAATCCGGGAAATTACGGAAGAATATAAAAAGAGGCATCAGCTGAATAATGGAGCCATCCGGAGCCAGAATTTTTATACCGGCAAGATCAGGTGTGGAGGATGTGGCAACCGCATGATCCTGTCCAGGGAAAAGTCCGGGACATTTTATTATATCTGCGGTGCCAATGCAAACCATAAATCAGGAGGAAACCAGTGCAAGGGGCACAGGGTCAAAAAAGAATACGTGGATGAAGATGTCCTTCGTCTGATCCAGTCACATATGAAAAACGTATTGGATACAGAAAAAATGATCCGGGAAATGAACTCCGCTTCCAGAAACCAGACGCAATATTTGCTTTTGGACAAGGAAGTAGGGAAACTTCGGCGGGAACTGAGCCGGATCAGTAAGCGTAAATCTGATTTATATGAGGATTATTCGGAACGCCTGATTACAGAAGAAGAGTACATGCAGTTTTCCCGTATCTATTCCAATGAAATAGAAAACATCAAGAGCCGTCTGGATGCAGTATTGACGGCGCAGGTACGGTATTCCAAAGATTATCATATCGAAGAAGGATGGGGGAAAGTGATACATACTTATATGTCTAAGCGGAAGCTGACAAAAGAAATGGTGGATGCCTTTGTGGATTCCATTATTATCCATGGTAAGTATGATTATGAGATCAAACTGGTATATGATGACCAGTTCGCTGAATTGCAAAAGATAATGAAAGAGAAGGAGGCACAGTCAAGATGACAGAAAATAGGAAAACAGCTGTCTATATCCGTTTATCTATGGAAGATGGGAATGTGGATGGCAGAACCAAACTGGAAAGTGATAGTGTGACTTCTCAGAGAATCCTGTTGAAATCGTTTGTGATCGATCAGCTTGGTGTGGATGAGTCGGATATCCTTGAATATGTGGATGACGGTGTCAGCGGCACCCACTTCAAACGCAATGGTTTTCAACAGCTGCAGGAGGATATGAAAAGCGGACAGATCGGCTGTGTAGTTGTGAAAGATTTTTCCAGGTTTGGCAGGGACTATCTGGAAGTGGGATTTTAGCTTCCGGTAAATGCCAGATATGGTTATAGAAAGGGCAAAGATGGAAGGTTGGAAATTGATCCGGATGCGGCTAAAGTGGTGAAGATGATCTTCCAGATGGCTGCAGAAGGTATGAGCTTTGCAGAGATCACAAGGGAACTGAACAAACAGGAAATTGCCACCTGTGATGAGCAGAAAATGTCAAGAGGAGAGCAGGTTCAGTTCCGACGGTTTGATACCATCATGAAAAAACGCTGGAATCCAACCACAGTATCTGCAATCATACGGGATGAGATTTATATTGGAACCCGGATATGGGGTAAAACACGCTGCAGTATGCACACCGGTCATAAGGCGGTTCTTAATGACGAGTCTGACTGGATCAGGCTGGAAAACCACCATGATCCGATTGTTGACAGGGAACTGTTTGAAAAAGCGAACAGACTGCATCCGAAAAAATCCAGAGGTGTTGCAGAAACAAGAACCAATTATACGCTGGCAAGACGCAAGAAACAGCCAGCACTGATGCTGTGTGCACACTGTGGTCATTGTCTGGTAAGAGAAACGGAGCATCTGCTGAAATGCTCGGATGGGCGTACCAGCGGTGATCATGTCTGTCGAAGCCTAGTGGTCAGACGTGAGCCAATGGAAAAGCATATCCTGGAGCTTGTTCATCTGTTTGCAGCTTCCATGCTGGAAAACCGGAAAGTTGTTGAATCAAAGAACCAGAGCAAAGGTATGGAGACGAATGTTGCAGAATTGTTGAAACAGAGCCGCCAGTTGTCTTCTGAAAAAATGAGACTTTATGATGGGTACAAAGATGGTTGTATTGATCGGGAACTGTACAAGCAGAAAGCAGAAAAGATAGGCAGACAGCTGGAAGAAATCAGACGAAAGATAGAGGAGTCTGAACGTGATGCAAAGATGCTTGAGCAGGACAACAAGAGCGATTTTTTGGAAGATAATAAAAGTGCTGGGGTACCTGATTGGAATGGTCAGGTACTATCCGGCAAGAAAAAAGAAATTTTTTTTTGTCCCATACTTGACACGTCCACATATATGCAGACATACATATTGTTCTAATATGGCTAGAAGTGGTATAAGTGCTAAGACATTGCAATATTTAATGGGGCATTCAGATATTAGTGTAACATTGAATGTGTACACGCATTTAGGCTTGGAAGATGCACAGCAAGAATTAAAACAGCTAGAAAAACGTGCAAATTCGCAGACTTCAAAAGTTGTCAATTTTTAAAAGCACATTATTTATGCCATGAGAAAGTGGAAAATATTATGATGTTCCAAATTCAAGAAAAATGTACCAATTTTTGTACCAAACGCCATGGAAAATATAAGGAATTGTGAAAAGATATAAGAAAAAGAGAATTTTGATATAAGCTGACAAATGCAGTAAAAACAAGGACTTGAGAAGAAACAAGGAGATATAAGAACAATGATAAAAGTATTATTTATATGCCACGGCAATATCTGCCGCAGCACCATGTCCCAATTTGTTTTTCAGGACATGATCAATAAACAGGGGCTCACTGACCACTTCTATATTAATTCAGCAGCTACCAGTCGGGAAGAAATTGGTAATGGACCACATTACGGAACGGTGGCAAAATGTCGGGAAATGGGAATTCCGGTACTTCCCCATAAAGCAGTGCAAATGACAAAAAGGGATTACCAGGAGTATGATTATCTGATTGGTATGGATACCTGGAATATCCGGAATATGAACCGGATCGCAGGTGGAGATCCGGATGGAAAAATATATAAGCTTTTAGAGTTTCATAAATCATCAAGGGACATCGCGGATCCGTGGTATACGGGGAATTTTGATGAAACTTATGCTGATGTACAGGATGGCTGTACTGCTTTTTTGGAATATCTGAAACAAAAGGGGGAAATCAGATAAGAATAGCGATAAAAGATCTTCTTCATCATTTTAATGGAGTCGATAAGGAAAAGCGAAAAAATAAAAGCAGCCAGTTTGCATGAAACATGCGGATTGTGAACAGAATGACAAAGATTACTATAATATAACGGCATATACTAAAAAGGAAACCACTGGAGGGAGAATTTGTCGATGAAAAATTCTTTACATCCAGTGGTTTTTTGTTTTATACTCATAGTAGAGCAGCTCTGAGGGAAGGAATTTCCCTTCTAAATTCTAAAAGCGCAGAAAGGAATCCATTTCAGGATCCTGCTGCGAATCTGATCAATGTCATGGGCACATCGCCCGTATTTCGCAAGAAAGATGAGGAATATCAATGGAAAACAGATATGAAAGGTTTGTAGAAGTTTTTAGGCAGAAATTGATTGATGCGACCGGCTATGAGGAGGAGAGGATTTTTTATAAGAAAAAAGATGAATATCCTCCCACTTCTGGAGATCGGTTATTTGTGAAACAGTTTGAATCTAACGGGGTGACAGAAGTTTGTGCTCTGTATGTTGGAGATCTGTATGAAGAATACAGACGGGGGATGGAGATGGATCTGCTTGTAGGAGATGTGGTAAAAAGACTGCAGGGGATTTCCAGAGCTGATATTATTGAAAAGGCAAAAATTCTAAACGATTATAATAAAGTAAAAAAACACCTTTTCATTCGACTTATTAATAAAAATAAATATGAACAGGATCTTATGGATTCAGTGTACCGTGTTATTGGAGATATTGCCATGGTTCTTTACATCCGAATGGGAGAAATAGAAGGTTATACCAGTAGTATGAAGGTGAAGCAGCGTATGTTGGAGCAGTGGGAGATGGACAAGGATGAGGTTTTTGAAGCTGCATTATTAAACACATATTTTATTTCGCCTCCCAGAATTTATTGCTGGGAAAAAATGATCTTTGATTCCCATTACGAGGGTGAGAATTTTATGAATCTTTTATCGGATTATCCTATCCGCAGAGGGGCAGTGGGAAATTGTCTCAGTACAGTAAAAAGAACCAATGGTGCGGTGGCGGTTTTTCTTCCAGGTGTGGCCAGGCGACTTGCAGATTTAATGCAGGGAAGCTTATATCTTGTGTTTACCAGCATACATGAGGTAATGATACATAATGAAAATACAGCAGATCCGGAAGATCTGCGGCATGTATTGGCAGACACGGTAAGGGAAACGACTTCAGAAGAAGATGTTTTGACTCTTCATATTTACCATTATGACAGAGATACAGGAATTTTTAGCTTATGTGAAGAGGCTGAGGAGGAATAAATGACATAGAATGAAAAAATGCATATAATGATCATAAAAGGAAGATCAGGGGGAATTACCTTTGGCATATAAAATCATGCTTGATGCAGGACATGGAGACAGTTTTTTGCGGAAAAACGGCATAGAGGACAGGCTTTCGTCATAATCTGTGGAAAAGGCAGAGATGGAGAGAAGCAAATTTGAAAAAGAAAGAGGTTGTCTCCTGGCAGATAAAAAGATTTTTTGGGGAAAACGGGTCTTTAGAGGAAAAAATTTTTTTTATAATCGACCAATATGGGATAAATGTTCGGGAAAAAGCAGAAGATTTTTTGTTTGGTGATCAAAAGATTTTTGACCGGGAGGAAGGACGATGAGCAGAAAAAAGCCGGAATGCCAGGATCCGTTTTTGGGAGAATACGATAGGGAAAAAAAGGTAGAGCGTATTTCATCACAGTCTGTATGCCCATGCGAGAATAGCTATCGCAAGTTCCAATATCATGCAGCTCTTTATATCCGCTTATCCAGAGAAGATGGAGACAAGGTGGAAAGTGACAGTGTGGCTAATCAGAAAAAGTTTTTAGTGGAATATTTGGAAAAACAGCCGGATATCTGTTTTTATGAGTTGTATGTGGATGACGGATATACAGGGACTAATTTTGATCGCCCGGGTTTTAAGAAAATGATAGAAGATATAAGGCTTGGGCTGATCAATTGTGTGATAGTTAAGGACCTTTCCAGATTTGGAAGAGATTATATAGATTCCGGACGATATCTGGAGCGGATTTTTCCAGAGCTGGGAGTTCGCTTTGTGGCTGTTTCAGACGGGATTGACAGTCTTCGTCAGTCATATGATATGCTTCTTCCCATAAAAAATATATTTAATGAACAGTATGCAAGAGATATTTCAAGGAAGATACAGGCAACTATGAGGACAAAACAGCGGGCAGGAGAATTTATTGGAGCTTTTGCATGCTACGGATATCGAAAAGATCCCCGTGATAAAAACCATTTACTGATCGATGAAGCTGCGGCATCAATTGTTCGAACTGTTTTCGAACTGTTTCTTAATGGAAAAAGTAAGCAGGAGATTGCAGAACAATTAAATAATGAAGGGATACCATGCCCTTCTGAATATAAAAAAGAATGTGGAGAAAAATATAGAAACGGTATCAGAACGGAAACGTCTTCCGGTTGGACGTATGCTACGGTGCACCATATGCTGAAAAATGAAACTTATACAGGAGCTATGGTTCAGGGAAAGAAAGTGCAGAATATGAGAAGCAGGCAGCATGTGGTGAATCGTAAAAACTGGATCGTGGTGCCGAATACCCATGAGGCAATCATCAGTCAAGCAGTCTGGGAAAGAACACAAAAATTACTTCAGCGTAATGACCGCCAAACAGCTGAAAACTATGATGATAATATTATGTCAGGGTTGGTTTTTTGCGGCAGATGTAAGAAAACAATGATTCTAAATCATTGGAAACGTGCAGATGGAAGTATAAACGCTTGTTTTTACTGTGGAACTTATAAAAGGAAAGGAAAAGAATTCTGCTCTCCTCATACGCTGCCGGCAGAACTTTTGGAACGTTTGGTCAAAGATGATCTTCAGGAGTTGTTTTTTTCGCAATCTGAACAGTTTAGTGCATGGGAGAAAGCATGGGAACAGAAAAAGAAGGAAGAGAATATACAAAAAAACAAGGAATTGTTCAAAATGGAGACAGAATTGACAAAAGTACGAAAATTAAAAAAACAATCCTATGAGGACTATAGGAGCGGACTTTTGACCAGAGAAGAATTTCTTTCTTATTCAGAGGATTATTCAAAAAAAGAAGAGATATATTTACGACAGATGGAAAAAAACGAAAAAGGAAGGGATAGTTTTGGAACTGGAGGTCTTTCAGATTATAAAAAGCAAAAATATATCTGCAAGCAGATACTTATGGAATTGATCGATCGAATTGAAGTGCGGGAAGACCAGTGCCTAGAGATTTATTATCGTTTTTCAAAACCAGATAGTAGAAATATTTCCGCAAAATAGCGCTTTCACATGGTGGAGGAGATCCGGGAGCTGTTTATCAGGAAAGACAGGAAAAAGATGATACATTGAAGCTGACACTTTCTGTAGGAGAGATTTTGGAGAGAAATGGAATCAATGTGGTCTATACACGGGTGGATGATGTATACCAGACACCCTTTGAAAAGGCAAGACTTGCAAATGAATCAGGTGCGGATTACTTTATTTCTTTTCACAGGAACAGCAGTCCTGAAGCCAACAAATATCAAGGGGTAGAAGTCCTTGTATATGATAAAAGCGGCATAAAATATGAAATGGCAGAAAATATTCTGGGAGCTATGGGGGAAATCGGTTTTCGGGAAATCGGTGTGAAAGAACGGCCTGGACTTGTCGTACTACGAAGAACAAAAATGCCGGCACTGCTGGTTGAAGCTGGATTTTTGAATTCCGATGAAGACAACAAGCTTTTTGATGAGAAATTTGATGAGATGGCAGAGGGGATCGCCGGAGCGGTTTTAGGAACACTTACAGGAGAAACTGTAGAAGATCCCTTATATTATCGTGTGCAGACGGGAGTATTTCGTAAGCGGGAAAATGCAGACAGAATGTTGTACCAGCTTACAGACCAGGGATTTCCTTCGTATATTCTCCGGGAAAATGATCTATATAAGGTACAGACGGGGGCATTTCAACAGATTGGAAATGCAGTTGATATGGAACAGAGATTGCGTGATGCGGGATATAGTACTATAATTGTAACCAGATAAAACACAAAGGGAGACAGAATATGACCAGTTATGAGGAATTTCTGCAAAAAACAGAAGAGTTTATGTTTATAAGCGACCAGCCGGAAAAAGCAGATATTATATTTATACCAGGCAATGGGTATCCGCATATGGCAGAAAAAGCAGCAGATTTGTATAAAAAAGGATTTGCGCCATATATTTTGCCGAGCGGGAAATACAGTATTACAGCTGGGAAATTTTCTGGTGTATTATTAAAAGAGGCGGTCTATGATAAGGAGTACCAGACAGAGTGGCAATTCCTTAAAGATGTTCTTATGCAGAATGGAGTCCGGGAAAAAGATATCCTGAAGGAAGAGAATGCTACATTTACCTGGGAGAATGCTCTGTATTCCCGAAAAGTAACAGATGAGGCAGGGCTTTCAATAAAGAAAGCAATTCTTTGCTGTAAGTCCTACCATGCCAGAAGAGTACTGATGTATTACCAGAGAGCATATCCGGAAACGGAGTTCCTGGTATGCCCGTCTTTTCCTGATGGAATCAGTCTGGAAAACTGGCGCGAAAGTCAGAAAGGAATCCAGGAAGTGATGGGAGAGGTGTCTAGGATCATCAGCCAGTTTTCGCTGATGATGGATTGAAAAGTATGGGCCGGATCAGATAACTGAATACCGGCCTTTTTATGTGGTTCTTTATTTTTGTGAGGGGGAACTGGTTGTTCCTTTTATTTTGGCCTGTGCTAAACAAACATTTGCAAGAGATCCAGCACTCCTTAAGGATTGGTGGATTGAGGGCGTTCGAAACAGAGCTGGCCGCTTTGTTCCGGATGATTCAGAAAGATTAAATTCCACATGAAGGTGGAATTTAAATTAGCAGTTGAATCTTTGTTCCAGATGGTTTAAAAAAAACAAATTAGGGGTGTCGAAAAAAATAGATTTATGATATAATTCACGTGAAATAAAGAAAAATATTTATTACGAAATATTTACAAAAAGGTAAAACTTTGATATATTAAAAGATGAAGAATGCTTTTACCGACATGTTTTGTCGGTTTTATAATGATAAGAGGTTCAGGACAAAAAATAATGGATGATTTTGTAGAGAGTTCTGGTGTCCTGAGAATAAAAGATTGACGATTGTGTGATGTTTATATATAGATGAGGTGTAATAATGAAGAAGAGTAATATCAATAAAAGAAACGTACAGTTTTTAGCTGCTGCAGCTTTGACTGCAGTATTAGTATCTGGGCAGATACAGCCGGCTGCAGTATATGGTGGAAATACTGATATTAAGGTCAGCAGTTTAATTCCGGATAATGTGACAATAGATGAGCCTGTCCCTTTATCAGATATTTCTCTCCCATCCAGTGAGTATGGTACTCTTTCCTGGGTAGATGGATCTAATATTCCATCACAGCGGATTGAGTCTTATGATGTAGTGTTCAGACCTTATGATTCAGCAGATCTTTCCAGAATTTCCGGATGGGATGGAGAGTCTGATGGAATTTACAGTAGTGTTACTGTTGTAGTCAGCAGTATGGAAAATGAGTCTGAAAACGAAGACAACAGTGAAGAGGAATGGGAAGAAGAACAGTATACAGAGCAGCAGGATTCTGAGGATGCGTATGACGATTCGGAGTCAGAGACAACAGACAGCACTACGGATGAAGAAGTAAGCGGCGATGAAAATTGTGAGGGCTCTCAGGGGAATTCAGATCAGGAAGAGGCGATGCCCGCTCCAACTGGGACCCCAGAGGAAGAGACACCGGAGCCGACTGTGACCCCGGGAGAGGAAAATCCGGAACCGACCGTGACCCCGGGAGAAGAGATACCGGAACCGACTGTGACCCCGGGAGAAGAAAATCCGGAACCGACTGTGACCCCGGGAGAGGAAAATCCGGAGCCGACTGTGACCCCAGGAGAAGAAAATCCGGAACCAACTGTGACCCCAGGAGAGGAAAAGCCGGAACCGACTGTGACCCCGGGAGAAGAAAATCCGGAACCGACCGTAACACCGGGAGAAGAAGAAAACCCGGAATCCGACAGTGATAATATTTTTGACAGAGATGAAAACGAGCCGGAAGACTCACGTCCTACAGATGCGGAAGAGGACCTTTCCGAGGAGGAACAGCAGGCAGCAGCAGCAGAAAATCATTCCTGCAATGGTATTTCTGTGTCCGGAATCAATCTTCCATGGTACGTACAATTCCGTGCAACCAGCGGAGAAGACTATCAGTTTACAAATGAAACAGAGGCAAATGTATTCAAATCATATGAATTTGAACTCTGGGATCTGAAAAATAACACAGAATATGAAATTCCGGATGGAGAGTATATTAGCGTTACGGTGCCTGTAAAGGCTGGATATACATATACAATAGAACATCTTCTGGACAGCGGAGCTATGGAGACAATTGTGCCAAGCGTAGATGGAAGTACGATGATCTTCAGCACTCATTCTTTTAGTCCTTTTGGAATTGCAGGAAGCAGACCGCTGGTAGGTGAGGAAATTCAGGAAGACGGATATGGTGATGCCGGTTCTTCCGATACGAATGTGACACCTGCACCGGAGAACACTTCGGATCATACGCTGGTACCGGTAACTTCAGCGCCAGAACAAGAAGAGGAGACAGTGCAGAACGTTTCTTCTGATAAAAAAGATCAGAACAGTTCAGCAGAGGAAAGCAAGGAAACAGACAGTGATTCTACGTCTGCTGTAAATACAGGAGACAATACCTTGATTCTTCCATTTGTGATTCTTGGTGTTGCGGCAGTTGTGATCGTAGGTGTGATTGTTTATCTGAAACGCAGAAAAAAATAAAAGAATGGTAATATGAAAAAATCCTCCCCATATATATGTTACAGGGGAGGGTTTTTTATGAAAATGAGGGCTGTTTTAAGATCACTGTTTTTGGCATATGGCCTTACGGGAATGTGCCTTCTCATCCTGGCATTTCTGGTATTCCAGTTTGATCTGGGGATTGTTCCCGTATCAGCAGGGATTGTGGCAGTATATGTGATCTCCTGTCTTGCCGGAGGGTTTATGGTCGGAAAACGTATGCGGAAAAATAAATATTTTTGGGGAATACTGGTGGGACTGGCGTATTTTATCCTGCTTGCAGCAGTGTCTTTTGCCGTTGAAAAGAGATGGGATATGTCTTTTCAGCATCTGGTTACTACGTTTTGTATGTGTCTGGGAGGCGGAGCGCTGGGCGGGATGCTTGCATGAGGAAAAAAAGGCTTTTATTTAGAAAGATTTTATGCTATACTATGCCCAGATAATTTTATATAAAAGGAGGATGTACAATGGAACATATCAAAACATTAAATACAAAGAATCTGCAGAACACTGTGAAAAAAGGTGGATGCGGTGAGTGCCAGACTTCCTGTCAGTCAGCATGCAAAACTTCCTGTACAGTAGGAAATCAGAGCTGCGAGCACAAATAAGACAGAGTTTCAGGAAGGCATTTAAGCAGCGGGGTGAAAGCCGCTGCTTCTTTCTTTGTTATGCATCTGAAGGAAATGCTGATGCAGGGTCCTTGTGTGTTTCAAAGATGAATTTACAGGAAAGGATTTTCAAAAATGAGTCTGATACACAGATATCAGAACAATGGATATAACATTGTTCTGGACATTAACAGCGGATGTATCCATTTGGTGGATCTTGTGACATACGAGGTTCTGCCATACATAGAAGAAGGCATCTCTGAAGAAGAGATAGTCGCGAAATTAAAAGATAAATATAAGGAAGAAGAAATAAAAACTTCTGTTTCCGAATGTTTGAAGCTGCAGGAAGAAGGCATGCTTTTTACAAAAGATATTTATGAAGGCGCGATTGAAGAATTTACAAAAAACAGTAAACCTGTAGTAAAGGCTCTGTGCCTCCACATTGCCCATGATTGTAATCTGGCCTGCCGTTATTGTTTTGCGGAAGAGGGAGAATACCATGGAAGAAGAGCGTTGATGTCTTTTGAGACTGGAAAAAAAGCATTGGATTTCCTGATCGCAAATTCCGGTTCCAGAAGAAATCTGGAAGTAGACTTCTTTGGCGGAGAACCGTTGATGAACTGGCAGGTAGTGAAAGACCTGGTAAGATATGGACGTGAGCAGGAAAAACTCTACAATAAGAATTTCCGCTTTACTCTTACAACAAACGGTGTCCTTCTGGATGATGAGGTAATGGAATTCTGTAACCGTGAAATGGCAAATGTAGTTCTCAGTGTGGATGGCCGCAAAGAGGTTCATGATCATATGAGACCATTTCGTAAAGGCGCAGGAAGCTATGACCTGATCATGCCGAAATTCCAGAAGTTTGCAGAATCCAGAAATCAGGACAAGTATTATGTAAGAGGCACTTTTACGCATCATAATCTTGACTTTTCTAAAGATGTTCTTCATCTGGCAGATATGGGATTCAAACAAGTCTCTGTTGAACCGGTTGTTGCACCAGAGGAAGAGGATTACGCAATCCGTCAGGAAGATATTCCTCAGATTCTGGAGGAATACGATATCCTTGCAAAAGAGATGATCAAAAGAGAAAAAGAAGGAAGAGGATTTAATTTCTTCCATTTTATGATCGACCTTACAGGCGGTCCATGCGTATATAAACGTCTTTCCGGATGTGGATCAGGAACCGAATATCTGGCAGTAACTCCATGGGGAGATCTTTACCCGTGTCATCAGTTTGTCGGTGAAGAACAGTTCCTGATGGGAAATGTAGAGGAAGGAATTACCCGTCCGCAGGTTCGGGATGAATTTAAAAACTGCAACGTATATACAAAAGAAGCATGCAAGGATTGCTTTGCAAGATTCTATTGCAGTGGAGGATGTGCAGCGAATGCATATCATTTCCAGAATGATGTAAAGGGAAATTATGAGATCGGATGTGAACTCCAGAGAAAACGAGTGGAGTGTGCAATTATGATCAAAGCCGCTCTTGCGGACTAGATAAATCAGTCCGCAGGATAACATATGGTATCATGGGGACTTAAAAAAGAAGGGAAAAACAATGAAGAAAAAAAGAGGTGTCATTGTACTGGTCCTGACTGTGATCTTAACAGCGTTCCTGTGTTATACAGCCGGTGTAGGTTTTGGCCCGACAGGAACCGGGGCGGCAAAAAACATTAATACCGGTCTTGATCTGTCAGGTGGAGTAAGTATCACTTATGAAGCAAAGGACAAAAATCCAGGTAAAGAAGAAATGTCTGATACTGTTTACAAAATGCAGAAGCGTGTGGAACAGTACAGTACAGAAGCCCAGGCTTACCAGGAGGGAGACAATCGTATCACAGTTGAGATCCCGGGTGTAACAGATGCAGATAAGATTCTTAACGAACTGGGAAAACCAGGTTCTCTCTGCTTTATCGAGGAGACAGATTCCGAAGGAAATGCAAACTTTGTTGCCGGAGAAAGCAAATATGAGCTTGCCAGAAGTCTTGACGAGATCAGAGAAGCCGGATCCGTTGTACTGGAAGGTACAGATGTGGCAGATGCCCAGGGCGGCGCTTATCAGAAACAGGATGGCAGCAGCAGAGAATATGCAGTCAGCCTGAAACTGACAGATGAGGGCAAAAAGAAATTTGCGGAAGCTACAGAAGCCAATGTAGGAAAGCAGATTGCAATCATTTATGATAATGAAGTATTAAGCGCTCCGACTGTAGAAGAAGCGATCACAGGCGGACAGGCAGAGATCAATGGAATGGCTGGGGTAGAGGAAGCACAGAATCTGGCATCCTATATCCGTATCGGTTCCCTGAGCCTGGAGCTGGAGGAACTTCGTTCCAGCGTTGTAGCAGCCCAGCTTGGTGAAGAGGCGATTACAACAAGTGTTACTGCAGGTGCGATCGGGCTTGTGATTGTAATTCTGTTTATGATCCTTGTTTACAGAATTCCGGGAATCGTTGCAGCTTTTGCACTGATCCTTTATACAGCCATTGAGCTGATCACCCTGAATGCTTTTGATATTACCCTGACCCTTCCGGGTATTGCAGGTATCATTTTGGGTATTGGTATGGCGGTAGATGCAAATGTGATCATCTATGCACGTATTCAGGAAGAAATTGCAGAAGGAAGTTCTGTAAGAACAGCGATCCGTTCCGGATTTTCCAAAGCTTTTTCCGCGATTATTGACGGAAATATCACGACTCTGATCGCATCCGTAGTTCTGATGTGGCTGGGTTCCGGTACGGTTAAGGGATTTGCATATACCCTGGCTCTTGGTATCGTGGTTTCTATGTTTACGGCGCTTGTGATCTCCAGACTGATCATGAATGCTCTTTATGCAGTAGGATTCCAGGATGCGAAGTTCTATGGAAAAGCAAAACAGAGAAAATCTTTCAACTTTGTTGGAAAGAAGAATGTATTTTTTATCCTTTCACTGATCCTGATTCTTGTAGGACCGGTATCGATGATGATCCATCAGAAGACAGATGGAAGCAGCCTGAACTACAGCCTGGAGTTTTCCGGTGGTACGGCAACTACAGTTACCTTTAATGAGGATATGGATATTAAGACCATCGACTCTGAAGTGACTCCTGTAGTGGAAGAGGTTACCGGAGACAGAAATGTACAGCCGACCAAGGTTGTGGGAACAAATCAGGTGATCATTAAGACTCGTGCGCTTTCCCAGGAGGAGAGAGAGGCTCTGAATAATGCAATGGTAGAGAAATTTGATGTGGACAGATCTCTGATCGCATCTGAAAGTATTTCATCTACAGTAAGTTCAGAAATGAGACAGGATGCATTTGTTGCAGTTGTTGTGGCAACTCTTTGCATGCTTGCTTATATCTGGTTCCGATTCAAAGATATCCGTTTTGCCGGCAGTGCAGTTCTTGCACTTGTGCATGACGTCCTTGTAGTGTTTGCTTTTTATGCACTGGCAAGAATTTCAGTGGGAAATACATTTATCGCATGCATGCTGACCATTGTGGGTTACAGTATCAATGCAACCATCGTTATTTTTGACCGTATCCGTGAGAATATCAGGAAAAGAGGAGCTCGCGCAGATCTTACAGAGATTGTAAATGACAGTATCACACAGACTCTTACCAGAAGTATCTATACTTCTCTTACTACATTTGTGATGGTAGCTGTACTTTTTGCAATGGGAGTATCTTCTATCCGTGAATTTGCACTTCCGTTAATGGCAGGTATCATTTGCGGTGCATATTCTTCTGTTTGTATTACAGGCTCATTGTGGCTGGTAATGAAGCAGGGATTTGGAAAAAACAAAGTACAGGCTGTTGCACAAAAGACCTCAGGTGAGAAAAACAGTGAGAATGTGCAGAGTGCAGTTCCGGTTAAGAATCAGGGAAATGGACAGAAACAGCCGAAAAAGAAAAACCGTAAAAGAGTAGCAGAGCGTCTGGCGGCGCAGGAAGCAGAGAAAAATTCTGTTTCAGATAATAACAAAACGGAATAAATCAGGATGAAAAAATGGTCCCGGGGCAGTATGGTTGTCCCGGGTCATATTTTTAACAGGAGAAAAAATGGAAAAATGGGTTGTAATGGCAAAAAAAGCTGATTTTCAGGAAATCAGCAGAGAATTTGGAATCGATCAGGTAGTGGCAAGACTGATCCGAAACCGGGATGTAGAAGGAAAGGAAAATATCCGTTCTTATTTGTATGGAACTTTGGAGGAACTTCCTTCTCCATGGCTTATGAAGGATATGAAAAAAGCAGCGGAAATTCTGTCGGCAAAAATTAATGCAGGTGCAAAGATCCGGATTATCGGAGATTATGATATTGACGGTGTAACAGCTACCTATATTTTGCTTACCGGATTGAAACGCCTTGGAGCTGATGTGGATACGTATATTCCGGATCGTATCAAGGACGGTTATGGACTTCACAGCCAGCTGATCGAAAAGGCAGCAATCGATGGAGTGGATACGATCGTTACCTGCGATAATGGAATTGCGGCTTCTCAGGAGATCGCTCAGGCAAAAAAAGGCGGAATGACAGTGATTGTAACGGATCATCATGAGATTCCATATCAGGATACGGAACAAGGGAGAGTATGGATTATCCCTCAGGCTGATGCAGTGATCAATCCCAAACAGCCGGGATGCACATATCCAAACAAAAACATTTGTGGAGCCGTAGTGGCATGGAAACTGATCTGGTCTCTGTATGAGACTTACGGAATCGATCCGAATGAGATTCTGGAGTTTTCTGAAGCGGCAGCAGTAGCTACGGTAGGAGATGTGATGGACCTGCAGGGGGAAAACAGAATCATTGTAAAAGAAGGTCTGAAACGGCTTCCTCAAACAAAGAATCAGGGATTTCGAGCGCTGATCGAGGCCAATGGTCTGGAAGGAGAAAGAATTACGGCTTACCATGTAGGATTTGTCCTGGGTCCCTGCATCAATGCCAGTGGAAGACTGGATACGGCATCCAGAGCGTTATCACTTCTTTGCACAAAAGAGTGGGATCAGGCTGCGAAAGAAGCCGGAGACCTGGTAGCGCTGAACCAGAGTCGAAAGGCAATGACAGAAGAAGGAAAAGAGAAAGCAATCGAAATGATCGAACACACAGGGCTTTGTGAAGACCGTGTTCTTGTGGTGTATCTTCCGGAATGTCATGAAAGTCTGGCAGGAATCATTGCAGGGCGTTTGAGAGAAAAATATTATAAGCCGGCATTTGTACTGACAAAAGCTGAAAATGGAGTAAAAGGAAGCGGACGTTCCATAGAAGCGTATTCCATGTATGAGGAACTGGTGAAATGCGGTGATCTTCTGGAACAGTTTGGAGGACATCCCATGGCGGCTGGTCTTTCCTTGAAAGAGGAAAATGTAGAGCCTTTTCGAAAGAGGCTGAATGAGCTGTGTACCCTTACACAGGCAGAACTGACACCAAAGATCACGATTGACGTTCCTATGCCGATTTCCTATCTTACCAAAGAACTGACGGAGCAGCTTTCTATTTTGGAACCCTTCGGAAAAGGGAATACCAAGCCTCTTTTTGCACAGAAAGGTCTTCGTGTTTTAAATTTAAGAATTTTGGGTAAAAATCAAAATGTGGCAAAAATGAAGCTTGCAGATGCTTCGGGAAATTCACTGGAGGCCGTATATTTTGGCCAGGCAGTGGAATTTCAGACATATGTACAGAAAAAAGATACGATTTCCGTGACTTACTATCCGGAGATCAATGTATACCAGGGAAGAGAAACTCTCCAGGCTGTGATTCGAAATTATATGTAACTGGTGGAAAATAGCGGGATTTAGCGAGAGTTGTCGGGTTTTGGATTGATTCCGTAAAAAAAAAGTGATATACTTATTGAGATTATTTATGATAAAAACGGCTTTTTGCCGCAATTTTAATAGAACAGGCGGAGGTACGGGACTATGAAGAAAATTGAGGATTATGTAAGAAGTATACCGGATTTTCCGGAACCGGGGATTATTTTCCGGGATGTGACAAGTATTCTGCAGGATGCAGACGGACTGACGATGGCAATTGATCTTATGCAGGACTGTCTGAAAGATACAGATGTAGATGTAATTGTAGGAACAGAATCAAGAGGCTTTATGTTTGGCGTACCGATTGCTTACAATCTCCATAAGCCATTTGTGCCGGTAAGAAAAAAAGGAAAACTTCCCTGTGAAACAGTTTCCAGAAGCTATGATCTGGAGTATGGAAGTGCAACTATTGAAATGCATAAAGATTCGATCAAGCCGGGACAGAAGGTAGCAGTGATCGATGATCTGATCGCAACAGGCGGTACTGTGGAGGCAGCAGTAAAGCTGATTGAGGAACTTGGCGGCGAAGTAGTAAAAATTGTATTTCTGATGGAACTGGCAGGACTGAAGGGCCGCGAAAAACTGGCTGGTTACGACGTGGCTTCTGTAATCCGCTACGAAGGAAAATAATCAATACAACAAAAATTTGTTGTATAGTAACTGACCACAGACAGATCGAATATCAGGCAGGTGGGAGAGAATGGCAGAAAAAGATAAAAATACACAGCTTAACAAACAAGCCGGACTGACCAACGAGGAAAAACGGGAAACTGTAAAAAAAGCAGATGCAGCTGTCAAATCCATGAGTGATTTTACCAGTCCGGAGGTTCTGTATCAGGAATTGATCACCAGTGTGAAAAAATATCATCCGTCTACGGATATCACCATGATACAGAAGGCATATGAAGTTGCAAAAGAAGCTCATAAGGATCAGAAGAGAAAATCCGGAGAACCCTATATCATCCATCCGCTTTGTGTGGGTATTATCCTGGCAGATCTGGAGCTTGATAAAGAAACGATTGTTGCCGGTCTTCTTCACGATTCTGTTGAAGATACCTGGATGACCTACGAAGAAGTAGAAAAGGAATTCGGGTCAGAGGTTGCGCTTCTGGTAGATGGAGTCACCAAGTTGGGACAGTTGAACTATTCAAAAGATAAGGTGGAGCTTCAGGCAGAGAATCTGAGAAAAATGTTTCTTGCCATGGCGAAAGATATCCGCGTAATTCTGATCAAGCTGGCAGACCGTCTCCATAATATGCGTACACTGCAGTATATGCGTCCCGAGAAACAGCAGGAAAAGGCAAGAGAGACTATGGATATCTATGCTCCCATTGCCATGCGACTTGGTATTTCCAAGATCAAGGTGGAATTAGATGACCTTTCTTTGAAATACTTGAAACCGGATGTTTATTATGATCTTGTAGATAAGGTTTCCTTGCGAAAAAGTGAGAGACAGGACTTTGTAAACGGGATTGTAAATCAAGTAAAACAGCATATGGAGGATGCAGGGATAGAAGCCCAGGTTGATGGACGTATCAAGCATTTCTTCAGTATCTATAAAAAAATGGTCAATCAGAATAAGACAATTGACCAGATTTATGACCTTTTTGCAGTACGTATTCTGGTGGACAGTGTAAAGGACTGCTATGCTGCTCTTGGTGTGATCCACGAAATGTATAAACCGATTCCGGGACGTTTCAAGGATTATATTGCCATGCCAAAGCCGAATATGTATCAGTCCCTTCATACCACGCTGATCGGACCAAGCGGGCAGCCTTTTGAAATACAGATCCGTACCTATGAAATGCATAAAACTGCGGAATATGGCATTGCTGCACACTGGAAATATAAGGAATCCTCAGACGGAAAGGCTCCGGTAGGAAAAAGTGAAGAAGAGAAGCTGAACTGGCTCCGTCAGATTCTGGAATGGCAGAGAGACATGTCTGATAACAGGGAATTTATGAGCCTTCTGAAAAATGACCTGGATCTTTTTGCTGACAGTGTATACTGCTTTACTCCTCTGGGAGATGTAAAAAACCTTCCGGCAGGTTCTACACCGATCGATTTTGCCTATTGTGTACATAGTGCAGTAGGAAACCGTATGGTAGGCGCCCGGGTAAATGGAAAACTGGTTCCTATTGAGTATGAAATACAGAATGGAGACCGTATTGAGATCATTACGTCACAGAATTCTCAGGGACCAAGCCGTGACTGGCTGAAGCTTGTAAAGAGTACGCAGGCGAAAAACAAGATCAATCAGTGGTTCAAAAAGGAACTGAAAGAAGACAATATCCTGAAAGGCAAGGATATGCTGGCGCAGTATGCCAAATCGAAAGGCTACAAGATCAGCTTTTATACGAAGCCTCAGTATCTGGAAGCGGTTATGCGTAAATATGGATTCCGTGACTGGGATTCGGTTCTGGCGGCTATCGGACATGGCGGACTGAAAGAAGGCCAGGTGTTTAACAAGCTGATGGAGGCCTATGAAAAAGAACATACGAAGAAGATTACAGACCAGGATGTTCTGGATGCGGCATCTGATGCACAGGAAAAACTCCGACTGGTAAAATCCAAAGGAGGAATTGTAGTTCGCGGTATTCATGATGTGGCAGTTCGCTTTTCAAAATGCTGCAGTCCGATTCCGGGAGATGAAATCGTAGGTTTTGTTACAAGAGGAAGAGGAATCACCATTCATCGTACAGACTGTGTGAACGTGCTGAATATGTCGGAGACGGACAGAACCAGGCTGATTGAGGCGGAATGGCAGGCAGATACAAGAGCTTCCGAAAAATATATGGCAGAGCTTCGTATTTTTGCGAATAATCGAACCGGTCTGATCGTAGATCTTTCTAAACTTTTCACAGAGCGAAAAATTGACATGAAGAATATGAACTGCCGTACGAATAAACAGGACAAGGCAACTCTTGCAGTCAGCTTTGAAGTTGCCAGCAAGGAAGAACTGGCATCTCTGATCGAAAAGATCCGGCAGGTGGAAAGCGTTCTGGATGTAGAGCGTACCACAGGCTGATGCAGCAGGGAAAACATTTTTTAGAAAGAGAGAGACAATATGAAAAAAGCAGATCTTCAGAAATGTATTCTTGGTTCTGTATCTACCAATTGTTATTTGCTGAAAAATAAAGAAACCGGAGAACTTCTGATCATTGATCCGGCAGATCAGCCAGAAGCCATCTCTTCAAAAATAAAAGAAATGCAGGCAGAACCAAAAGCAATTCTTCTGACTCACGGTCATTATGATCATATTCTGGCGGCAGAAGAGCTGAGAAAGGAATTTCAGATTCCTCTTTATGCCTGCGAAAAAGAAACAGGTACTCTTCTGGATCCATCGGTAAATCTTTCCGGATACGGAAGCAGAGTCTGTTCCCTGAAAGCAGATGTGCTTCTTACGGATCTTCAGGTTTTTGAAGCGGCAGGCTTTTCTGTACAAATGCTCCATACCCCGGGACATACGGAAGGAAGCTGTTGTTATTACCTGGAGGAAGAAGGAATCCTTTTCAGCGGGGATACGTTGTTTTATGGTTCTGTGGGAAGAACAGATTTCCCGGGCGGAAGTACAGCTCAGATTGTTCAGAGTCTTCACAGACTGACAGATAATCTTCCTGAGGATACAGAAGTTTTTCCGGGACATGATATGTCCACAACCATTGGTTATGAAAAGAGGTATAATCCATTTGTATAAGATCAGAATTCTGTTTGAGAACAGAGACTTTGAACACGACATCTATGAATTGATCCGGGCTTTTTATCCGGAAGCAGAGATTTTTGTTTCTTATGAAAAAGAAGAGGAAGCAGAGGCAGATCTTGCATTCCGGGTGGAAGAGCAGGAGCAGAGTTTCCTGATCCATTACCGCAGTGAGGAGCATACAGGTGTAACATGTGGAGAGATGATAAAGGGGCAGTCTTCGGATGCCCTTCTTTCCTGTAAAGAGGATTCTGCTGATAAAGAAAAAGCGCATGAACTCCGAAAAGAGCAGAAGGATATTATCAAGCAGGTACTTTACCGGCTTTTGGTAAAGCTTACAGGAAGGACGCTTCCCTGGGGTAACCTTACGGGAATCCGTCCGGCCAAGCTTGCCATGGCAATGCTTGAATCCGGAATGAAAAACTCTGAAGCTGCGCAGGAAATGAGGGAACGCTATCTGGTCAGTCCGGAAAAAACAGCGCTTGCCATTGCTATTGCAAACAGAGAAAGAGAGCTTTTAAAGGATATTGATTACGAAAATGGGTACAGCCTTTACGTAGGTATTCCATTTTGTCCAAGTATCTGTCTTTACTGTTCCTTCAGCTCTTATCCTTTGAAGCAGTGGAAAAACAAGGTGGATCTTTATCTGGATGCTTTGTGTAAGGAAATTGAGGCGGTATCCCGGATCATGGAGGAAAAAGGCAGGAAGCTGGACACCGTTTATATCGGAGGCGGAACGCCGACTACTCTGGAGCCGGAGCAGCTTAAGCGGCTTCTGGATGCTCTGATGGAACACTTCCATTGCAGAGATCTGGCAGAATTTACCATAGAGGCCGGACGCCCGGACAGCATTACAAAAGAAAAACTTCAGATGATCCGGAAATATCCGGTCACCAGAATTTCTGTAAATCCGCAGACCATGAATCAGGAAACTCTGGACATCATTGGAAGACGTCATACAGTAGAGGAGACAAAGAACGCATTTGCTCTGGCCAGAGAGTGTGGCTTTGACAATATCAATATGGACCTGATCGTAGGACTTCCCGGTGAGGATAAGGAAAAAGTGGCTCATACTTTGGAGGAAGTAAGAACGCTGGCTCCGGACAGTCTGACTGTACATTCCCTGGCTGTGAAACGTGCGGCAAGGCTGAATATGTTTAAGGATCAGTATCAGGAAATGACTTTTGAGAATAATCAGGAGATCATGGATCTGACTATGAAAACGGCTTATGAAATGGGGATGAGTCCTTATTATCTGTATCGCCAGAAAAATATGAAGGGCAATTTTGAAAATGTAGGCTATGCAGAGGTTGACAAAGCAGGGATTTACAATATACTAATTATGGAAGAAAAACAGCCGATCATTGCACTTGGAGCAGGCGGATCTTCAAAACTGGTATTCGATCATGGAAAACGGATCGAGCGTGTTGAAAATGTAAAAGATGTATCCAATTATATTGCCCGTATTGATGAGATGATCGAAAGAAAACGGGCAGGAATCCAGAAATGGTTATAGTAGGAGGTGTACAGATTGGGTGCGGCAGAAGCAGAAACGCTGAAAACATCAGACAGGATACTGGATTTTGATCTGTCGGCCGAGCTGGATCACGGGATCGTGGTCAGTAATCTTGCATACAAAGTAGCTTCAGAAATGGGCCTGGAAGAATCTGTCTGTTACGAACTGGCAATTGCCGGTATGCTTCATGATATTGGAAAGCTGAGACTGACGGAATATATCAACGGACGGGAAAAGGATCCCCTTTTGATCGAGGAACTGAAATATGTCCGTATGCATTCCACGTTGGGATATGAGGAACTGAAGGGTCAGGGATATTCAGATTTTGTTCTGGAGAGTATCCTGTATCATCATGAGAATTATGATGGAACCGGCTATCCGGATAATCTGGCAGGAGAGGACATTCCCATTGGCGGAAGAATCTTAAGAGTATGTGATGTTTTTGCGGCACTGAGCTCAGACAGACCTTATCGGACTGCGTTTGATGTGGCTACAGTGGTGGAACTTATGATCGATGAGATCAAAAACTTTGACATGGAAGTTTTTCTTGCATTTCAAAGAGTGATACATAAAACATAAACAGGAGGCAGGCATGGCATTAAAGAAAAAACCGGTAACCGGTATGAAAGACATTTTACCAAAAGAAATGGAAATCCGTAATTATGTGATGAACATGATCCGTGAAACTTACGGGAAATTTGGATTTTCTTCTATTGAAACTCCCTGTGTGGAACATATTGAAAATCTCAGCAGCAAGCAAGGCGGAGAGAATGAAAAACTGATTTTTAAAATTCTCAAAAGAGGAGAGAAACTGAAACTGGAAAGTGCAAAGGAAGAAGCGGATCTGGTGGATTCCGGCCTTCGTTATGATCTGACAGTTCCTCTTTCCAGATATTATTCCAACAATGCAAATGAGCTTCCGGCTCCTTTTAAGGCTTTGCAGATGGGAAATGTATGGAGAGCAGACCGTCCTCAGAGAGGACGTTTCCGTCAGTTTATGCAGTGTGATATTGATATTCTGGGAGAGCCGACCTATCTTGCAGAGATCGAACTGGTACTGGCAACCACAACTCTTCTGGGAAAACTGGATTTCCACAACTTCACTATCCGCATCAATGACAGAAAGATCCTGAAGGCAATGGCCCAGTACAGCGGATTTCCGACAGAAAGCTTTGATACCGTATTTATCATTCTGGATAAGATGGATAAGATTGGTCTGGAAGGCGTTGCAGCAGAGCTGGAAAAAGAAGGATTTGCAAAGGAAAGCATTGACACTTATCTTGGCATGTTCCGTGAGATTACGTCAGATATCGAAGGTGTTCGTTACTGCAAAGAGAAACTGAAGGATGTTCTGGATCCAAAGGTGGCAGAGGATCTGGAAACGATTATTTCTTCTGTGGATGCCGTAAAGAGCGCCGACTTTAAGATCTCCTTTGACCCGACACTGGTTCGAGGAATGTCTTATTATACAGGACCGATCTTTGAGATCGCAATGGACGAGTTCGGAGGAAGCGTAGGCGGCGGAGGACGCTATGATGAGATGATCGGTAAATTTACAGGACAGAATACTTCTGCCTGCGGATTTTCCATTGGCTTTGAACGTATTGTCATGCTGCTTCTGGAAAGAGGTTATGAAGTTCCGGGAAGCAATGCAAAAAAAGCATATCTGATCGAAAAGAATATGCCTGCAGACAAGCTTCTTACCATTCTGAAACAGGCGGAAGAAGAAAGAAGAAACGGCGTTCAGGTAAATCTTTCTATTATGAAGAAAAACAAGAAATTCCAGAAAGAACAGATGATGGGCGAGGGATATACCGAGTTTGTTGAGTTTTTCCGGGATAAACTATAAAAAGGAGTAGAAACCATGGCAGAAAGTATGAAGGGACTGCACAGAACCTGCCGCTGTGCGGAAGTGACAAATGAGATGACAGGAAATAAGGTAACGCTGATGGGATGGGTCCAGAAGGCCAGAAACAAGGGCGGTATCGTATTTGTAGATTTAAGAGACCGTTCCGGAATCATGCAGGTGATTTTTGAAAACGGAAGCATTGATGAGGCAGGCTTTGAAAAAGCCGGAAAACTAAGAAGTGAATTTGTGATCGCCGTTACCGGTATCGTTGAAAAAAGAGGCGGCGCTGTAAACGAAAACCTTGCCACAGGTGAGATCGAGCTTCGTGCAAACGAACTTCGCGTTCTGGCTGAATCAGAAGTTCCACCGTTCCCGATTGAAGAAAACAGCAAAACAAAAGATGAGATCCGTCTGAAATATCGCTACCTGGATCTGAGAAGACCGGATCTTCAGAGAAACCTGATGCTGAAAAGCAAGGTTGCCATGCTTACCAGAAAGTTCTTTGCAGAGGAAGGCTTCCTTGAGGTTGAGACTCCGGTCCTTGGAAAGACAACACCGGAAGGTGCAAGAGATTATCTGGTTCCTTCCAGAGTTCATCCGGGAAGCTTTTACGGACTTCCACAGTCTCCTCAGCTTTACAAACAGCTTCTTATGTGTTCCGGTTATGACCGCTACATTCAGATCGCACGCTGCTTCCGTGATGAGGATCTTCGTGCAGACCGTCAGCCGGAGTTTACACAGATTGACATGGAGCTGTCTTTTGTGGACGTAGATGACGTCATTGATGTAAATGAAAGATATCTTGCCTATGTGTTTAAAGAAGTCCTTGGTGTGGAGGTACAGCTTCCGATCCAGCGCATCACATGGCAGGAGGCTATGGACCGTTTTGGTTCTGACAAACCGGATATGCGTTTTGGAATGGAACTTCACGATGTCAGTGAGGTGGTAAAGGACTGTGAGTTTGTAGTGTTTAAGGGCGCGCTTGAGGCAGGCGGAACTGTTCGTGGTATCAACGCAGAGGGCCAGGGGTCCATGCCGAGAAAGAAGATCGATAAGCTGGTAGAATTTGCAAAAGGCTATGGAGCAAAAGGTCTTGCCTATATTGCCATTGCAGAAGACGGAACAAGAAAATCTTCTTTTGCGAAATTTATGAAAGATGAGGAAATGGATGCTCTTGTACAGGCTATGGAAGGAAAGCCGGGAGACCTGCTTCTTTTTGCAGCTGATAAAAACAAAGTGGTCTATGATGTTCTGGGCGCTCTCCGTGTAGAGCTTGCCAAGCAGATGGAGCTTCTGGATAAAAACGAATACCGTTTTGTATGGGTGACAGAATTCCCGCTTCTTGAGTGGAATGAAGAAGAAAACCGCTTTACTGCCATGCACCATCCATTTACTATGCCGATGGAAGAGGACCTTGCTCTTCTGGATACTGATCCGGGCAAGGTTCGTGCAAAAGCTTACGACATTGTTCTGAACGGAAATGAGATCGGTGGAGGAAGTGTCAGAATCCACCAGAACGACATTCAGGAAAAAATGTTCCAGATGCTTGGATTCACTGAGGAATCTGCTTACGAGCAGTTCGGATTCCTTCTGAATGCGTTTAAATATGGAGTACCGCCTCATGCAGGACTGGCATATGGACTTGACCGTCTGGTTATGCTGATGGCGAAGGTTGACAGTATCCGTGATGTTATTGCTTTCCCGAAGGTAAAGGATGCCTCCTGTCTGATGACACAGTCTCCAAGCCAGGCAAGCAGTGTACAGTTGGAAGAACTGGGATTAGAACTGTCAGAAGAAGAAACAGAAGAATAAGAAGAGGATAAAAAATCCCTTTTTCACCGGCGATTTCATTCCGGTGAAAAAGGGATTTTTATGTAGGTGCAGTAAAAGCGGGATCATTATTGTTCTGCAGTTTCTTCCTCTGCAACAGGAGTAACACTGAGATTGCCGAATATGCCGGCTCCAATTGAATGACCGTCATCCTGAAGTTTCCAGGAAGCGCCGTCATTGGTCAGTACAAAAACAGCAGGATGGGTTAAGGTTCCTGTGTTTTTTTCAATATTGCGCAGAAGAAGCTCCAGAGAATGGTTGTAGCGTTTCTGAGCACCGTCGATAACTGCTTCCGGAGAGGAGAGATATTCATCCAGTTCTTCCTGATAAGCCTTTAGTATCGCATCACTGTCAAAGGTTGTGATTTCTGTCTGAATGACGGCCTGATAGCTTTCTACAGTCGAATCCGTAATTTTAAAGTCAAAATTTTTATGCATTTGCTCCACAAGAGCGGACGCAATGGAATTTTTTGCTGTATCAGAGGTTGATAACAGACTTTCCAGACCAAGATAATTGCTCATTTGATCCTGATCCATGGTTTTTAGGGTATTTAAGTAGACGGTCAGTGTTTCCTCCGGTGTCAGGAGATCACTGTCGCCGAGATAAGTGATAAGACCGCCGACAAGACTGTTTTCCAGATCATGAGTACGTTTGATCTCCCACTCTTCGCCGTCTGTGCTGATATTCTGCAAAGTAAGGGTACAGTCGGTTTCTACAGTTTTGTATGTATGATCTTTCAGAAGCTCATTCAGGATCAGATAACGATCCTCCATAGAGTCTGATTGTTCTTCTGTATTCTGGGAAGCTGAGTCTGCTGCATTCAATATCGCCTCTTCCAGATGAGAAATGGTATAATCTCTGGCAAGAGCCCTGGCATCGATGGTGGTAAGCTTCAAATTGGCAGATGCTTCTTTTTTGTCCTTGTCGACTTTGATTCGCAGGATTCTGTAGTCGAAATCCTGAAAAAAGAGAGAAAAAACTTCTTCGACTTCCTTGGAACGTTCTGTTTTTTCTGTGGCATCCGGAAACAGCTCTTTATAAGAAATATATTTTTGAGCAGTATCAGAATCCAGATTCTTCAGGAGATCCAGTTCGTTTGTGATGACTCCTTCAACATCCGTCTTATCTGTGTGGGAACAGCCGATGATCATGGATACGGCAAAGATAAGAAGAAGGAATGGAGCCAGACCTTTTACGATCTTCATAAGTTTCTTTCCTTTCCAAAATATTCCCCTCTATTTTACCAGAAATTGTGAGAAAAGTCAAAAATACGGGATAAAGAGGATCGTTTGATAGTATTTTACTGTGAAAAAATTGTGAAAAACCAGGTGATTTTCCACAGGACTTTTCTTTTGAAGTATAATCTGCTATGATAAAAAAGATTACACAGTCCTATATTTACAGAGAGGTAGGCATAATATCATGAAAAAAAGAATTCTGATCCTTTTGGGGATCTTGATCATTGGCGGAGCAGCAGGCGGTGTATGCTGGAAAATGGGAGTTTTCGGGCATGAGGAGGAAAGCGGTGAAACGGCATATGTTACAGAAATCAATGAAATTATGGGAACCGTTTCCGGGGTATCCAATCGTTATGCAGGTGTAGTAGAACCGCAGGAAACAGTGGAAGTAGAGCTGGAAAGCGGTCGGGCGGTTAAAGAAGTTCAGGTAAAGGCTGGTGAAGAAGTAAAACAGGGACAGCTTCTGTTTCAGTATGATCTGAGCAGTATTCAGGAGGATCTGGATGAGGCAAAGCTTGAATTTGACCGTTTGAAAAATGAGGCAGCCAGTCTGCAGAGCCAGATTGCCACATTGGAGAAAGAGAAGAAACAGGCTGGAAAGGACGAACAGCTTTCTTATACGATTGAGATCGAAACCAATAAAATGAATCTGAAAAAGAATGAATACAGTCAGAAGAGTAAGCAGGCCGAGATCACAAAACTTGAGAATACCATGGGAAATACGGAGGTTCGAAGCAGTATCGACGGAGTGATCCAGAAAATTGATACTTCCAAGCTTACAACAGATGACGAAAACAGTGACGGGCTGGAGATGGGAGATGACTTTAGTTATTCCGATGACAGCAGTTCCGGCAGCGGAAAGAATGCTTTTATCACCATACTCAGTACAGGCGCTTACCGGATCAAAGGGACGGTCAATGAGATGAATGCAAACAGCATCATTGAAGGGCAGCCGGTAATCGTACGATCTCGAGTAGATGAGGAACAGATATGGAGAGGAACCATGGGATCTGTGGACAGAGAAAGCGCCAATTCTCAAAATGAAAGCACTTATGCATGGGGAATGATGGACGCAAGCGGTGATTCTCAGACTTCTTCCACTACATATCCGTTCTATGTGGAACTGGAGCAGTCAGAGGGACTGATGCTGGGACAGCATGTATACATTGAGATCGATGAAGGCCAGGAAGAGAAAAAAGAGGGAATCTGGCTCAGCGAGTTTTATATTATGGATGCGGATACAAACAGTCCGTATGTATGGGCTGCAGATGAAAACAAACGTCTGGAAAAGAGAAGCGTAGTCCTTGGACAATATGATGAAAATCTTGGTGAATACGAGATTGCAGATGGTCTGACGAAAAAAGACTGTATCGCATATCCTTCAGAATTGCTTACAGAAGGTATGAAGACAACGGTAAGCAAAGAGATCATAACAGATCCGGGAACTGTAGATATGGATCCGGCAGATGACTTAGATGAAGAATTGCTGGAAGAGGAGTTTCCGGCAGATGATATGGGAATGCCGGAAGACGGAATGGTTTATGATGAAGCTATTGAAGACGGCACTATGATCGATGAGGCGGATATGGGAGCAGAAGATATGGACGGTGCAGCTGCAGAGGCCGTTATGATGGACGAATTCCAGGATGAAGGGATTTCGGAGGATGAAATCCTGACTCCGGCAGATGGAGACATGGAGGAAATGGAATGATTCTTGAATTGAAAGGAATTTATAAAGACTATCAGCAGGGAAAGATGAATGTTCCTGTGCTGAAGGATGTAAATTTTTCAATGGAAGAAGGAGAGTATGTTGCGATCATGGGACCTTCCGGTTCCGGAAAAACCACACTTATGAATATCATCGGGTGTCTGGATCAGGCGACCAAAGGGAATTTTTTCCTGGATGGGCAGGATATACGATCCTGTTCGGAGAACACAATGTCTGATATCCGTCTTACAAAGATCGGATTTGTATTTCAGAGTTTTCATCTCCTGCCCAGGCAGACTGCACTGGCAAATGTGGAAATGCCTCTGAACTATGCCAAAGTTCCGAAAAAAGAAAGAAAGGCCCGGGCATTGAAGGCACTGGACAGGGTAGGACTTTCTGACAGAGTGGATTTCAAACCAAACCAGCTTTCCGGTGGTCAGATGCAGCGTGTGGCGATCGCAAGGGCAATTGTAAATAATCCGAAGCTTCTTCTTGCAGATGAACCGACCGGAGCTTTGGACAGTAAATCAGGAGCACAGGTCATGGAGCTTTTTCAGAAGCTGAATGATGAGGGAGTGACCGTTTTGATGATCACTCATGATCCGGATATAGCTGCTCATGCCAAACGGGTGGTAACGATCCGTGATGGTGTGCTTCAGGAAAAAGAGGTGAAACCATGAAAAATGCCAAAAAGATAATCATAGGGGTGCTGATCACAGTACTGGCAGCGGGAAGCGTGGTAGGAGCGGCAGTTTATTTTAAGAAAAATAATAAAGAAACAGTCACAGTAGTCAGTGTAGACAGCATTGCTTCTGATTACTATATGGATGATACAACCCTGGATGGAAATATTGTGACGAATGTCACGCAGAATGTGATCGTAGACAAAGATATGATTGTTCAGGATCTTTTTGTACAAAAGGGAGATACCGTACAAAAAGGAGACAAACTGGTATCTTTTGATATGACGCTGGTACAGATGGAGCTGAATATTGCAAAATTGAAGAAACAGAAGCAGGAGCAGGATCTTGAGAAAGCAATTAACCGGCTTCATAGTCTGCAGAATGGAGGTCCCCTGGAGGAGAGCGATTCTGAACTTCCGGGACTTCCGGAAAATGATGATACCAGCAGTTCCCTTTCTTCGGATGATGAGCTTGCATCCTCTTACAGCAATGTAAAGGGCAGCTACCTGGCAGCAGCACTTTATCCTGTTTTGGCAACTGCCCGGACAGTCGGAGCACAGGAAGAAATGTTTATAGAAGAAAGCAGTGATTCTTCTGGCCAGTCTTACGGGGAAGATTTTTCTTCTGGTGGATCAGAACAGCAGGGTGGATCAGACACAGGAAACGGACAGTCAGGGACAGAAGATTCTGACGGCAGCGGAGACGATGTGCTGATTGATTTTGGGGATGGAAGCGGAAGTCAGGAAACTCCGTCTCCTGTTCCATCGGTAACTCCGTCTGTATCTCCAACGATTCCTCCATCCGATACCCCGGATGAGGAGTTTTCGGATGATGTTTCAGATAATATAGAGATCATAGATCCGGAACCAAATGAAGCGGAAACAGATATTACAGATGGTGAACCGGAGTTTTATCTGAAGCTGGATGGAGAAACCGTTCCTTTTACCGGAACAGGTACAGAAGAAGATCCATATGTATTTTTGTGCAGCTCTGCAAAGGGAAAAGTCATTGCCACGGGCGCATTTTTGAATAAGATGGCCGGATTTCAGGCTGACGGCACAAAAGAACCGGGAGTAAACGGATACTGGTATCAGCTGGAGTTTCATCAAAATGATACCATTGCTGATTTTTCAGACCGAAAAATATCCTGTACGGGATATTATCTGATCGACGGAAGTCTTTTGGAAAATATGGTAGAAGAAACAGCGGAAATGGAATATACGCTGGAAGGCGCATCTCATTATGAAGAAGATCCTCAGATTCCAGATGGCGGAGGCGACGATGGAGGCGGATCTGGTGCAACGATCAGCAGGGACGAGGCAATCGCAAATCAGAAAAATAAAATTGAAAGCCTGAAGCTTGATATCCGGGAAAGTGAGATAGAGATCACGAAACTGGAGAAAAAAGTAAGTAAAGAAGTCATCTACAGCAAGATTGATGGAATCATTGCAAAGGTGGGAGATCCTCTCACTGGAATTTCTGAAGGAAATGCTTTTATGACTGTAAAGAGTAAAGACGGTTATTATGTAAAAGGTACAGTAAGTGAACTGATGTTGGATCAGATGGATGAGGGAACTATTTTGAAGTGTTCTGGTTCCAGCGGAAGCTTTGAAGCGGAGGTTATAGACGTTTCTTCTTATCCGGGAACTTCAGGTAGTTATATGGGAAACGGAAACCCAAATGTTTCTTATTATACCTACAGTGCATCTATTCTGGATAAGGATGTGGAAGTATCCGAGGATGACTGGCTTAGCATTACGCTTCAGCAGAATACGGATAATTCTGGAGTGATCGTCCTGGATAAAGCTTTTGTACGGTCAGAAAATGGAAAATACTATGTATATAAGGATGAAAAAGGGATTCTTAAAAAGCAGTTCCTGACCATAGGCGGCAATGTAAACGGAGGTTCTTCTGTTCTGGTAAAAGGTGGGATCACTCGTGAAGACCGGATTGCTTTCCCTTATGGAAAATCCATAAAAGAAGGAATCAAAACAAAAGCAGGTACTCTTGAAGAGTTATATGGATACTAGAAAGGTGGGAGTTTATGCTTGAAAATATAAGAATATCCATTCAGGGAATCTGGTCGCATAAAATGCGCTCCTTTCTTACTATGCTGGGTATCATTATCGGAATTGCTTCGATCATTGCCATTGTGTCTACGATCAAAGGAACCAGCGAGCAGATCAAGGAGGATCTGATCGGTGCAGGAAACAACACTGTGACCATCAGCCTTTATGATGGAGACAGCAGCTATGATCCTATGTTTGGGATGAGTAACAGTGGAAATCCTCCTCTTCTTTCTAATGCACAGAAAGAAGAGGTAAGAGAGATGGAGCATGTAGAAAATGTTACTTTTTTCCACACAAATACCTACAGCAGTGTGTACTATCAGAACACATCCCTCCAGGGTGGAACGGTTTATGGTATTGATGAAAATTATCTGGATACCTGTGGGTATATGGTTCAGTCAGGACGTGGTTTTATTCAGAAGGATTACGAAAACCTGAACAAAGTTGCACTGATCGACAACAATGCGGCAGAAAATCTCTTTTCCGGAGAAGATCCACTGGGAAAGACGATAGAGATCGGAGATGATCCTTTTGTGGTAGTAGGGATTGTTCAGCAGGGAGACAGCTATCAGCCGAATATCAACAGTATCAGTGAATACTATGAATATTACCAGGCAGTGATCGGTACAGTAATGATCCCAAGCAGATGCTGGCCCATTGCTTTTCAGTTCGATGAACCGGAAAATGTAGTGATCAAAGCAGATTCTACAGATAATATGAGCTCTGCGGGAAACAGTGCCGCCAAGATCCTGAATCAGGGGATCAGTGAGGACTCCAAATTCAAATATAAGGCAGACGATGTAATGGAACGTGTGAAAAATCTGCAGAATCTCAGTGAGAGCACCAATCAGCAGTTGTTGTGGATCGCCAGCATTTCCCTTCTTGTAGGAGGTATTGGCGTTATGAACATCATGCTGGTGTCGGTAACTGAGAGAACCAGCGAGATCGGACTGAAAAAAGCCATAGGCGCCAGAAAAAAGGTGATCCTGTATCAGTTCCTTACAGAAGCCTCCATGCTGACCAGCATCGGGGGAATCATAGGAGTGGTTTTGGGAATTATTTTATCCAGGGTGGTATCCAGGGTTTCCGGTGCACCTACAGCGATCAGTGTGCCGGCGATTATCGGCTCTGTGTTGTTTTCAACAGTGATCGGTGTGATCTTCGGATTGCTGCCTTCAGTGAAAGCAGCCAATCTGAACCCGATCGATGCACTGAGAAGTGAATAAAGAATGTCATGAAAAATTCCGTTCAGTTTTTTGCCAGAGGAAGCTTCAGGACAAATGAAGCTCCTCCGCCGGGGGTATCCAGAACTCTCAGACTGCCATGATGGAGAAGCGTGATCTCTTTTGCAATACAAAGGCCAAGACCGAAATGCTGCTTGTCATTTCGGGAGGCATCTGAGCGGTAAAAACGCTGAAAAACAGAATCCTTTTCGGAATCGGGAATACCGGGACCGTTGTCAGAAACAGAAATGGCAATGGCTCCCGGTTCTTTTTCTGCCTGAAGACGGATAAGCCCTCCTTCCGGTACATAGCTTAGTGCATTGTCGATCAGGATGGTCAGAATCTGATTGATTTTTTCCGGATCGCAGATGCAGAGAGGAAGTGGATCCTCCGGGAGATCGATCTGTAATTTTTTGCCGCTTTCACGGGCAGGCTGCTGATATTTTTCAAAGGCTTCCAGAAGAAGCGTATCCACCTCGCAGGGTACCGTATTCAGCACCCAGGTGTGATTGTCTGATCTGGAAAGAGAAAGCATATCCTGGATCAGTCGGGCCATACGCTGACATTCCTCAAGACTGATGGAGATAAAACGATCTGCCTGTTCCTTTGATGCATGTGGAACGGCAGACAGACTGCTCTGGATCACTGCCAGAGGCGAACGCAGTTCATGGGATGCCGCGGCAATAAAGGAATTCTGCTCCTTCCGGCTTTTTTCCAGAGGCTGGATCATTTTTCTGGTGAAAAGCCAGGAAAATACAGAAAGGGCAAAAATTGCAGTCAGAACAGCACAGAGAAAAAGAAGACGCATTCTCAGGATCTGAGAGGCCTGCTCCTTTTGGGAATAAAGAAAAACAGCATGAAGAGAGCCCTGTTTTTTGGGAATACGGGCAGTACAGGTATAGTAGCCGGGAATCTGGAACATGGCCACCTTGGAAAGCGTCTGGGCACTGCCGGAGGAAGTCAGATCCAGTCCGTGGTTTTCCTTTGATTCTTTTTTTGCCAGGGAGAAGGTATCCTGAAGGTCAGATTTTTCATGAAGCCGGTCAAAAAACAGAGGATGCTCTCCGTCAAGAATCTGCATCTGAATATGATAATTATTCTGTGCCTGCTGCATCCAGCGGTGGGACAATACGTTCTGGCTTTCCAGATAGGAAATGCAGGAATAGGCATTATTGGTGAATATGGTATAATGGTTCTGACGTATATTTCTTTCGGTGATCAGAAGACAGGCAGCCGCCATAAGAGACAGTATGATTCCTGTGATAAGGGTGGAAAAAAGAGTCATATGTATGTGAAGTCTGCGAAACATAAAATCCTCCTTTATGGAAAGTTTATAATGGTATCATATCATAATTTTCTGGAAAGAGCCTCTAAAAAGCAAAATGAAAATTTATACCTGTCAGAATGATTTTTAGAGGTTCTTTTGAGAATGGGCTGTTATCCTGTGAGAAAATAAAAATAGATGGAGGAAATGTAATTATGACCAGATATCGCATATGGAAACGGGGGACGGCGCTTACAGCTGCCATGGTTCTTGCCCTGACGCCGGGACTTGCCGGATGCGGAAACACGGGAAAGGCAGATCATACAAAAAAAGAAAAACCAGACACAAAGGATACACAAAAAGAAGAAAAAACAATGGGCCGCTATCTGGAGGAGGATGTAGTTCTTCCAGAGGACTGCGGAGATATTGCAGACATGACTCTTCTGGAGGATGAAACCCTGAGGATTTGCTTTTATAAAGGCAATGAGGGCGTTTTCTATGCGGATTCTTCTGATGGAGGGAAAACCTGGAAGGAAGCGGTGGATCTTTCGGAGGCGGTGCAGGTAGACACATCGAAATACGGTCTTTCTTACCCGAAGCTGGGAGCAAATGGCGGGATTTTTGTATCTGCCTATGACGCTTCAGGAGAAACAGAGGAGCATAAGTATTATTATCTGGCGCCGGATGGCAGTGTGCAGGAGCCGGATCTTTCTCAGGCGCTTGCAAGCGCTTATGTTTCGGAAGCACGTTTTACAGATAAAGGAAATCTTATCATCAGTGATTTTTCAACTGCCCTTGTAGAGATCAATCCTCTTGACGGGAGTGTTGTGAGAAAATACGAGGAAGGAAGCGTTGTTTCCTGTTTTGCCTCTATAGGTAATTATCTGGTGGCAGTTACCAATTCCACAGTTCATTATTATGATCTGGAAACAGGGGAGCCTCTGGAGGATGCGGCAGCGCTGACAGAGCAGATCACGGAAGACAAAAGTAATCTTGAGCTTACCAGTACTTCCTCTTACCCTCTTGTATTTTCAAAAGGCGATGAGGAGGACAGCCTTTTTTATACAGAGGACGGAGGAGTTTTCCGTTTCTCCTTTGAGGGAAGTGTTGTGGAAGAGGTGATTGATGGAAACCTGAACAGCCTTTCTTCTCCGGATATTTCTCTTGTGGCAATGAACCGGGATCAGGAAGGAAACTTTTTTGTGGCAGTTCAGGATGGCGCCGCAGATATGGGCCATATGGGAAGGATTTTAAAGTATACCTATTCCCCGGATACACCGGCAGAGCCGGATACAGAGCTAACGGTATATTCCCTTTTGGACAATTCCTATATTCGTCAGGTGGCGGCTGTTTTTCAGAAGAAATATCCGGATATTTATCTGAATCTGGAAGTGGGAATGACAGGGAAAGACGGAATGACAACCACAGATGCCCTGAAAACACTGAATACAGAAATTATGGCAGGGAACGGACCGGATGTTATGATTTTAGACGGTATTCCGGAGGATACTTATATAGAAAAAGGCATGCTTGTAGATATCAGCAGTATTCTGGATAAGGCGGAAGAGGCAGACGGAATTCTGGATAATATCAGAGAACCTTACAGAGAGGAAGACGGAAGCCAGTATGTGATGCCGCTGAAATTCAGTATTCCCCTGATTCAGGGAAACAAAGAAGATGTGGAAAAAGCCGGGGATATTGTCTCCATGGCGGATATGCTGGAAAGCTATCAGAATGAATATACAGAAATGAAGATGCCACTCTCGTTGATGGGAGCAGGGCCGGAAGGCTTTCTAAGAGCCTTTGGCGATGTAAATGCTCCTGCATGGCAGAAGGAAGACGGCTCTCTGGATGAAGCGGCAGTGCAGGAATACCTGGAGCAGGCAGGCCGGATCTATACCGCAGGAAAAGAAAGTATGGATTATATCAAAGAAATGGCAGGCGAGTATGTTTACAGCATCAGTGAACTGTCGATTTTGAGTAATGTCAGTGCTTCTGTGATGTCTCTGCTGGGGGGATATGTGAAGATGGCTGCAGGCAGACTGGCTTCTCCGGAAGAACTTGCAAATATGTACAGTCTGGAGCAGAAAATGGGAGATATCACCCATAGCTTATGGAACGGACAGGCACAGAACTGCTTTGTTCCCGTTCAGACAGTGGGAATCAGTGCCAAAGCAGAACAGAAGGAGGCGGCAGAAAAACTGGTGGGATTCCTGTTTACAAAGGAAGGCCAGGAAATTGGAAGTGACAGCGGATTTCCTGTAAATGAAGCCGTGTATGACAGTGAAGACTACTGGGCGGCAGGAGACGAACAGGGACGTTTGGGGATTTCGGGATCCGGAAATATCTCTACAGGCGAATATGTGGAACTGGAGATCGTCCGGGCGGATGAAGAGACCACAAAGGAAATTCAGGAGCTTGGAAAATCACTTACCACACCATCCAGGGGAAATGAGGTCATCCTGAACGCTATAGCCGAAAACGGAACCAGATATTTAAACGGAGAGATCAGCCTTGAGGAGGCGGCAAAGGGAGCCATTCAGCAGGTAAATCTTTATCTGGCAGAATAAACAAAAAAGGAATCGCAGATAAAAGTGCGATTCCTTTTTTGCTGCAGGATTTACTGAAAAACCTCAAGCTGATATCCGACTCCCCGGACGGTTCGGATCTGCAGTGTGCTTTCTACAGCTTTGAGCCTGCGCCGGAGAAAGTGAATGTAGTTATCCAGGTTTCCCTCTTCCACATCTGCTTCCAGTCCCCATACACGGGAAAGCAAAAGCTGTCTGGGAAGGGTCTGACCGGGATTCCGAAGGAACACCTCCATAAGCTCTCCTTCCCGGCTGGACAGGGTACATGTTTTTTCGTGGCTGGACAGAGTTCTTGTCTTCGGGACAAAAGAAACATCGGCCAGAGAAATAAACTTTACGGAATCCTGATAAACTGCCGGGCGCCGCAGCAGACACTGGATTCTTGCCAGCAGCTCCTCAAACGCAAAGGGTTTGACCATATAGTCATCTGCGCCTCCGTTCAGTCCTGCCAGCCGGTCATCAAGCTCCCCCAGAGCGGTAAGCATCAGCACCGGAGTTTTGATCTGACGGGAACGTGCTTCCTTTAATACTTCTATTCCATTCATATGAGGAAGCATACGGTCCAGAATCACCAGATCAAAGGGCGATTCCTGCATATAATAAAGCCCTTCTTCTCCGTCGTGACAGACAGTTACGGAAAAGCCCTCCTGCTCCAGCCGAAAGGAGACTGCTGTACATAATTCTCTGTCATCTTCGATCATTAAAATATTCATAACGGGTACCTCGTGTTATTTTTTCTTTCTCTGCAGAACACCTACTGCATTTTTAGACTATCATATCATATTTTAAAAAAGCTTTCTGTAAAAAATCTCTAATTTGTCTTAGAGGTTTTTTTTAGAATGGATTGGTATACTACTCATAAAATAACGGGAGAGTGTAAATTGTGGCGATACATAAAATAACGAAGAAAAGAGAATATAAAGGTTTGCTGTTTCTGCTTCCCAGCTTTCTGGGCGTAGGGCTGTTCTGGGTAATCCCTTACGGAGATGTGATACGCAGATCCTTTTTCAGCGCGGTCAGCGGAGAATTTACCGGATTGAAAAATTACCGGACAGTTTTTGAAAATCAGGCATTCCGTCTGGCAGCAGGTAATACACTGAAATTTTTCTGCATCTGTATTCCTTTGCTTGTGGGGCTGTCTCTTCTGATTGCAGTGCTGCTTACCAGAAGGAAAAAAAGTATGCATATCCTGAAAAGTATGTTCCTTCTTCCTATGGTGATTCCGGTGGCATCCGTGGTCCTTTTGTGGAAAGTTCTTTTTCACAGTCAGGGAATTCTGGATCATCTTCTGGAACTTTTGTCTGTCCATGGACCGGATTGGATGAACACCGATGCTTCTTTTTTTGTACTGGTAGTCAGTTATCTCTGGAGAAATCTGGGATATGATATTGTTTTGTGGGTGGCAGGTCTTGGCGCGATACCTGCGGCTCTCTATGAAGCTGCCAGAGTAGACGGAGCGGGAGAATGGAAGTGTTTTATTAAGATTACTGTGCCGAATCTTCTGCCCTCTCTTTTTACCATTGTGGTGCTGTCTTTGCTGAACGGATTTAAGGTGTTCCGGGAAGCCTGGCTGGTGGCAGGAGATTATCCCCAGGAAAGTATGTATCTTCTGCAGCATCTTTTTAATAACTGGTACCGGGATCTGTCCCTGGACAAAATGGCAGCGGCGGCTGTAGTGACAGGAAGCGTGATCCTTGTGCTGATCCTGATCCTCCAAAAAGCCTGGGAAGGGGGAGAGGGCATATGATGAAAAAAATTCTGACAGTGCTGATGTTTTTTATGGCAGCGGCAGCTGTGTTTCCGGTGTTGTTTCTGGTATGTGGATCCTTGATGGGAAATACGGAGCTGTCTCAGATTCTTCTTCCTGTTCTGGGAGACGGAGAGGGCTTCGCCTCATGGAAACTGATGCCTCTGTATCCGACGTTTTCTCACTATGTGGAATTATTATTGGATTCGCCGGAATTTTTTGTTATGTTCTGGAATTCTGTAAAGATCACAGCTCTGACCCTTATCGGGCAGATTCTTGTGGGAACGCCTGCGGCCTGGGGATTTGCCAGATATCGTTTTCCGGGAAAAAAGCTTTTGTTTACCATATATATTGCTTTGATGATGATGCCTTTTCAGGTAATGATGCTCAGTAATTATCTGGTACTGGATCAGACAGGGCTTCTGGATACGCTGACCGGAATCGTCCTGCCTGCTGCTTTTTCCACCTTTCCGGTATTTCTGATGTATCGGTTTTTTCAGGGACTTCCGGAAGCGGTGATAGATTCCGCAAGGATCGACGGGGCAGGAGAATGGAAGATTTTTTTCCGTATCGGGATTCCTCTTGGGTCCCCGGGGATGATCTCGGCGCTGGTTTTGGGCTTTCTGGAATATTGGAATCTCATCGAACAGCCGATGGCATTTTTGAAAACAAAAGAAAAATGGCCTCTTTCCCTGTACCTTCCCAACATTGGTACAGAACAGGCGGGCAGGGCATTTGCAGCTTCGGTACTGGCGCTGCTTCCGGCTGTACTGGTATTTCTGGCAGGGCAGGATTATCTGGAACAGGGAATTGTCTCAACAGCAGTGAAGGAGTAGGAGAAATGAAACGAAAAAAAATACTGAAATGGTTTGGAATATTTTTTGCAGCAATGCTGGTCTTTACTTTTTTGTCAAGAGCCGCGGATTCTGTCAGTGTGGCAAAGATTCATGCATCCGCCCCTCAGAATCAGATTATCAGTCACATTGTTTCCGGAACCGGAAAAATAGAGGGAACCAGAGAGTGTGCGGTTTTTGTCCCGGAAGGCCTGAAGATCGCACAGGTTTATGTGAAACCCGGAGAGTCCATAAAAAAAGAGCAGGCGATCCTGACGGTTCTGGAAAACAGCATTCAGGACAGTATACAGAAAAAACAGGACGAGATCCAGGAACTTTCTCTGAAGATCAGCGATATCCAGAGTCAGAAAGAAATCAATGATCAGAAAAAACAAAATGAAACAAAAAGAGCCCAGGAGGATCTGGATACCGCGGTGGCCAATGGAAACATCAATATTTCCAATGCTCAGAACGAAGTGAATATTGCACAGCAGAGATTAAATGAATACAGAGCCAGACGTGCGGCAGAGGAAGCAGCCCGGCAGCAGGAACAGCAAAATGGAGAACCGGATTTCGGGGACGGTACAGACGGGCAGGGAAATGACCTGACAGACGGCACACAGGGAAATTCCGAGGCGGACAGACAGCAGGAGCAGGCTCTGATAGATGATGTACGGGCAAAAACGGAAGCTCTGAATCAGGTGATCATGAACCGGAACCGGGAAGTAAAGGAGGCAGACCGTGCAAAACAGGATGCAGCGATCCCTCAGGTTCAGGACAGCACAGAGGAAACGCTTCAGACGCAGCTGGAAGGAAGAAATGCGGAACTGAGAGAGCTGAATGTGCTTCTGGACAATAAAGGAGAGGTTTTTTCTCCTTCGGAAGGAGTCATGAAAACTGTTTCTGCCCAGACAGGAGGACAGACATCTCAGGAGGCTGCGGCAGTGGTTTATGAGCTTACCGGAGAACTGAGTATGACGGGACGGATCACCAGAGAGGATATGGAATATGTTTCTGTGGGAGCAGCTGTGAAACTGGAGGGCGTCAGTAAGACAGTTGTAGAAAATGCGGTGGTGCAGGCAGTCCGGGAGGATGAAGCAGAGCCGGGAACCTTTGTTATGACTGTGGCTGTGCCGGAAAGCGGATTATCCGTAGGGGAAAGCGTGGAATTTACAGTGGAGCAGTCCAGCGGACCTTATAGCTGCTGTGTACCTCTTACAGCTTTGTATGGGCAGTCAGGTCAGGAGTATGTATTTGTTGTGGATACTGTGGATTCGATTCTGGGGGAGGTGCAGATGGCACGAAAAGTTTCCGTACAGGTAAAAGAAAAAAATCAGACCACGGCGGCGCTTGCAGAGGGAACGATTTCCAGCAGCCAGAAAGTGATCACGGAAGCAAACAGAGAAATACAGGATGGCAGCCGGGTAAGGCTGCAGCAGTCATGAGCGGGAAAGGAAGGGCGTTTCCGAAAGGCTGGTGGAAACGTCTGCTGCTGGGGAGCCTTGTGCTGATTTTTTATGGAGTGGCTGTCTTTTATTATGGGCAGATGCAGCCGGAGCCTTCTGTGCCCGTGTTTTTATCCAATTATTTTCCTGATGGAGATCAGGCGGAGGATATTCTGAAAATCATGGAAAAAACAGACCAGGATAGAGGAATCTGTTTCTTTCGGGAAGGAGGAATGGAAACTCTGGAAGAACCGGAATATGGAAGAAGTACAGTGGTAATGACTGGGGAAATGATTGGTGAGGCGTCTCTTTATGACTGGAGACTGGCAGGACTTCTTTTTCCGGACAGAGTGGGCTGTGTTCTTGACAGTGTTTCGGCAGTGAAACTGTTTGGAACAGAGAATGCAGAAGGCAGATGGTTACGCTTTCAGGGAAAGGAATATCAGGTGAGAAAGGTGATTCCGTGGAAACAGAGACTGCTTCTGATCTCTCCTGAGGATCCTGATGGTTCCTATAATAGAGTGTTTGTAAAAAAAGAAGATTCTGAAATGGGAAAGACACCGGAACAGATTCTTATGAGCTGCGGTCTATCGGGAACAATTGTCGAAGGTGGGTTTTTATCTGGTATTGCTTTGATGGCATTGGTGTTTTTTCCTGCCGCAGTGGGGTGGAGTTTATGGAAATCTGCCCGGACAGAGCAAAAAAAATATTTTTTCCGGCAGGCGGATTACTGGATCTGGACTGGTGCTCTGCTGCTTCTTGGTGTAACGGGAGGAATGATCCTTTGGAACACCTTTCGGATTCCGGGAGACTGGATTCCTTCCAGATGGTCGGATTTTACCTTCTGGTCTGAGCGGTTTTCTTCTGCTGCAGAAAATATCCAGCGGTTTTTGATACTTCCAAAAACAATGATTCAGTCAGAAAATATTATTTTTTGTGTAAAATCCCTGTTTTTTTCTCTTGGGGCTTTTTTTCTTTTTATTGTGATACGACAGAAAATGTGTTACACTGTACACAGCATGTATTTTTCAGGAGAAAAGAAAAAGGAGAATGCAGTATGAATAAAATTGCAATTGTTACAGACAGCAACAGCGGTATCACGCAGGATGAGGGACGCAGTCTTGGAGTTTTTGTCCTGCCCATGCCCTTTTATATTAATGAAGTAATGTATCTGGAAGGGATTACGCTTTCTCAGGAAGAGTTTTATGAGCGTCTGCAGAAGGATGAAACGATTTCCACCTCACAGCCCAGTCCGGGAGAGGTATGTGGAATGTGGGACAACCTTCTGAAAGAGTATGATGAGATCGTTCATATTCCTATGTCCAGCGGTCTCAGTGCTTCCTGTGAAACGGCCATGGGACTTGCCAGAGATTACGATGGAAAGGTACAGGTGGTTGATAACCAGAGAATTTCCGTAACGCAGAGACAGTCTGTTCTGGATGCGCTTGCATTGGTAAAGGCAGGAAAAAATGCCGCAGAGATCCGTGAGATCCTGGAGGCAGAAAAACTGGAATCCAGTATTTACATTACTTTAGAAACTCTGAAATATCTGAAAAAAGGCGGCAGGATCACTCCTGCGGCAGCAGCTATCGGTACAGTGCTGAACCTGAAGCCGGTACTTCAGATCCAGGGGGATAAGCTGGATGCTTATTCTAAGGTAAGAGGCAAGAAACAGGCCAAACGTGTCATGCTTAAAGCCATGAAGGAAGATATGGATACCCGCTTTGCAGAATATGTGAAAAAGGGAGAAATGTGTCTGCAGATGGCTTATACCGGAAATCAGGAAGAGGCAGAGGAATTCAAAAAAGAAGTTCAGGAGATGTTCCCGGAGCTGGAGATCCATATGGATCCTCTTTCCTTAAGCGTAGCCTGCCATATTGGCCATGGAGCTCTTGCAGTGGCATGCTCCAAAAAAGTCACTGTATAAAAAAGAATAAGTACGAGGAGTCATAAGACATGAAGAAACTGATGGAAATTATGGCAGAGGAGCTTTCCTCCGCTTTTGAAAAAGCCGGATATGATTCGGAGTATGGAAAAGTAACGGTATCAAACAGACCGGATCTCTGTGAGTTCCAGTGCAACGGAGCTATGGCAGGAGCCAAGGCTTACAAAAAAGCTCCGTTTATGATCGCAGATGATGTAGTGGAATATTTAAAGGACAGCCAGGTATTTTCCATGGCAGAAGTGGTAAAGCCGGGCTTCATTAATCTGAAAGTAAAAGAAGAGTTTCTTGCAGATTATCTGAAAAAAATGGCAGAGGATCCTAAATTCTCTGTGACCCAGGCGGAAACTCCGAAGACGATCATCATTGACTACGGCGGACCAAACGTGGCGAAGCCCCTTCATGTAGGTCATCTCCGTTCTGCCATTATCGGAGAGAGTATCAAAAGGATCGGCCGCTTTGTGGGACATAAGGTGATTGGTGACGTGCATCTTGGAGACTGGGGACTTCAGATGGGTCTGATCATTACAGAACTGAAACACCGCAAACCGGAGCTGGTATATTTTGATGACAGCTATCAGGGAGAGTACCCGGAGGAAGCACCGTTTACCATTGGTGAACTGGAAGAGATCTATCCCTGTGCCAGCGGAAAATCCAAGGAGGACGAGGATTACCGCAACGAGGCGCTGGAGGCGACCCATCTTCTTCAGCAGGGCAAGCCGGGATACATGGCTCTCTGGAATCATATCATGCAGGTTTCTGTAACAGACCTTAAGAGAAATTACGACAACCTGAACGTGTCCTTTGACCTGTGGAAAAAGGAATCAGATGCACAGCCGTATATTCCGGATATGGTGCAGGCCATGAAGGATCAGGGATTTGCCTATGAAGATCAGGGTGCGCTTGTAGTAGATGTCAAGGAAGAGACAGACACCAAGGAGATTCCTCCATGTATGCTCCTGAAATCCGACGGTGCTTCTCTTTACACAACAACGGATCTTGCAACGATTGTAGAGCGTATGAAGCTCTATGATCCGGACGAGATTCTTTATGTAGTAGACAAACGTCAGGAACTTCACTTTATTCAGGTATTCCGCTGCGCAAGAAAAACCGGACTTGTAAAAGAAGATACCAGACTTTCTTTCCTGGGCTTCGGAACAATGAACGGAAAAGACGGCAAGCCATTTAAGACAAGAGAAGGCGGCGTTATGAGACTGGAGCGCCTGATCGCAGATATCGATGAAGAAATGTACCGCAAGATCGTGGAAAACAGAAGCGTAAAGGATAAAGACGCTACAGAAACAGCAGAGATTGTTGGTCTTTCCGCAATCAAATACGGTGATCTTTCCAACCAGGCTACGAAAGACTATGTGTTTGATATTGACCGGTTTACTTCTTTTGAGGGAAATACAGGTCCGTACATTCTTTATACCATTGTCCGCATTAAGTCTATTCTGAATCGTTATGCAGAAGAAGGCGGAAACCTTGAGGGAATCCAGCTTCTTCCGGCAGTAAACGACAGCCAGAAGAACCTTATGCTGGAACTGACAAAGTTTGGGGCAACTGTGGAAAGTGCATTTGAAGAAAAAGCTCCTCATAAGATCTGTGCTTATATTTATGAGGTTTCCAATGCATTTAACAGCTTCTATCATGAAACAAAGATCCTGAGCGAGGAAGATCAGGCACAGAAGGAATCTTTCCTGAAGCTTCTCAGTGTGACCAGAAGTATTCTGGAAACCAGTATCGATCTTCTTGGATTCTCTGCTCCGGACAGAATGTAAAAATATATCAGAAAATCTGATTCTCAGAATATCGATGTTTCAGACCCCTTATCTGACAGGAAGTATCATTTCCTGCCGGATAAAGGGTCTTTTTGTTTTTATGAAAAGTTTATAATTGATCAGAACAATTTGTGCTATAATAAATGGACAGATATCATATCTTTTGCCGGAGTTCTTCCGGTATTTTCCACTTTTGAAAACGAAATCAATATGTAGGATAAGTCTGTGAGTTTTTGTGCAGAAACTGCCCTGACGGACATGATGTTTTTCTATATTCATAAAGAGGGGAGCGAAGCGTATCGAGCTGATCGGAATTATTTTAAAGGGGCGGTACTGTATTGTAGACAGAATCGGTAAAGGCGGACAGGGAACCTTATATCTTGCCAGGGATATCGATCTGGGGATTTATCGAGCCGTGAAGGAACTGCCTTTGGAAAGAAAAAAAGAGGCTGAGTTTCTGCGCCTTCTGGATCATCCGTCACTGCCTCGGATGATCGATTATACAGAACAGGAGAATCGGTGTTTTCTGGTGATGGAATATATTCAGGGAAAATCATTGAGACAGTGTCTGGAAGAAGGAAAGGGGTTTTCGGCAGAAGAAATCATTTCTATGGGAAAAAGAATCCTGGATATATTATCGTATCTTCATTCAAGAAAGCCTGCCGTTTATTATGGAGATCTGAAGCCGGAAAATCTGATGCTGACAGACAATGGAACCTTGTACCTGATTGATTTTGGAAGTGCAGTGCTGGGATATGACAGGAAGAAGATCCTCTGTTATGGCACAAAGGGATATGCGGCACCGGAACAGTATCATGGGATACTAAAAGAAACCAGTGATATTTATGCACTTGGAAAAACAATGGAGAGTCTTTGCGGAAAAAGACGTATTCCGTGTTTTTTGCAATATCCTTATCTTGCTTTTTTCATTTGGAAATGCTGTCGTACACAGCCGGAAAAGAGATGGAAAAATGCCGAAAATGCCATAGACGGGTTAAAAAAACTTCAGCCGTTGTCTTTGAAACGATGGAGGGGACTTGCATTGGTCATGTGTGGTATTGTGACGGTTGTCTTATGTTTCGGCGTTTACGTCGGGATGCAGACACCATCCGTTCCTTTTGAAACAGCGGTGTCTTCTGTGATTTCCATGTATAGAACAATGGACTTTCAGTCCGGAGGAAAAAATATCAGGGAAACAGTATGCAGTCAGGTTGAGGAACATAGCCGACATTTGCTGTATCGATATACGAAACCCGATCATCAGATTCGTCTCCTGTATCTGCTGGCAGAAAACAGTGAACTTCAGGGCAATATGGTAAAGGCTGAGGGATATTACAGACAACTTGCAAAAGAAAGAAGTGCAAAAGAGGAAGAATATGCCGCGTATGGTCTGTTTTTGGCAAGACAGGGAAGAGGAGAGGAAAGTCTGGATTTATATGAAAAATTCCAGAGAAAGAGAAAAAAGGAAAAAGCAGCTCAGGAAGGATGGAATTTTAAGGTATGGAAACAGTATTTAAGGAACTATACGGAGGGACATTATGAATAAGAAATGCTGGAACTGGATCTTTATGTTCATCCTACTGATGATGCCGGGAAAGATATCGGCCATGTCCGCAGAGCAGGAACTTGGGGGCTTTCAGGTAGAGATGGGAACAGGAGAAAACACCGATCTTCCATGGGACTGGGAGGAATCGGCAGGGAATCCGGGAGTCCAGGAGGAATCACAGGAAGAAATCTGGGAAGATACAGATCCTCAGGAGGAGGAAGGAAATGGAGAAAATTCGTATCCGATTCAGGAAAATATAGAAAACAATTATGGATCAGAAAATGAGGCTCCGGTAAATGGAACTTCAGCAAATGATGATCGTTCTCAAGAGGCGTTCTGGTCAGGAGGAGAAACACAAAGAATATGGGAAATTACTTCGGATAATACGCCTACGGCAACACCTCTGCCAGCTTTGATGCCGTCTCCGCCACCATTACCTTTGGCAACAGCAGTTCCGTCTACGATTTCTCCTGCACCGTCTGCTTTTCCGGACGAGATAAATAATAGAAGAAAACATTCCCCTGGATCCTGGAAATCAGAAGAGGTTCCCCAACTGATCTGCTGGAAAGGGGAAACAGACAGAAATCCCTGTTTTAAAATCCGGGGAAACAGAGAGGTACAGATTCTGTACTTAAAAATAAATGGAAAAGATACCCGGTGGAAGTGGCAGGGGGACCGGATCGTTCCGGAACAAAAAAGCCGGCAGGAGTCCCAGGCGAAGAAGGTGGTTACGGAACTGGCTGTTCTGGATTATGGAAACCATGTACATGGAATTTTCATAGACGAAAAAAATAAATCATGATATACTATCCATACGAATAATCAGAATCTTTTAGGATGTGTTAGGAAAGTACTGGAGGAACTTATGTATAAAGTGATTTTATTTGATCTGGATGGAACTTTGACAGAATCAGGAGAGGGGATAACAAAGTCTGTACAATATGCATTAGAAAAGCTTGGGCAGCCGGAGCCGGATCTTAAAAAGCTTGAAGTATTTGTCGGCCCGCCCCTTCTTCAGCAGTTTATGAAATATGCAGATCTGGATGAAGAAACCGCAGTCAGGGCAGTTGAATATTACAGAGAACGATATACAGATATTGGTATTTTTGAGAATCAGGTATATCCGGGTGTGGAAGATATGCTGGATAAGCTGAGAGGAAAAGGTTATATTCTGGCAGTGGCTTCTTCCAAACCAGAACGATTTGTAAAAAAGGTACTGGATCATTTTGACCTCACAAAATACTTCCATGAAATTGTAGGAAGTGAAATGAACGGTGGACGGACCAGCAAGGCGGATGTGATCGAAGAAGCGCTTGACCGGCTTCATATGGGAGATCACCGGGATCAGGTGATTATGGTAGGAGATAAGGAGCATGATGTTTTTGGCGCCCGCAAAGCAGGACTTAAGTGTCTGGCAGTTTCTTATGGGTATGGTTCAGAAGACGAACTGAAAAATGCAATGCCCTTAAAGATTGCAGACTCTGCGCAGGAGGTGCTTGATTTTTTCTTCTGAGCCCTCTGCATAAACAGAGTCTTTTAGGACAGGTGTGGAGGGTGGTTTATCCCTGCGGGATCCATTTTCTGATCAGTCAGGTGATTGCCAATGCGGCTCTGGCTGTGATTCTGTACGGGATGAACGGTACAATGGAAGATTTTACTTCCTATACAATTTTTCTCACAGGAATTTCTGCTCTTCTGACGATGCTGCCATGCATATATTTTTATAAAAAAGACAGAAACGCAAGAAAACTGGGTGGTCTTATACCGGAAAAACCGGGAAGAAAACTAAAGCCGGGAACTGTTTTTCTGCTGCTTCTTCTGGGTACGGCATGTTCGGTGTTTGCAAATATTCTGGTGGCTATGCTTCAGAATATCCTGAATGTTCAGGCATATCAGGAAAATATGGAACAGATCATGAGCGGAAAAAGCTTTTTTATGCTGATCTTCTGGATGGGGATCATAGCGCCGGTGGCGGAAGAGATGGTATTTCGCTGGCTGATCTATCTGCGTCTTCGGGATCACATGAAAATGGCAGCGGCAGCTGTAATTTCCGGAGTTTTCTTTGGAATATACCATATGAATCTTGTACAGGCAGTTTATGCAGGAATCCTTGGTATCGTGTTTGCATATATCCTGGAACTTACAGGAAATTTATGGTCCAGTGTGCTGCTGCATATGGGGGCAAATATCTGGTCTCTTGTAATGCCGGAACTGCTTGTTCGTATACCGGAAGAAAACTATGTGATGGTTGTTCTGACAATGGAAGCAGTACTTTTGGTGGTATTTACTGTGGGAGTCCGGCATTTAAAAAGAAATGCATCTAAAAAGAGAATGATATAAAAAAGAGTCAGATGAAAGATTTTCTTTTTCATCTGACTCTTTTTGTTGTTAATATGGATCAAATTTTGAAACAATTTCTGCAGAAGTCCGTGCACCACAATCAAGGCAGGCAGGAATATCCCAACCCTGGATCAAACCGTATATATAACCAGAAATAAATGAATCACCTGCTCCAACAGTGTTTATGACTTCAGCAGGATAAATTCCTTGTTTATAAAATTTTTCACCATCATAACTCATACTTCCGTCTGTACCGAAGGTGGCAGTTACAATCTGAGGACCGAAGGAATGAGCTTTTTTTAGAAATTCTTCAATGTTATCATTATATTCTTCGAAGGAGAAGAAACCGAAATCTGTATTTTTTAATACCGGAGCAAGTTCATCAAAATTTTTGTTGAGAGAGAAATCAAGGATGATCTTGCATCCGGCTTGACGAAATTCCGGCAATAGATGAAGTGATATTGTCAATATTACTTTACACTTTTTTCTCAAGGATGTTCGACCTATGCTGCCTCTTGTAATGAAGCATAATACTGTTGTCGCTTAATTAATGGGGGTAAACCTCCGTTGGC
>JAETOL010000016.1 GCA_021771755.1 Lachnospiraceae bacterium | reverse complement strand
GAGGTATCCGCTATACCGATTGCTCTTATCATTCTAACAGCTTAAGCAACAAGATGGGTAATTCCTTACTGGCTGTAAGGGGTATTAACCATAAATATATTGTAGTAGGAGGTAATGTGATGAAAACCATTAAAGACAAACAGATCCTTGTTGGTGCGGATTTTGCAGGATATCCTTTGAAGGAGGCTGTCGTGGCTCATCTGAAAGAGTATGGATGGACTGTAACAGACGTGGGAGTACGTTCTCCGGAAGACGATGATACAGATTTAATGTTCCATCGAATCGGACTTCGTGTAGGTTCCATGATCTCAGAAGGTGAATTTGAACGTGCGTTGATCTTCTGTGGAACTGGAATGGGAATCCACATTGCTGCAAGCAAATGTCCGGGTGTATTTTCAGGAGTAGTAGAAAGTGTTCCGGCTGCTCTTCGGGCCATTACAGGAAATGGTGTAAATGTTCTTGCAATGGGTGCCTTTTATGTAGCTCCTCAGATGGGCTGTGATATTGCAGATGCTTATCTGACTCATAATCTGGGAGATGGTTACGAATACTGGCCGAATTTCTACGAATTCCATAAACTTGCATGTGATGAACTGAATGCTTTTGATTATGAAAAATATAAAGCAAACGGATTCAAGCTGGAGCATTTGGGAGATTATCCGCTGGAACTGATGAGTCGTCCTGATATTTTTGACAAAAAATAACAGAATTGTTGTAACTGTTGGAAAAATCCTTGACAAAGGGTTGCCTCCTATGTATAATTGACTAAGTGTGAATAGGAGATAATTATGCAGATTCATTTATCAGATGTTACATCCTGTGAGGGAAAAACCATACAGGTCAGCGCGGAGCTGGAACTTGAAAAAATAGAATTTCAGCTTGGGCAGTTCCCTGTACTGGAGAAAAAACCGGTAGAATTGACCATTACCAATACAGGAAATAAGGTTCTTGAGCTAAAAGGCAGCACTTCTGTGACTGTCGGAATGCCTTGTGACCGTTGTCTTGAGCAGGTAGCGGTGGAGATACCGTGCCATATTGAGCGAAAGCTGGATATGAAGCTTACAGATGAAGAAAGAGTTAATGATCTGGATGAGAGCAACTATCTCACAGGAATGGACCTGGATGTGGACCGGTTGGTCTATCTTGAGGTACTGATGAGCTGGCCTTTGAAGGTACTCTGCAGAGAAGACTGCAAAGGCATCTGCAGCCAGTGTGGGAAAAACCTCAACGACGGTCCCTGCGGATGTGCAGAGGAGCCGAAGGATCCCCGCATGGCAGCTATCAGTGATATATTTAGTAAATTTAAGGAGGTGTAACCTATGTCCATATGTCCAAAGAACAAAACATCTAAAGCTAGACGTGATAAAAGACGTGCAAACTGGAAGATGAGTGCTCCGAACCTGGTAAAATGCAGCAAATGTGGTGCCCTGATGATGCCTCACAGAGTATGCAAGGCTTGCGGAAGCTACAATAAGAAAGAAATCGTTAAAGTTGAAGACTAATGAAACGTAAAAAGCAGAATCCTGTAAAGGGTTCTGTTTTTTTTGTCTTTTTTGATGGAGTCAGCCAGATTCTTTTTGCTTAAATAATCTGCCCCTATTGGATGTCACAGATTGATAAAAAAGGATAAAGAAAATAAAATTATTATGAGCATTCAAAAGGAGAATGAAAAATATGGAAATATTAATTACAGTGTGTCTGGCTGTTTTGGCAGGGGTTTTTATTGTGAGATTTTGTATAAAAGACGAGTCGAAGAAAACAGAAAAAGGTTCTGAGACGTCGTATTATGATGTAGAAATAACAGAAAAGCACAAAGATGAGAAAGAAGAAGTTAAGGAAACGGAAGTTAAGGAAACAGAAGTTCCTGTAAAAACTGGAATTATATACGGAACGAAATCAACACCAGATTTTACCTCAGTTCAGTCTATGCCACAAACGATAAAAGAGGTAAAAGTAATATATCGACATATTCCGGTTGCTTCTACGCATGAGTTGGGTTATGGAAAAAAATCTTCCTGCTATCCTTCAGGGATGGCAGGATCCTTCGGAGAACTGACTTCCTGGTGGGGAGACGAGCAATGTCCGGGACAGATTTCTGACTCTTCCAAACGATTGATTTTATTTACACCATATGAAAAGGAATGGAGTGTTGTTACAGAAAACTGGAATAATGTAATACACTATCCCTCTGTTGCAGGAAATGGTTTGGGAGAACTGGATTATAAAGAGATTATTGATGCTATCGGAAATAGTATCTGATTTACATAATAAAGGAGCTTATTGTATTATCTAAAAGAAAAAGTTTTTTATTGTGACTTTATCTCTTTTTGACTATGAATTTCAAACACAGATTTCCCTTTTTGTTCTGTATAATAAAATTAACATCCGAACAGATGTGATTTTATTTTTGGCAGGGGGAAGAGGAGGGAAAGAAGTGAAGAAAAACATAAATGCAGCAGAAAACTTAGGGATACCGGAATTTATCTGTGTTTTGGACAGGAGTCTGTCTATGTATGGGCGGGAAAAAATAATTATCCAGTCTTTTAACAGATGGCTGGAGAAGCAGCAGGAAAACAGCGGAGAGGCACTGGTGACAGTGGCGCTTTGTAATGAAAAATGTGAGCTTTTGTATAGCCGGATGCCAATGCAGTATGTAAGAAAAATGGACAGCTTTTCATTCCCGGTACGAAAACGGAATTTTCCACAGAGCCGGCTGTTTCCTTATGTATGGATATCTGAAAATAAGTCTTGCAGCCGGATATGTCAGACGTGCCGTGATGATGAAGCTTGGAAGCATCTGCAGCAGTGCAAACATTTCTGCAGTTTCTGAGGAGATGTACCATAAAGAGTACCGTATGCGGGAATTGCGAAGAGAGTTTTCTCATGGAGGATATGGAACGGACAGGCATAACCTGAAGATCCCGGGCTGACAGATTAAAAATTTCCATATATACAACAAAAAATTGATTTTCAGGAATTCCTCTGCTATACTTCATAGCAGAGGAATTTTTTGGGATTTTGGAGGTTTGAAAATGAATAAAAAAAATCAGATCACAGAAGGCGTGATCTGGAAGCAGCTGTTATTGTTCTTTTTTCCGATTGTGTTCGGGACTTTTTTTCAGCAGATCTATAATACGGCCGACACGATTGTTGTCGGTCGTTTTGTGGGTAAGGAAGCACTGGCAGCGGTTGGAGGTTCTGTCAATCAGATCGTAAATCTGATCGTGGAGGTGTTTGTAGGTCTGACTTCAGGTGCGGCAGTGATCGTATCCCAGTTTTACGGGGCCCAGGACAAAAAGAATCTGGATCGGACGATACATACAGCAGCAGCTTTTTCAATTGTGGCGGGCTGTGTAATTGGGATTATTGTTTTTTTTTCATCCGATACGATTTTACAGATGATGAATACTCCTATGGAACTGATGGATGAATCCAGCGTTTATCTGCATATTTATTTTTGCGGAACGGTATTCAACCTTGTTTATAATATGGGAGCGGCTGTTCTCAGGGCAATGGGTGACTCCAGACGTCCGTTGTATGTGCTGATAACGGCCTGTGTTCTGAATATCCTGTTGGACATTCTTCTGGTAGTTATTGGAGGTATGGGTGTAGAGGGCGTTGCCATTGCGACTATCTTCTGTCAGGGAGTCAGTGCAGTGATCGTATCGGCAATGCTGATAAAAGGACAGGGATATTTTAAGCTGGAAATAAAAAAACTTCGTTTTTATGGAAATTCACTTCGTTCCGTACTTCGAATCGGTATACCGGCTGGAATTGAGGCGGCTATGTATTGTGTGGCCAATATTGTGATCCAGGTATTTGTCAATCGTCTGGGAACCGACCATGTGGCGGCCTGGGGAACCTTCGGGAAGATCGATGCAGTTTTCTGGATGGTGGTAAATGCATTTTCTATTTCAATTACCACTTTTGTGGGACAGAATTATGGTGCGGGAAAAACAAAACGTATGAGAAAAAGTGTACTGGTATGTCTGGGAATGTCCTATGCGGCGGCAATTGCTCTCAGCGGGCTGCTGGTGGTCTTTGCAGACCCTCTGTATCGGCTTTTTACCACAGACCGGGGAGTTGTTGAGATCGGAGTCTATATGATGCGTTTTCTGATGCCGTCTTATTTCCTTTATGTAGCGATCGGAATCCTTTCCGGTGCACTGAGAGGAGCAGGCAAGGTGCTGGTTCCGGTGATCCTTACCTGTGGAGGCGTCTGCATTCTCAGGATTACATGGATGTTTGCCGTTCTGCCGGTTTTTCCGGGGATCGAAACCATTATGCTCAGCTATCCGGTATCCTGGGGGATTACCGCTGTCCTTTTTGTGATCTATTATATAAAGCGTTTTCCAAGAGAAGAAAAAGCTGTAAGAGTGGAAGAAGGCTGACAGGATAAGAACTTTCTGTTGTAAATGGAAAGAAACTATAATGAGAATGACTGTATGAGGAGTATTGAAATGAATATTTTAAATATGGAACACATTAGTAAAGTTTATGGAGATAAGGTGATCTTTGATGATATTTCCGTAGGTATCCACCAGGGAGATAAAATAGGGATCATAGGTATCAACGGTACAGGAAAAACTACTTTTTTAAGAATCCTGGCCGGACTGGAGGAGGCAGATGAGGGACAGGTAATCCGCCAGAACGGTCTGCGCCTTTCTTATCTTTCTCAGCATCCGCAGTTTCCGGAAGGCGCGACGATCCTTTCTTATGTGAGCGAAGGAAAAAGAGAGGCGGACTGGAATCCGGAAACAGATGCACACATGGTTCTTAACAAACTGGGAATTGCAGACCATGAGGAGGAGATTGCTCATCTTTCCGGAGGTCAGAAGAAGCGTGTGGCACTGGCTAGGGTTCTGATCAATCCTGCGGATCTTCTGATTCTGGACGAGCCCACCAACCATCTGGACAATGAGATGGCAGCGTGGCTGGAGGATTATCTGAACCGGTTTAAAGGAGCTGTGATCATGGTAACTCATGACCGATACTTTCTGGATCGGGTTACAAATAAAATCCTGGAGATCAGTCATGGAAAAACCTATACCTATGAGGCGAAATATTCCAAATTTCTGGAGATGAAGGCAGAACGTGAGGAAATGGAAATGGCCTCAGAGCGAAAGAGACAGAGTGTTCTGCGCATGGAGCTGGAGTGGGCGAAACGAGGCTGCCGTGCAAGAACCACCAAACAGAGAGCAAGGCTGGAAAGGCTGGAAGCACTGAAAAATGGAACTGCTCCGGTGCGGGATAAGAGTGTGGAGATTGATTCTGTGGAAACCCGAATGGGAAAGAAAACCATTGAGCTGCACCACATTTCCAAAAGCTTTGGAGAAAAGGTCTGCATCCGGGATTTTGACTACATTGTGCTGAAAAATCAGAGGCTTGGGATCATCGGACCAAACGGCTGCGGCAAATCCACACTTCTTAAGATCATTGCCGGGATACTGGAGCCGGACAGTGGTCATGTAGAAACAGGTGAGACCATCCGTATGGGATATTTTTCTCAGGAAATCGAAGAAATGAACACCAGCCAGAGGGTCATTGATTATATCAAGGATGTTGCAGAATATATTCCTACAAAGGATGGCCTGATCAGTGCGGCAAAGCTTCTGGAACAGTTCCTTTTTGACTCTTCTATGCAGTATGCTCCTATTGAAAAGCTTTCCGGAGGAGAAAAGAAAAGGCTGTATCTTCTGAAAATCCTTGCAGCAGCTCCAAATGTACTGCTGCTGGATGAGATTACCAACGATATCGATATTCCTACGCTGACGATTCTTGAGGATTATCTGGATTCTTTTGCGGGAATTGTGATCGCAGTTTCTCATGACCGTTATTTTCTGGATAATCTGGCAGACCGTATTTTTGAATTTGACAGAGATGGAAATCTGACACAGTATGAGGGAGGATATACGGATTATCTGGAATCAAAAAAGAGACGTTTTGGGGATACGTCAGGAAGTGATTTTGCCTCTGGAAAGAAAGAAGGCGGCAAGGGAGCCGGAGAAAACGATAATGCAGCCGCTTCAGGGGAAAAGGATTCCGTAAAAACCTGGAAGCAGAACCGTACCACGAAACTGAAGTTTTCTTTTAAGGAACAGAGAGAATACGAGACAATTGATGAGGATATCGCAAAGCTGGAAACAAAGATTGAAAAGCTGGATGCGGATATCATGGCAAATGCCACAAATTCCGGAAAGCTCAACGAGCTGACAAAAGAAAAAGAAGAAGCAGAAGCTCTTCTGGAAGAAAAAATGGATCGCTGGGTCTATCTGAACGATCTGGCAGAAAGAATCGAGGCGCAGAATCATGGATGAGAAAAAGACAAAAAGCCCGATGACCACACTGTGTTATGTGGAAAAGGAGGACGCCTATCTGATGCTCCACCGGGTATCAAAAAAACAAGATGTCAATAAAGATAAATGGATCGGCATCGGCGGACATTTTGAAGAAGGGGAAAGCCCGGAGGACTGTCTTCTGAGAGAGGCTTATGAAGAAACCGGACTTACTTTGACTTCCTGGAGATTCAGGGGAATGGTTACCTTTACTCAGGAAGGCTATGGAACAGAATATATGTGCCTTTATACTGCGGATGGTTTTTCCGGAGAATTGAAGGACTGCGATGAGGGGATTCTGGAATGGGTGAAAAAGGAGGAACTTCTGAAGCTGAACCTTTGGGAGGGTGACAAGATTTTTTTACGGCTTTTGAATGAAAATGCGCCTTTCTTTTCGCTGAAGCTCAGTTATCAGGGAGATTGCCTGATAGAAGCAGTACTGGACGGAAGGGATATTTTATAGAAATTTCCCACATATCTTGACTTTACCCCTTTAAATTTAGTATGATAAAGCTTGAATTTTTAACAGGAGGCATATTATGGCAGAGTTAGTAAAAGTAGTCGTGGACGCCATGGGAGGCGACCATGCACCGGAAGAACCTGTAAAAGCAGCCGTAGAAGCCGTAAAAGAACGTGAGGATATCCTTGTGATCCTTACCGGCCTCGAAGACGTGATCCGAAAAGAGCTGGATAAATATCCGGGATACCCTCAGGACAGAATACAGATCCTGCACACTTCAGAAGTGATCGAAACGGCAGAACCACCTGTGTTTGCCATTCGTAAGAAAAAGGATTCCTCTATTGTAGTGGGATTAAATCTTGTAAAGAAAAAAGAAGCAGATGCTTTTGTTTCATCAGGAAGCACAGGAGCTGTTCTTGTAGGCGGACAGGTACTTGTGGGAAGGGCAAAGGGAGTGGAACGTCCTCCTCTTGCACCACTGATCCCTACCATGGAAGGCGTAAGTCTTTTGATCGACTGTGGAGCCAATGTAGACGCCAGACCTTCTCATCTGGTACAGTTTGCAAAGATGGGATCCATTTATATGGAACAGGTAGTGGGAGTCAAAAACCCCAGAGTTGCCATTGTCAATAACGGCGCCGAAGAAGAAAAGGGAAATGCTCTTGTAAAAGAAACATTTCCACTTTTAAAAGAAGCAGAAGGAATCAACTTTATTGGAAGCATTGAGGCCAGGGATATTCCTTCCGGCTATGCAGATGTGATCGTCTGCGAAGCTTTTGTGGGAAATGTGATTCTGAAGCTTTATGAAGGAGTCAGCGGATCTCTGATCAAAAAGATCAAGGGCGGAATGATGAAAAATCTGAGAAGTAAAATCGGAGCTCTTCTGATCAAACCGGCATTGAAAGAAACCCTGAAAGATTTTGATACCACCAAGTACGGTGGAGCGCCGCTTCTGGGACTGAAGGGCCTTGTGGTAAAAACCCATGGCAGTGCAAAAGCAGTGGAGATTAAAAATGCTGTCTTCCAGTGTGTACAGTTTAAGCAGCAGAAGATCAATGAAAAAATAGCAGAGAGGATTCTTCCACCGGTATATCCGGAAAATCCCCAGGGGAAAGAAGAGAAAGAGGTATAAAAAATGGAACAGCTGGAACAGAAGATCGGTTACCGGTTCCGTAATAAAAAATTATTGCGTCAGGCGCTGACACACAGTTCCTACGCAAATGAAAAAAAGCTTGGAAAGCTTGGCTGTAATGAGAGACTGGAGTTTCTGGGGGACGCGGTGCTGGAACTGATCAGCAGCGACGTGCTGTATGCACGTTTTCCTCAGCTTCCGGAAGGAGAACTCACCAAAAAACGTGCCAGCCTTGTATGCGAACCAAGTCTTGCTTATTGTGCGAGACAGTTTGGTCTTCCGGAATACCTCCTTCTTGGAAAGGGAGAAGATATGACCGGAGGACGTATGAGAGATTCTATTGTATCAGATGCTACAGAGGCTCTTCTGGGGGCAATTTACCTGGACGGTGGATTTGCTGATGCGAAGGAGTTTGTCCTGAATTTTATATTAAATGATATGGAGCATAAGCAGCTCTTTTATGACAGCAAGACCATCCTTCAGGAGCTTGTTCAGGAAGACGGCAAGCATCCGGTAGAATATATTCTGACCGGAGAGACCGGACCGGATCACAACAAACAGTTTGAGGTAGAGGTACGGATCAATGGCGTACCTGCGGGCAATGGCGCAGGACATACAAAAAAAGCCGCAGAGCAGGCCGCTGCTTATCAGGCTATCCGCAAGATCAAAAAATAAAGGTGACATATGTATTTAAAGAACATTGAGGTACACGGATTTAAATCCTTTGCTCAGAAGATCAATTTTGAATTTCATAATGGCATAACCGGAATCGTAGGACCAAATGGAAGTGGGAAAAGCAATGTAGGTGATGCAGTCCGCTGGGTGCTGGGAGAGCAGAGTGCGAAACAGCTCCGCGGCGGAAATATGCAGGATGTTATTTTTTCCGGAACAGAGCTTCGTAAACCATTAAGTTTTGCTTCGGTTGCCATTACTCTGGACAACAGCGATCACAAGCTTCCGGTGGAATTTAATGAAGTGACAGTTACCAGGCGGCTTTATCGCTCCGGTGAAAGTGAATATCTGATCAATGGAAGTAACTGTCGGCTGAAGGACATCCAGGAAATGTTTTATGATACTGGTATCGGCAAAGAAGGATACTCGATCATCGGGCAGGGGCAGATCGATAAGATCTTAAGCGGCAAGCCGGAAGACAGACGTGAACTTTTTGACGAGGCAGCAGGAATTGTAAAATTTAAGCGCAGAAAGAATACGACCATCAAAAAGCTGGATGAGGAGCGTCAGAACCTGGTTCGTGTGACGGATATCCTGACAGAACTTACCAGACAGCTGGAACCGTTGGAAAAGCAGTCTGAAACAGCAAAAATCTATCTTGCCAAAAGAGAAGAACTCCGTGAACTGGATGTTAATTTATTCCTTCTGGATTACGATCATACAGGAAAGCTTCTGGAAGAACTGGAAGAAAAACTGGAGAATACAGAAGCTGAACTGAAGGATACAAAAGAGGCTTATGAGCAGACGAAAGTAGAGTATGAGCGTCTGGAGCAGGAACTGGAGGAACTGAATGGAAGGCTGGAGGAACTCAAGGAGCGGCAGCAGCAGAATGCGCTGACCAGACAGCAGCATGAAGGCCAGATTCAGGTACTTGAAGAACAGATCCTTGCAGGAAAACAAAACAGCGATCATTACAGAAATCGTCTTGAGACACTGGCAGAGGAATTGAAGAAAAGGACGGCTGACAAAGAGAAGTTTTCAGAGGAAAAGGAAGCGCTTCATGAAAAGCTTGCAGAACAGCGGAGAAGGCTGAGAGAGGAAACAGAACATCTGGAAAACATTCAGTCAGAAGCGTCTGCCTGTGCTGCATCGGTAGAAGATGGGAAGAACGAAATCATTGAAATACTGAACAGTCGTGCGACTACCAAGGGAAAAGCACAGCGATTTGATGCAATGATGGAGCAGCTGGATATTCGTAAAGCTTCTGTAAGTCAGAGGATCCTTCACCTGAAAACAGAGGAGGAAGAACTGGCCTCTGAGAGAAAAAAAGCTCAGAGCCGATATGACAGTGTGACGCATTCCATTGATTCTATGAATGGGGAGTGTGTACGTCTTGACGGAGAGGTGCAGAAACTCCAGGAAAAGCTGAAAGAACAGAGCCGTCAGATGGAAATAGGCCAGACGGCTTATCATAGAGAAGCATCCCGTCTGGAATCTCTGAAAAATATTACGGAGAGGTATGATGGATATGGCAACAGTATTCGTCGTGTAATGGAACAGAAAAGCCGTGAACCTGGTATCAGGGGAGTTGTGGCAGATATCATTCATGTGCAGAAGGATTATGAAGTTGCCATTGAAACTGCTTTAGGAGGCAGTATTCAGAATATTGTTACAGACAATGAGCAGACTGCTAAGCGTATGATTGAATTCCTAAAAAAGAACCGTTTTGGACGGGCTACTTTTTTGCCTCTTTCCAATATAAGCGCACGAGGAGGACTTTCTCAGAGAGAAGTTCTTAAGGAAAACGGTGTGATCGGAACTGCGGATACGCTGGTAAAAGCAGACGCGGAATACAGTGGTCTGGTGCAGTATCTTCTGGGGCGAGTTCTTGTGGTGGATCATATTGATCATGCCATTGCAATCGGAAAAAAATACAGGCACAGTCTCCGTATGGTGACGATTGAGGGAGAATCACTGAGTCCCGGCGGATCCATGACAGGTGGTGCCTTTAAAAATAACAGTAATCTTCTTGGACGAAGAAGAGAGATTGAAGAACTGGAAAACAGTGTAGGACTTCTGAAAAAGGACTTGTCAGAGCTTCAGACAGCAATCGGAGATAACCGCAGCAGAAGAAACGTTCTTCGTGATACGATTGCTGATTTCCAGGAAAAGCTCAGACAGCAGTATGTGGATCAGAACACAGCCAGGATGAATCTGGAACAGCTGGAAGAAAAAGAAGCAAATATTCAGAAAAGCTACCAGCAGATCGACCGGGAAAAAGAGGAACTCAGGAAACAGGCAGGAGAGATCCGTGCAGATCATTCTTCGATCGCGAAAGAACTGGAAGAATCTCAGAGAGATGAAAAAGAACTGGAAACGTTTATTGAGACAAAACAAAAGGAACTGGGGGAATGGAGAGCAGAGGAAGCTGCCAAGATGAAGGAGCTGGAGCAGATCCGTCTGGACGAAGCCGCTCTTTCTCAGCAGGAACATTTCCTTCAGGAAAATCTGATCCGTCTTTTAGGTGAGATGGAGGCTTTTCAGCGAGAAAGTCGTGAACTGGAAGAAAATCTGAAAATAAGTATAGAAGAAACCAAAAGAAAGCAGGAAGGAATCCATAATCTAAAGGATGCAGTAGATGCCTGCAGCAGTCTGGACCAGGAGCTTCAGCGTCAGCGAGACGAGAAACAGGCGCAGAAGGAAGAAAAAAATATAAGCCATAAGGCATTTTTTGAAAAAAGAGATCAGCTTTCTGAACGGACCTCTCTTTTGGATAAGGAATGTTTTCGTCTGAAGAGCCAGGCGGAAAAAGTGGAAGAGCAAAGAGAAACTCAGATTTCTTATATGTGGGAGGAATATGAGATCACTCCGAATAATGCTCTGACGTATCGGAAAGAGGAATTGACAGACCGTCAGGAAATGAAAAAAGAAGTTTCGCGCATTAAGGATGAAATCCGAAAACTGGGTTCAGTTAATGTAAATGCGATCGAGGACTACAAGGAGCTTTCGGAACGCCACGCCTTTTTGTCCGGGCAGTATGAGGATCTGGTACAGGCGGAAAAGACGCTGGAAAGTATTATTCAGGAACTGGATGAAGGAATGAGAAGGCAGTTTGCAGAAAAATTCCATGACATCCAGAGAGAGTTTGATAAAGCATTCAAAGAACTTTTTGGCGGAGGAAAGGGAACGCTGGAGCTTTCGGAGGATGAAGATATTCTGGAGGCAGGTATTAAAATCATTTCTCAGCCGCCAGGAAAGAAACTGCAGAATATGATGCAGTTGTCAGGCGGAGAAAAAGCACTGACAGCTATTGCTCTTCTCTTTGCCATTCAGAATCTGAAACCATCGCCCTTCTGTCTTCTTGATGAGATTGAGGCCGCTCTGGACGATTCTAACGTAGGAAGATTTGCATCTTACCTTCAGAAGTTGACGAAGAACACACAGTTTATTATAATTACACACAGACGTGGAACCATGAATGCCGCAGACAGACTATATGGTATCACCATGCAGGAGAAAGGTGTTTCAACCCTGGTTTCTGTGGATCTTGTAGAAAATCAGTTGAGTAAATAAAGGAGGCTTGAGTATGGCTGAGGAGAAGAAAGGCTTTTTTAAAAGACTGGTCAGCGGTCTTGCAAAAACGAGAGACAATATCGTGGCAGGTTTTGACTCGATTTTCAGTGGATATTCCAGTATAGATGAGGATTTTTATGAGGAGCTGGAAGAAATTCTGGTTATGGGAGATATTGGTATCAATGCCACTTCTGCCATACTGGAAAACCTGAAAAAACAAGTGGCTGAAAAGCACATCAAGAATCCGGCGGAATGTAAACAGCTGCTGATCGACAGCATCAAAGATCAGATGCGTGTAGACAGTACCGAATATGAATTTGAGAACCGTAAATCGGTGATCCTTGTGATCGGTGTCAATGGCGTAGGAAAGACAACTTCTGTGGGAAAACTGGCAGGTAAGCTGAAAGATGAAGGAAAAAAGGTGATTCTTGCAGCAGCGGATACTTTCCGTGCAGCCGCAGGAGAGCAGCTTGCACAGTGGGCTGACCGTGCAGGTGTGGAGATTATCGGAGGACAGTCCGGAGCAGATCCTGCGTCCGTGGTTTATGATGCAGTGGCAGCGGCCAAGGCAAGAAATGCGGATGTGCTTCTCTGTGATACGGCAGGACGTCTTCACAATAAGAAAAATCTTATGGAAGAACTTCGTAAGATCTACCGTATTCTGGAAAGAGAATATCCGGAAGCATACCTGGAAACTTTGGTGGTCCTTGACGGAACTACAGGACAGAATGCTCTTTCTCAGGCAAAACAGTTTGCCGATGTTGCAAACGTATCGGGAATCATTTTAACAAAGCTTGACGGAACGGCAAAAGGAGGAATTGCTGTTGCGATCCAGTCAGAACTTGATATTCCGGTGAAATATATTGGTGTGGGCGAAAGCATAGATGATCTGCAGAAATTTGATGCAGATGCTTTTGTAAACGCTTTGTTTGATATTGATGAAAAAGAAGCAGACTGATAAAACAGAACGAGGAGGAGAAAATTATGCTTACACTGGAGAGCTTTGAGGAAGCGTCAGAAATTGTAAAAAAAGTCACACAAGAAACAAAGCTGATCAAAAGCAGCTACTTTTCTGAGCTTACCGGAAACAAGGTTTTTCTGAAACCGGAAAACATGCAGAGAACAGGCGCATATAAGGTAAGAGGTGCCTATTATAAGATCAGTACACTGTCTGATGAGGAAAGGCAGAAAGGACTGATTACAGCTTCTGCCGGAAATCATGCCCAGGGAGTTGCCTATGCTGCGTATAAATTTGGTGTAAAGGCAGTGATCGTTATGCCGACTACGACACCTTTGATCAAGGTGGAGAGAACCAAAAGCTATGGGGCAGAGGTGATCCTGAAAGGGGATGTTTACGATGAGGCCTGTGCTCATGCACTGGAACTGGCTGAGAAAGAAGGCTATACCTTTATTCATCCGTTTGATGATCCGGCAGTTGCAACGGGTCAGGGAACCATTGCTATGGAGATCGTACAGGAACTTCCGCTTGTCGATTATATTCTGGTACCGATTGGCGGCGGCGGTCTGGCTACAGGTGTTTCCACTCTTGCCAAGCTTTTGAATCCTCATATTAAAGTGATCGGTGTGGAACCGGCAGGAGCTGCCTGTATGAAAGCTTCTCTGGAAAAAGGTGAGGTTGTGACTCTTCCTCATGTAAATACCATTGCAGACGGTACGGCAGTGCAGACTCCCGGTGAGCATATTTTTCCATATCTTCAGGAAAATCTGGATGGGATCATTACGATCGAAGATGATGAGCTGATCATGGCATTTTTGGACATGGTAGAAAATCATAAGATGATTGTTGAAAATTCAGGTCTTTTAACGGTAGCAGCTCTTCGCCATCTTGATTTTACCGGAAAAAAAGTGGTTTCTATCCTCAGCGGAGGAAATATGGATGTGATCACTATGTCTTCTGTGGTACAGCATGGACTGATTCAGAGAGATCGTATCTTTACAGTCTCTGTTCTGATTCCGGATAAAGCCGGTGAGCTTGTCCGAGTGGCAACGATCATAGCACAGAACCAGGGAAATGTAATCAAACTGGATCATAACCAGTTTGTAACGACAAACCGTAATGCTGCTGTGGAATTAAAAGTAACCATGGAAGCATTCGGAACAGAGCACAAAAATCAGATTGTAAAAGCTCTGGAGGATGCAGGATGTAAGCCAAGAGTGATCCGGGCAAGCCTGTAATATAAAAATATAAAAAGAACCGCAGATATGGCTCCTTCAGCAGGAACTTCATATCTGCGGTTTTTGAGTTTTTAAAAGCGATCCGTTTATACTTCGATCAGTTCATATTCATCTGTTCCCAGACCGAGTTTCTTTGCATGGGCAATGCAGGAGGTCCAGTCGGTGGTAGGGAACATCGCACCAAAGTGGTCATGACCTTCGTGATCGGATTCCGCCAGGAAGGTATTGGAGATCACAGGCTGCTTATTTACCGAATCTGCACAGGCGATATCCAGTGCGACCGGATCAAAGGAGGCGAAAAATCCTACATCCGGGACAATGGCTGCATCATTTTCTGCATGGCAGTCACAGTATGGAGAAACATCGATCACAAGATTGATATAAAATGCAGGACGTCCGTCAACAACCGCCTTTGTGTATTCTGCAATCTTGCAGTTCAGGATATCGTTGGATTCATCGGAGGCGGCAAGAACAGCATCCTTGGGACAGACACCGATACATCTTCCGCAGCCTACACATTTGTCGTGATCGATGGAAGCCTTGTTGTCAGTAAACTGTGGTGCATTATGAGCACAGATCTTTTCACAGCGGTGACAGCCGATACAGAGATCCTGGTCTACATGAGGTTTGCCGGCGCTGTGCATTTCCATTTTGCCTGCGCGGGAACCGCAGCCCATTCCAATGTTCTTCAGTGTACCGCCGAAGCCGGTTGCTTCATGGCCTTTAAAATGAGAAAGAGCAATAAAAACATCAGCATCCATGATCGCACGTCCGATCTTAGCTTCTTTTACATATTCAGCTCCCTCTACTGGAACGTATACTTCGTCCGTTCCCTTCAGACCGTCAGCAATCAGAACATGACAGCCGGTGGAAAACGGAGAAAAACCGTTTGTATAAGCACTGTCCAGGTGGTCCAGAGCATTTTTGCGTCCTCCTACATAAAGAGTGTTGCAGTCGGTAAGAAAAGGTCTTCCGCCCAGCTCTTTTACTACGTCAGCAACAGCCTTGGCATAATTAGGACGGAGAAAAGCCAGATTTCCCGGTTCACCGAAATGAATCTTGATAGCTGTATATTTGCCGTCAAAATCAATAGTTCCGATGCCGGCTTTCTTGATCAGTTTCTTTAATTTATCCAGAAGATTATTGTTGAAACCGGTCCTCAGATTTGTGTAATAAACTTTTGCCTTGTCCATAAGTGGTCCATTCCTCCTTGATGTATCGTTACAATTAGAATACCGCAGATGTAATTGATTGGCAAGAAAAAATACATGGATCAAAACAAAAAATCCGTCATCCTGTACGGGAACTGCTCATTTTTTCATGTATTTTTATGCTTGCGTTCCAAAAAACTCTGGGTTATATTGAAAGAGTAAAAATAACCATAAAAAAGAACAGTATGAAGATGTCATTGGAGGATGAGATAAGATGCTGGAAGAATATAATAAAGCATATAAACTTGGAAAGAAGGATTATCAGGCCAGACTGATGAAGGGCGATACCCCTACCCTGAAAGTTCTGGATGAAATACTTCCTGCAAGAGGATCTTATTCTGAGAGATCCCTGGGACTGGTACAGATTCCTATTGACCAGATTGTTGGAACAAAAACAGATGGCAGAAGCAATGCGTTTGCCGGTAATTTTATGCCTATTCTTCGGGAAAATACGGAATTTGCCTATAAATGGTCCTGTCTTGCAAAAAGCCATGTCAATGAAGGAATCCGCGATCCGATCAAGGCTTATGAATATATGAATCAGTTTTATGTGGAAGAGGGGAATAAGCGTGTCAGCGTGCTGAAATATTACGATGCAGTTTCTGTTCCCGGATTTGTTACCCGGATCCTTCCGCCCAAAACGGAGGAAAAAGAAAACAAAATTTACTATGAATTTATAGATTTCTATGAATTGTCTAAAATTAATTATATCTGGTTTACAAAGCCTGGAAGCTTTGCCAAGCTGCAAAGCCTTGTGGGTAAGGGAGAAAAAGAGGAATGGACAGATGATGACAAGCTGACATTCAGCTCTGTATATTCCAGATTTGTTATGGAATATGAGGCGGCAGGAGGAAAAAAACTCCCTGTTACGCCAGGGGATGCGTTTCTTGCTTTTATCACCGTATATGGTTACGATACCGTATGCCAGAAGACGGTTTCTGAATTGAAAACGCTGGTCAATAAGAGCTGGGAGGAATTTGGTCTTCTTGAGCATGAAAATGAAATAGATCTGAAAATGGATCCAAACAGAGAAAAGAAACCCTTGATCAGCAGGCTTCTTACCGGATCGAAAAAACTTAAGATTGCGTTTATTTATGCAAAGACTCCGGGATCTTCCGCCTGGACTTATGCCCATGAATTGGGACGTCTCCATCTGGAACAGACTTTCCCGGAAGAGGTTACTACGGTATGCTATGAAAATATTGTTCCTGAACTGGCAGAAAAAGCAATCACAGATGCGATACATCAGGGCTGCAATATGATTTTTACCACTACGCCTGCTTTTGTCCAGGCCAGTGTCCAGGCGGCGATTGCAAATCCGGATATCCGTATTCTGAACTGTTCTCTGAATACCTCTCACAGGTATATCCGTACCTATTATGCCCGGATGCACGAAGCGAAATTTCTGATGGGAGCCATTGCAGGCGCTATGTCCGAAAACGGCAGACTTGCATACATTGCAGATTATCCTATTTTTGGGACGATTGCCAATATCAATGCATTTGCTCTCGGGGCAGCCATGATCAATCCCCGTGCGAAAGTATATCTGGAATGGTCCAGTCTTAAGGATGATGATCTGGGTAAAGTGATGGAAAGAATCCGTGCAAAGGATATTTCTGTAGTATCTGGCCGTGACATGGTAATTCCGGAAGATGCTTCCAGATATTTTGGGCTTTATCGCATGGAAGACGGAATGCCTCATAATCTGGCCATGCCGTTATGGCACTGGGGTAAATTTTATGAAGAACTGATCCGTACGGTTATGAATGGAGCATGGAAGTATGATGACAGCAGTGCTGAGAAAAAAGCCATTAATTACTGGTGGGGTATGTCTTCAGAGGTGGTCGATGTAATCTGCTCGAACAGTATCCCTAATGGAACACAGCATCTTGTGGGACTTTTGAAAGAAACCATCATGAGGGGAGAGTTCAATCCGTTTTCCGGTATTCTTTATTCTCAAAACGGAATTGTCCAGAGTGATCCATCAGGAAGTCTTTCGCCGGAAGAGATCATTACCATGAACTGGCTTTGTGATAACGTCATCGGTACGATTCCGAAAAGCTGGCAGCTGAACGATCAGGCCAGACCGGTGACACTTCAGCAGGGTGTGGAGAAGGAATTATAAAATATGAAAATACTTGCTATTGCAGATGAAGAATCAAGATACCTGTGGGATTTTTTTGAAAAGAGCAAGCTGGAAGGAATTGATCTTATCATATCCTGCGGGGATCTGGATCCCAGATATCTGTCCTTTCTTGCTACATTTACTTCTGCGCCGGTCCTTTATGTTCACGGAAATCATGATGACAAATATGAAACGATTCCTCCGGATGGATGTATCTGCATTGATGATACTATTTATGTACATGAGGGAGTGCGGATCATGGGACTGGGAGGATCTATGCGGTATAAGCCGGGAAACCATCAGTACACGGAAAGCGAGATGAAACGTCGGGTATGGAAACTGTGGCCAAAGATTGCATGGAGAAGAGGCTTTGACATTCTTGTGACGCATGCGCCGGCATATCAGCTGAATGATGGAAGAGATCTTCCTCATCAGGGATTTAAGGTGTTCCTTCATCTGATGGAAAAATACAGTCCCAAATATTTTCTTCACGGACATGTGCATATGTCATATGGAAAACAGCATAAACGGTATGACAAGTACAAAGATACGCATGTGATCAATGCTTATGAGCGATTTGTGTTTGATTTTGATGCGGAACATCCGGGAGATTGGATATAAAAAAACTTTGTCAAGAAAAAAGACTTGACACATATGTGTAAATAAGGTATGATACCCAAGGTGGTTATCAGATGGAGAAATTTGTAGAACAAACATTATTGTATGATTTTTACGGAGAGCTTCTGACAGATCGTCAGCAGCAGGTATATGAAAGCGTAGTGCTGGAAGATTATTCCCTCAGTGAAGTTGCAGAAGACCTGGGGATCAGTCGCCAGGGAGTCCATGATATGATCAGGAGATGTAATCAGGCTCTTGAGGGATACGAAAAAAAACTGCATCTGGTAGAAAAATTTCTGTGTATAAAGGAGCAGGTCCACAGGATCAGCCGGATTGCAGAGAAATACCATGCGCAGGAGATTACAGAAATTTCCAAAGAGATATTAGAGGAGTTATAGACTATGGCGTTTGAAAGCTTGACGGAAAAATTACAGAATGTATTTAAGAAGCTGAGAGGAAAAGGACGTCTTACAGAGGAAGATGTAAAGATTGCTCTGAAGGAAGTTAAAATGGCTCTTCTGGAAGCGGATGTAAACTTCAAAGTTGTAAAACAGTTCACCAAGGCTGTTCAGGAGCGGGCAGTGGGTCAGGATGTAATGAACGGACTGAACCCCGGACAGATGGTTATCAAGATCGTAAATGAAGAGCTGGTAAATCTTATGGGAAGCGACACAACGGAGCTTCCGATCAAACCAGGAAGTGAGATCACAGTTCTTATGATGGCCGGACTTCAGGGCGCCGGTAAAACGACAACGGTTGCAAAACTTGCCGGTAAGCTGAAATCAAAAGGCAAACGACCTCTTCTTGTTGCCTGTGACGTATATCGTCCGGCGGCAATCACACAGCTTCAGGTCAACGGTGAGAAACAGGGTGTAGAAGTCTTTTCAATGGGCGACAAACAAAATCCTGTAAACATTGCAAAAGCAGCAGTAGAGCATGCAAAAGCCAATCAGCAGAATGTAGTGCTTCTGGATACCGCGGGACGTCTCCATGTAGACGAGGATATGATGCAGGAACTTGCAGATATCAAAGCGAATATACAGGTGGATGCCACACTTCTGATCGTGGATGCAATGACAGGTCAGGATGCAGTAAATGTGGCAAAGACCTTTACGGAAAAAGTTGGAATCGATGGTGTGATCCTGACAAAGATGGATGGTGACACCAGAGGCGGTGCTGCACTTTCTATTAAAGCGGTAACCGGCAAACCAATCCTCTATGTTGGTATGGGAGAGAAACTTTCTGATCTGGAACAGTTTTATCCGGAGCGTATGGCTTCCAGAATCCTGGGTATGGGCGACGTTATGAGCCTGATCGAAAAGGCAGAAGCGGCGATTGACCAGGAACAGGCTGCAGAGATGCAGAAAAAGTTAAAGAAAATGGATTTTGACTTTAACGATTACCTGACCAGTATGGAGCAGATGAAAAAAATGGGTGGAATCAGCAGTATCCTGAATATGCTTCCCGGAGTAGGCGGCAAGATGAAGGACATTGAGGGCATGATTGATGAAAGCGCTCTTGAGCGGACGAAATCCATTATTCTTTCCATGACACCTCAGGAACGGAGCAATCCGGGGCTTTTAAATATATCCCGTAAAAACCGTATCGCAAAAGGTGCCGGAGTGGAAATTGCGGAAGTCAACCGCCTTGTAAAGCAGTTTGAACAGAGTAAGAAAATGATGAAACAGATGCCTGGTATGATGGGCGGTAAAATGGGTAAAAGAGGCGGCTTTAAGCTTCCCTTTTAAGATAAACTAACAAAAAAAGAAAACAGATAAATGGAGGAAAACAAAAATGGCAGTAAAGATCAGATTAAGAAGAATGGGACAGAAGAAAGCACCTTTCTATAGAATCGTAGTTGCAGATTCCCGCTGCAAACGTGATGGAAAAGCAATTGCTGAGATCGGTACTTATGATCCGAACCTTGAGCCAAGCGCTTACAAAGTAGATGAGGAAGCAGCTAAAAAATGGCTTGCAGCAGGTGCTCAGCCTACAGAAGTTGTTGCAAAAATCTTCAAAGCAGCCGGAATCGAGAAATAAGAAGTACCGATAGAGGGTATTTCTTTGCTGCATAAGCAGTGCAGGGAGGTATGTAATGAAGAAATTAGTAGAAGTAATTGCAAAATCTCTGGTAGATCATCCGGATGAGGTGGTTGTCACCGAAAACGAAAAAGAAGATGCAGTTATCATTGAGCTGAAGGTGGGACCGGCCGATATGGGCAAGGTCATCGGAAGACAGGGACGTATTGCAAAGGCGATCCGTACCGTAGTAAAAGCCGCTTCTTCAAAGAGCAGCAAAAAAGTAATCGTGGATATTCTGCAGTAAAAGAATTTTTACGATAGCATAAGATAGGATCAGGAGCTGTGGAAACATAGCTCCTTCTTTAACTATAGGGAGTTTTATATGGAAGATTTACTGAAGGTTGGTGTGATTACCACAACTCATGGTGTGCGCGGAGAAGTAAAGGTATATCCTACCACCGATGAGCCGGAACGTTTTCTGGAACTGAAATATGTACTTTTGGATACGGGCAGAGAACTTCGCCGTCTGGATATCAAAAATGTAAAGTTTTTTAAAAATCTTGTAATTCTGAAATTTGATGGTGTGGATAATATCAATGATATCGAAAAATATAAAGGACGTGATCTTTGGATTCCAAGAGAAGAAGGGCAGGAACTAGAGGAGGATGAGTATTACATTGCCGATCTTCTGGGTATGACTGTACTTCTTGAGGACGGAACAGAGTTTGGTACTCTGAAAGATGTGATGGAGACCGGGGCAAATGACGTTTATATCATAGATTCCAGAGAACACGGAGAAGTTCTTCTTCCGGCGATCCGGGAGTGTATCCTTGATGTGGATATTGAAAAAAATATTATGACCATACACTTGATGAAAGGGCTGATATAAATGAATTTTCATGTGCTGACACTTTTTCCGGATATGATCCGGGACGGTATGAATACCAGCATTATAGGCCGCGCGATCGCAGGTGGTTTTCTGGATATTGAGGCAGTGAATATCCGGGATTATGCCTTCAACAAACATCAGAAAGTGGATGATTATCCTTACGGAGGCGGAGCGGGCATGCTGATGCAGGCAGAGCCGGTGTATCTGGCATATCAGTCTGTGGAAGAGAAAATCGGATACAAACCCAGAGTTGTTTTTCTGACTCCTCAGGGAAAGGTTTTTAATCAGGAGATGGCAAAGGATTTTGCCCGGGAAAAAGATCTTGTATTTCTTTGTGGGCATTATGAGGGAATCGATGAGCGCGTTTTGGAAGAGATCGTGACCGATTATGTCTCTATTGGAGATTATGTACTTACCGGAGGGGAACTTCCGGCTATGGTCATGATGGACTCTATTTCCCGTATGGTACCGGGAGTCCTGACAAATCAGGAATCCGGGGAGACGGAATCTTTTTCCGGAAGCCTTCTGGAATACCCTCAGTACAGCAGACCGGAGACCTGGCATGGAAAACAGGTACCTCCCGTACTTCTTTCCGGCCATCATGCCAATGTGGATGCCTGGAGAAGAGAGCAGTCTGTTTATCGTACTGCAAAGTGGAGACCGGATCTTCTGAAAAAAGCAGATCTGACAAACAAAGAATGGAATCAGATCCGCCAATGGAGGAAGGAATGGAAAGAAGCAGAAGAGAAGGAGTAAAGAAATGAAGACATCAGATTTTTATTATGATCTCCCCAAGGAGCTCATTGCACAGGATCCTCTGGAAGACAGAAGCTCTTCCAGGCTTCTTCACCTTTCCATGAAGGACGGAAGTGTAGAGCATCGTCACTTCACGGATATTCTGGATTATTTAAAGAAAGGGGATTGTCTGGTCATCAATGACACCAGAGTGATTCCGGCTCGTTTATACGGACATAAAGAAGAGACAGGGGCACTTATTGAAATTCTTCTGTTAAAAAGAAGAGAAAACGATATCTGGGAATGTCTGGTAAAACCAGGAAAAAAAGCCCGTCCGGGAGCAAGGATCACCTTTGGAAACGGAATCCTGACCGGAGAGATCACTGATATTGTAGAAGAAGGAAATCGGCTGATCCAATTCCATTATGAAGGGATTTTTGAAGAAATTCTGGATCAGCTGGGAGAGATGCCTCTGCCTCCTTATATTACTCATAAATTACAGGATAAGAATCGCTATCAGACTGTGTATGCAAAACATGACGGATCTGCGGCGGCTCCTACTGCCGGTCTGCATTTTACAGAGGAACTTCTGGAGAAAGTGAAGGAAAAAGGGGTGAATATTGCCCATGTAACCCTTCATGTGGGGCTTGGGACGTTCCGGCCGGTAAAAGTGGATGACGTAGAGCAGCACCATATGCACTCTGAGTTTTATATGGTGGAGGAAGATCAGGCCAAGCTGATCAATGATACCAAAAAACAGGGCGGACGGGTGATCTCAGTAGGAACTACAAGCTGTCGAACCCTGGAATCTGCTGCAGATGAAAATGGAATCCTTCGTGCAGGGAGCGGATGGACAGAAATCTTTATCTATCCAGGTTATCGTTTTAAAATGATCGATGGACTGATTACGAATTTCCATCTGCCGGAATCTACGCTGATGATGCTGGTTTCTGCTCTTGCAGGAAAGGAACGGATCATGGCGGCTTATGAGGAAGCTGTACAGGAAAGGTATCGCTTTTTCTCATTCGGGGATGCGATGTTTATTGATCCCGAATCATAACCAACCATAAAACAGGACTACCCTTTTTCTTTCTGATTTGTTATACTAGGTGTAATGACTCAGAAGAAAGAGGGTTTTTTCATGAAAAAATATGATTACCTTATCGTAGGAGCCGGCCTTTTTGGCTCTGTATTTGCACATGAAGCAGTAAAATGCGGCAAGACCTGTCTTGTGATCGATAAAAGGGATCACATCGGCGGAAATATTTATACAGAAGAGGTTGAAGGAATCCAGGTACATCGCTATGGAGCCCATATTTTCCATACGTCAAATAAAGAAGTGTGGGAATATGTGAATCAGTTTGCAGAATTTAATCACTTTGTAAATTCACCGATCGCCATTTACAAAGACGAACTTTATAATCTGCCCTTTAATATGAATACCTTCCATCAGCTGTGGGGCGTGCGCACGCCGGCTGAAGCAAAGGCTAAGATACAGGAACAGATTGCCAGAATGCATATTACGAATCCTAAGAACCTGGAAGAGCAGGCGCTTGCTCTGGTAGGTCAGGATGTATATGAAAAACTGATCGAGGGCTATACCAGAAAGCAGTGGGGAAGAGAATGTAAGGAACTTCCATCCTTTATCATCAAAAGACTTCCTCTGCGCTATACATACGACAATAACTACTTCAAGGATCCCTATCAGGGAATTCCCAAGGGCGGCTATACCGGCATTATCAAAAAGCTTCTGGAAGGCACGCAGGTGATCCTGAAAACAGATTTTTTTGCAAACAAAGAAGAACTGTCTTCGCAGGCGGATAAGATCCTGTTCACCGGTATGCTGGATGAATATTACGATTACTGCTACGGACATCTGGATTACCGGTCTCTGCGTTTTGAAACCGAAGTTCTTGATATGGCGAACTATCAGGGAAATGCAGTGGTCAACTATACAGACTATGAAGTGCCCTACACAAGGATCATTGAGCATAAACATTTCGAGTTCGGCAAGCAGCCAAAGACAGTGATCACGAGAGAATATTCTGCAGAATGGACGGAAGGCGCGGAGCCGTATTATCCGGTCAACGTACTGCAGTGAGAATGAATAAAGGAGAATACAATATGGATACACAGACAATCGCAGAGTACTACAGAGAGTCCGATCCCAAAAAGAGAAAAGCACTTCTGGATCAGGCTATTGCATCAGGAGAAGACCGGGAAGCAAACCAGATCCGTAAAGAAATCTGGGAAGCACGTTATGCACAGAACGGCAAAGACATGGCAGACGGTTATCTGAGATTCTGGATGACGATGGAGTTTAACAAAAATGCTGCCAATAAGTGGTTCGGGGTAAAAGGCGCACATAAAGATATTATGAAAGAGCTGAATTCTGTGAAGTTTATGGAGTTTCAGGAAAAAAGCGAGCTTCATAGAGAACTGCTCTACAGGGAATGCTGCCATTTGATCAGGCTTTATATGGATCTGTGCAAAACAGACAGATCTTATAATTCTATGCTCTGTGGTATTATTACCATCAAGGAAGAAGATGTGAAGGCAAAGCTTCAGAAAGATATCTATAAAACTGCAGTCTGCCTTCCGAAAGACCTCGGTATGGAAAAAGAGCTTGCTCTTGTTACCCGGGCAGCCCGTGAGATATATGAACTTTATTTCCCGGGAGAAGGCGGTATGCCGGAATAAACCGACGTAAAAAAGAAATACTGAATAGTAAAAACCGGAGGCAAACATGAAGAAAGACAGAATTACCGCTTATGACATTATAAGAGAAGAAAATCTCAGCGACATTCGCTCTGTGGGCTATCTTCTCCGGCACAAAAAAACAGGTGCCAGAGTGATGCTGATCGAAAACGATGATGAAAACAAGGTATTTAATATCGCATTCCGTACACCGCCAAAAAACAGTACAGGAGTGGCTCATATCCTGGAACACAGTGTTCTCTGCGGATCCAGAGAGTTTCCTTTGAAGGATCCTTTTGTGGAGCTTGTCAAGGGATCTCTGAATACATTTTTGAATGCGATGACTTACCCGGACAAGACCTGCTATCCTGTGGCCAGCTGTAATGATCAGGATTTTCAGAATCTGATGCATGTATATCTGGATGCAGTTTTTTATCCTAATATCTACAAAAAAGAAGAAATCTTCCGTCAGGAAGGCTGGAGCTACCAGCTGGAAGACATAAATGGTCCTCTGAAATATAACGGGGTAGTATATAACGAAATGAAAGGCGCGTTTTCCTCACCGGATGAGGTTCTGGAACGGGAGATCATGAACTCTCTGTTTCCGGATACTCCTTATGGATGTGAATCCGGAGGGGATCCCAACCATATTCCGGAGCTGTCCTACGAGGAATTCCTGGAGTTCCACAAGACTTATTATCATCCTTCCAACAGCTATATCTATCTCTATGGAAATATGGATATGGCAGAAAAACTGGCGTTTATAGACGAACACTATCTGTCTGCTTTTGAGAAATTGGAAGTCGATTCCGCACTTCCTCTTCAGCCGGCTTTTTCAGAAAGAAAGGATCTTCAGCTGGAATATCCTGTGGCAGAAAGTGAAAATGAAGAGGGCAATGCATATCTTGCATACAGTACGGTCATAGGGGACGCCTCTGACGAGCTTACGGCAATGGCCTTTGAGGTGCTGGACTATGCTCTTTTAAGCGCTCCCGGAGCGCCTCTGAAGCAGGCACTTCTGGATGCACATATTGGCATGGATGTTTATGGTTCCTATGATGATGGAATTCTGCAGCCTTATTTTGATATTGTGGCAAAGGGCACAGATCCGGATAAAAAAGAAAAATTTGTGGAGATCATCCGCACGACGCTGGAAAACATCGTAGAAAATGGAATCGACAAAAAGGCCTTAAAGGCCGGTATCAACTATATGGAATTCCGCTACAGAGAAGCGGACTTTTCTGCGTGGCCCAAAGGTCTGATGTACGGTCTGGATATTTTTGGAAGCTGGCTGTACAGTGACGAAAAAGCCTTCAGTCATGTGAAGCTTCTTCCTGTATTTGAAAAGCTGAAGGCGCTTTCCTCAGAAAGATATTTTGAGGAGCTGATCCGGAAATATCTTCTGGATAATCCCCATGGGTCTGTGATCACTCTGGTTCCGTCAAAGGGACTTGCTGCCCGCAGAGAGAAGGCTCTGGAAGAAAAATTACAGGCAGAGCTGGAAAAAATGACCCGGGAAGAAAGAGAAACTCTGGCAGCTAAGACAAAAGCTCTGGTGGAATATCAGGAAGCGGAGGAAGAACCGGGAAGCGAAAAATGTATCCCTATGTTGAAGAGAGAGGATATCAGGAAAGAAGCAGCCGGATTTACCAATGAGGAACTGGATGTTGACGGCAGTCTCTTCCTGTATCATCAGGTTCCTACCAATGGCATTTCCTATCTTGATCTGATGTTTGATCTGAAGAATCTGGATCCGGAAGATGTGCCATATCTGGGACTTTTGAAATCAGTTCTTGGATTTGTGGACACAGCTCATTTCAGTTACGGAGAACTTTCCAATGAGATCAATGCGGAAACAGGAGGGATTTCCTGCGGAGTAGAGGTGTTTGACCGGGCAGATACAGCGGATGAATACAGAGCGATGTTTTCTGTTAAGGGAAAAGTGATGTACCCCAGGATCGATGTACTGTTCCGTATGATCCGTGAGATTCTGAATACCTCAAAGCTGGATGACGGCAAACGCCTTTATGAGATCATTGCAAGGGTGAAATCAAGAGCCCAGGCCAATCTTGTAAGTGCAGGCCATTCCACCGCTGTACTTCGCGGCGCTTCCTACAGCTCTCCTATGGCAGCCTTTCAGGATGCTATGGCCGGAGTTGCCTATTACCAGTTTATTGAGAAACTGGAGAAAGAGTTTGACAGCCGAAAAGAAGCATTGGTGGAGAAGTTGACTGCCCTTATGACAGAGATCCTTCGTCCGGAGCTCCTCTGTGTCAGCTACACCGGAGAGAAAGAATCTCTGGACACAGTCATGAAACAGGTGAAAGCATTAAAAAATACTCTTCATACAGAGGCTGTGAAAACTTCTTCAAGGCCAATGTCCTGTGAAAAGAAGAATGAAGGATTTACCACCTCAGGACAGGTGCAGTATGTTGCCCGTACCGGGAATTTCCGCAAAAAAGGCTACGAATATACAGGAGCTCTTGATATTCTGAAAGTGGCGTTAAGCTACGACTATCTCTGGATGAACCTTCGTGTGAAGGGCGGCGCTTACGGATGTATGAGCGGTTTTAAGAGAACTGGAGAAAGCTATTTTGTTTCCTACAGAGATCCGCATCTGAAACGTACGCTGGAGATTTATGAGGGAATTCCGGAATATGTGCGTACTTTCCAGGCAGATGAACGGGAAATGACCAAGTATATCATTGGCACCATCAGCGGCAAGGATGTACCGAGAACACCTCAGATGCAGGGAAGTATTTCCAAAACCGCATATTTCTGTGGTATTACGGAAGAGATGGTACAAAAGGAAAGAGATCAGATCCTGCATGCAGATGTGGAGGACATTCGAAATCTGGCACCTCTGGTGGAGGCGATCCTTTCTGATGACGCCGTCTGCGTTGTGGGAAGTGAGACAGCGATAGAGAAAGAGCGGGAGATCTTTAAAGAGATCAAATCTCTGATTTCCTGCTAAGAAACAATAAGAAAGCAGGTAGACATGAACGATAATTTTAAATCAGGTTTTGCGGCTATTATTGGCCGTCCGAATGTGGGAAAATCCACACTGATGAATCATCTGATCGGACAGAAGATCGCCATTACTTCCAAGAAACCGCAGACGACCCGAAACAGGATACAGACAGTTTATACCTGTGAGGAGGGACAGATCGTATTTCTGGATACTCCGGGTATCCATAAGGCGAAAAACAAGCTGGGAGAATATATGGTTCAGGTGGCGGAGCGTACACTGAAGGATGTGGATGTGATCCTCTGGCTGGTGGAGCCGACTACCTTTATCGGGGCAGGAGAAAAGCATATCGCAGAGCAGCTGAAGGGACTTCATATCCCGGTTCTTCTGATCATAAACAAGGTAGATACGGTTGACAAGGAGGAAATCGCAAAAGCGATCGACACCTATCGGAAGCTTTATGATTTTGATGAGATCATTCCGGTTTCCGCGCTCCGGGCAGTCAATACGCAGGATATCATTCCAAGTATCCTGAAATATCTTCCCTACGGTCCTATGTTCTATGACGAGGATACCGTGACCGATCAGCCTCAGAGGCAGATCGCTGCGGAAATCATCCGGGAAAAAGCGCTTCACGCACTGGATGCAGAGATCCCTCATGGGATCGCGGTAGCTATTGACCGGATGAAGGAACGCCCGGGAAAAGGACGGCTGGTAGATATAGACGCGACGATAATCTGTGAAAAAGATTCTCACAAGGGAATCATCATTGGCAAACAGGGGGTCATGCTGAAAAAAATCGGAAGCAATGCCCGGTTTGAACTGGAACGGATGCTGGATGCGAAAGTAAATCTGAAGCTTTGGGTAAAAGTGAAAAAAGACTGGCGCGACAGTGATTTTCTGATTAAAAACTTTGGATATGACAAAAAGGAAATCTGACAGATGAGTGATCTGATCACAGTTCAGGGTGTGGTGATCTCAGCGATGCCAATCGGAGAATATGACAAAAGGATCGTGCTTCTGACCAGAGAAAGAGGCAAGATCTCTGCATTTGCCAGAGGGGCAAGGCGGGTGAACAGCCCTTTTATGGCAGCGGCGGAACCTTTTGTTTTCGGGAATTTTACTCTGTATGAGGGAAGATCCAGTTATAATCTGAATCAGGTGAATGTAACCCATCATTTTATGGAGCTTGCAGCCATGCAGCCGGGGATTTATTACGGGTATTATTTTCTGGAACTTGCAGATTATTTTGGAAGAGAAGGTACAGATGAGCGGGAGATGATGAATCTTCTTTATGTGACAGTAAAGGCTCTTCTGAACCCTCATGTGGAGGATGCGCTGGTAAGATGCATTTTTGAATTGCGCACCATGGCGGAACAGGGATATTGTCCGGAACTGGCTGCCTGTGAAAACTGCTCCAAGGACGAACTTCCGGAAACAGAAGTGTTTTTTTCTCAGGAAAACCATGGAATTCTGTGTCAGTCCTGTGCCGTGGGGGTGAGGGACGCAGTAAGGATTTCCGGAGCAGCCCTTTATGCCATGCGTTACATTGTCAGTGCACCGATGGGAAAGCTTTATACTTTTTCAGTGACTCCGGGGGTGTTAGGAGAACTGGAACGGATCATCCATACCTATACAGAAAAAAATACAGACAGGAAATTTAAAAGTCTGGAAATCTTAAAGGTTATGAGCTGAAAAGCTTATGACAAAGGATAAAGAATATAAAAACGGGAGGTATTTACACATGAAACAGATCAATGTAAAAAACATCACAGCAGAAAATTTTAAAGAATTTGGAAGCTTTACGGATCTTCTGAACCCGGAAGGCTACAGTCTGGGAGATTTTTATCAGGACCGTCTGAAAATGCACAGCTCCGGTTCCCTGCAGATGGCTTTTTCTCCGCTTCTGGTACATAAACCAGAAAAAATGGTAGTTACGACTGCAGAATATCATAATTATACGCAGGAAGGCGTTCTCTGCCTGGATGACGATGTGATCGTACATGTTGCTCCGGCAGGAAAGGAAGCAGTTCCGGAGCTTACAGAGGCATTTCTTGTGCCGAAGGGAACCATGGTGCTTTTGAACACGGGAGTATGGCATTTAAGCGCTATTCCGGTAAATAAAGAAACGGCACATGTTCTTATTGTACTTCCGGAACGCACGTATTTGAACGACTGCGTTGTGGTAGAATACCCGGAAGAAAAATGGGTGGAGATCCTGAAATAAATGCTTCTTTTCTTTGTTCTTGAAAAAGGGGACAGATGCTAGTATAATAAGGGCATTGAAAAAATTTTAGGAGAGATAACATGGAAAAAACAATGGAAAAAATCGTGGCTCTGGCAAAAGCAAGAGGCTTTGTGTATCCGGGCTCTGAAATTTACGGTGGTCTGGCAAATACCTGGGATTACGGAAATCTCGGTGTGGAGCTGAAGAATAACGTAAAACGTGCATGGTGGCAGAAATTTATTCAGGAATCTCCATACAATGTAGGTGTGGACTGTGCGATTCTTATGAATCCTCAGACATGGGTGGCTTCCGGTCATCTGGGTGGATTTTCAGATCCTCTGATGGACTGCAAAGAATGTCATGAGCGTTTCCGTGCAGATAAACTGATCGAGGATTATTGTGCTGAGCATGGGATTGCGATTGAAGGCAGTGTGGATGCATGGTCTCAGGAGCAGATGATGGACTTTATCAAAGAGCATCAGGTTCCCTGCCCAAGCTGCGGCAAACACAACTTTACAGATATCCGTCAGTTCAACCTGATGTTCAAAACTTTCCAGGGTGTAACTGAGGATGCCAAGAATACGGTATATTTAAGACCGGAGACTGCTCAGGGTATTTTTGTAAACTTCAAAAATGTACAGAGAACCTCCCGTAAGAAGATTCCTTTTGGAATCGGCCAGATCGGTAAATCCTTCCGTAACGAGATCACACCGGGTAACTTTACTTTCCGTACCCGTGAGTTCGAGCAGATGGAGCTGGAATTCTTCTGTGAGCCGGATACAGACCTTGAATGGTTTGCATACTGGAAACAGTTCTGCCTTGACTGGCTCAGCTCTCTGGGACTGAAAGAAGACGAGGTGCGTTATCGTGACCACGATCAGGAAGAACTGAGTTTCTACAGTAAAGCGACTACAGATGTGGAATTCCTGTTCCCGTTTGGATGGGGTGAACTGTGGGGAATCGCAGACAGAACAGATTATGACCTGACACAGCACCAGAATGTATCCGGACAGGATCTGACATACTTTGACGACGAGAAGAAAGAAAAATACATTCCATATGTAATCGAGCCGTCACTGGGCGCTGACCGTATGGTTCTTGCTTTCCTTTGCAGTGCATATGATGAAGAAGTTCTGGATGCAGAAAAGAACGATGTACGTACCGTACTTCATTTCCATCCGGTACTTGCGCCTGTAAAGATCGGTGTCCTTCCGCTTTCCAAAAAGCTGAACGAGGGTGCAGAAAAAGTATTCCAGCAGCTTTCCAAGAAATACAATTGTGAGTATGACGATCGTGGAAATATCGGTAAGCGTTACAGAAGACAGGATGAGATCGGAACTCCGTTCTGCGTGACCTATGATTTTGATTCCGAGACAGACGGAGCAGTTACCGTTCGTGACCGTGATACCATGGAGCAGGTACGCGTGAAGATCGACGAGCTTGATGCTTACTTTGCAGACAAATTTACATTTTAAATAAAATGCCTTGCAGATCCCGTAAGGGATTCCAGCAAAGTATCAGAGCCGGCATGTTCTTATGTAAGAATGTGCCGGTGTTTTTTTGCCCGTATGGTTCCTCATGGGGAAAAAGAACCTGTTTTTATGGTTCTTGAAGAAAAATATGTGCAATTTATCAATGAATCAAAGAAAAATACTAAAAATATATACAAAATATATAATATAAACTTGACGAAATGAAAATAAATTGTTAAAATTAACAAATGTAGATTGTTATAGAGGAGGACACAGATTATGGCAAAAAAGAGAAATATCATTGTAGGACAGTCAGGAGGTCCAACATCTGTTATCAATTCCAGCCTGGCAGGTGTATATAAGAATGCCATCGAGCGAGGCTTTGATAAAGTATATGGTATGCTGCACGGGGTACAGGGACTTCTGGATGAAGAATATGTAGATCTGTCTACACAGATTCACTCTGAACTGGATATTGAACTTTTAAAGAGAACGCCGTCTGCTTTTCTTGGCTCCTGCCGTTATAAGCTGCCGGAGATCCACGAAGATAAGACTATTTATGAGAAGCTTTTCGGAATCCTGAATAAACTGAGTATTGACACCTTTATTTATATTGGCGGAAATGACTCCATGGATACCATTAAAAAGCTTTCTGACTATGCAATCCTTACCGGACAGAAGCAGAAATTTATCGGCGTGCCGAAGACCATCGACAATGATCTTGCTCTTACTGACCATACACCGGGCTTTGGAAGTGCGGCTAAATACATAGGAGCCTCTACAAAAGAAGTGATCCGTGATGCGGAAGGCCTGACTTATAAGAAAAAAATGATCACCATTATGGAGATCATGGGCCGCAATGCCGGATGGCTTACCGGAGCAGCAGCTCTTGCAAAAACAGAGGACTGTGAAGGCCCGGATCTGATCTACCTTCCTGAGATTCCTTTTGATGTGGACAAATTCCTTGCAAAAGTGAAAGATCTTCTTTCCAAAAAGGATTCCATAGTGATCGCGGTATCGGAAGGAATCCGGCTTGCAGACGGCCGTTATGTGTGCGAGCTTGGCAGCTCCAGCGATTATGTGGATAATTTCGGACACAAACAGCTCCAGGGAACAGCCTCTTATCTGGCAAACTTCCTGGCAGGCGAGTGCGGCTGCAAGACAAGAGCAGTAGAATTTTCTACTCTTCAGAGAAGCGCTTCCCATATGGCTTCCCGTACAGATATTGACGAGGCATTTATGGTTGGCGGAGCTGCTGTCAAGGCGGCTGACGAAGGAGATACCGGCAAAATGGTAGTCATCGACCGTGTTTCCGACGATCCTTACATGGCAAAAACAGGAATTTATGATGTACACCGTATTGCAAATGAAGAAAAACTGGTTCCGAGAAACTGGATGACCAGAGACGGTTCTTATGTTACAGAAGATTTTATTGATTACATCAAACCACTGATCCAGGGCGATTATCAGCCAATCATGGTGAATGGTCTTCCGAGGCATCTTGTACTGAATAAAAAGAAGAAACGCTGATATTTTGGCAAAAAGGGGGAAAGTTTACAGATTTTCCCCCTTTTTTTGAGTTTGACCTTGACTATTTGAGTGGAAATCTATACAATAACTATGTGCGTATAAAAACATATTTTTATGTTCAAAGAACAAAAATTTAGGAGGAAAATGTAAAATGGCAAAATGGGTTTACATGTTTACAGAAGGTAACGCTACTATGAGAAACCTTCTGGGTGGTAAAGGTGCCAACCTTGCTGAAATGACAAGCCTGGGTCTTCCTGTACCGCAGGGCTTCACTATCACAACAGAAGCCTGCACACAGTACTATGAAGACGGAAGACAGATCAACGATGAGATCATGGCTCAGATCATGGAAGCAATCACCAAAATGGAAGGAGTTACCGGAAAGAAATTCGGTGACAAAGAAAATCCTCTGCTTGTTTCCGTTCGTTCTGGTGCAAGAGCATCTATGCCTGGTATGATGGATACTATCCTCAACCTTGGTCTTAATGAAGAAGTTGTTCACACATTAGCTGAGAAATCCAACAATCCACGTTGGGCTTGGGACTGCTACAGAAGATTCATCCAGATGTACTCTGACGTAGTTATGGAAGTCGGCAAGAAATATTTCGAAGAACTGATCGACAAGATGAAAGAAGAGAAGGGTGTAACTCAGGACGTTGAGCTTACAGCTGAAGACCTTGAGACTCTTGCTAACCAGTTCAAGGCTGAATATAAAGAAAAAATCGGTTCTGATTTCCCAACTGATCCGAAGGAGCAGTTAATGGGTGCTATCAAGGCTGTATTCCGTTCCTGGGACAACCCGAGAGCAAACGTATATCGTCGTGACAACGATATCCCATATTCCTGGGGTACTGCTGTAAACGTACAGATGATGGCATTCGGTAACATGGGTGATGACTGTGGTACAGGTGTTGCTTTCACACGTGACCCTGCTACAGGCGAGAATGGTCTTTTCGGTGAGTTCCTTACAAACGCTCAGGGCGAGGACGTTGTTGCCGGTGTTCGTACACCAATGCACATCTCCGAGATGGAAGAGAAATTCCCGGAAGCATTCGTAGAGTTCAAGAATGTATGCAACACTCTTGAGAAACACTACAGAGATATGCAGGATATGGAGTTTACTGTAGAGCATGGTAAACTGTATATGCTTCAGACACGTAACGGTAAGAGAACTGCTCAGGCTGCTCTGAAGATCGCTTGTGACCTTGTTGATGAGGGAATGAGAACAGAAGAAGAAGCTGTAGCAATGATCGATCCGCGTAACCTTGATACACTGCTTCATCCGCAGTTCGACGCTAAGGCTCTGAAAGAGGCTACTCCAATGGCTAAGGCACTTGGTGCTTCTCCGGGAGCTGCTTGCGGTAAGATCGTCTTCACAGCAGATGACGCTGTAGAGTGGGCTGCAAGAGGCGAGAAAGTTGTTCTTGTTCGTCTTGAGACTTCTCCGGAAGACATTACCGGTATGAAATCTGCTCAGGGTATCCTGACAGTTCGTGGTGGTATGACATCTCACGCAGCAGTTGTTGCTCGTGGTATGGGTACCTGCTGTGTATCCGGATGCGGCGATATCGCTATGGATGAAGAAAACAAGAAATTTACACTTGCCGGCAAAGAGTTCCACGAAGGAGACTGCATCTCCCTTGATGGTTCTACAGGTAACATCTACGACGGAATCATCCCGACTGTAGACGCTGCAATCGCTGGTGAGTTCGGAAGAATCATGGGATGGGCTGACAAATACAGAACTCTCAAGGTTCGTACAAACGCTGATACTCCGGCTGACGCTAAGAAAGCTCGTGAGCTTGGTGCAGAAGGTATCGGTCTTTGCCGTACAGAGCATATGTTCTTCGAAGGCGACAGAATCGATGCATTCCGTGAGATGATCTGTTCTGAGACAGTTGAAGAGAGAGAAGCAGCTCTTGAGAAGATTCTTCCGGAGCAGCAGGGAGACTTCGAGAAGCTGTATGAGGCTCTGGAGGGAAACCCGGTTACCATCCGTTTCCTGGATCCGCCTCTTCATGAGTTCGTTCCTACTACAGAAGAAGACATCAAGAAGCTTGCAGATGCTCAGGGCAAAACTGTTGAGCAGATCAAGACTATCATTGATTCTCTCCATGAGTTTAACCCAATGATGGGTCATCGTGGATGCCGTCTTGCAGTTACCTATCCGGAAATTGCAAAAATGCAGACAAAAGCAGTTATCCGTGCAGCTATCAATGTAAAGAAAGCACACGCTGACTGGAACGTATGCCCAGAGATCATGATTCCGCTTGTAGGAGATATCAAAGAGCTTAAATACGTTAAGAAATTCGTTGTTGAGACAGCTGATGCTGAGATCGCAGCAGCAGGTGTTGATCTGAAATACGAAGTTGGTACTATGATCGAGATCCCGAGAGCAGCTCTTACTGCAGATGAGATCGCTAAAGAGGCAGACTTCTTCTGCTTCGGTACAAACGACCTTACTCAGATGACATACGGCTTCTCCCGTGACGATGCTGGTAAGTTCCTTGACGCTTACTATGACGCTAAGATCTTCGAGAACGATCCATTTGCAAAACTGGATCAGGTTGGCGTTGGCAAGCTTATGGAAATGTCCATCAAACTTGGAAAACCGGTTAACCCGAACCTTCATGTAGGTATCTGTGGTGAGCACGGCGGAGATCCTTCTTCCGTAGAGTTCTGCCATAAGATCGGCCTTAACTACGTATCCTGCTCACCGTTCCGTGTACCGATCGCTCGTCTGGCAGCAGCTCAGGCAGCTATCGCTGAGAAGAACGCGTAAGCTATACGAAGTTATACAAATTGTGTCCAAACAAAGCAGTAAATCGCTGTTAAATCCAACAGCATAATAGAAAGACCCTGATCTTGCAGAAGTCCTCCCTTTTAGGGCGGTATATCTTTGCAGGTCAGGGTCTTTTTGATATTCTCTTAGAATATCCGTAACAGATCAGGAAAGATGTTAGGGATTTACTTATAGGTTGCATAAGAAAGTATTATAAACATATGCTCAAAAAATATTGACATATGTTCAAAAAAGCAGTATCGTAAGGGTGTCAAAAAAATGCAGCCATAGAGAGGAGGAGTCATGGCAAGACCACAAAAATGCAGATGCATCTGTTCAAAACCAGAGACCACAGTATTTATTCCGGAGGGAGGCTCCGGAGAAAATTGTGTGAATCTGGCTTACGATGAATACGAAACGGTACGTCTCTTAGATTTTGTATGTCTGACTCAGGAACAGTGTGCCAGAAAGATGGATATCTCCCGGCCCACAGTAACCCGAATCTATAATGGCGCACGGCAGAAAATTGCAGATGCACTTGTAAACGGACGGGGCATCACCATCAGCGGAGGTGATGTGGTGGTGTGTGAAGAAATGCGCCCGGAATGTGTAAATGAAAAATATTGCTGTCACAGACAGCAGAAAAACCAGCAGGCATAAGGAGAATAAAGATGAAAGTATTAATTATTGGCGGTGTTGCGGCAGGTACAAAAACAGCAGCAAAATTAAAAAGAGAAGACAGAAGTGCAGAAGTGATCGTACTCACAAAAGACAAAGATATTTCCTATGCAGGGTGCGGTCTGCCTTACTATGTAGGCGGATTGATCGAGAGCCGTGACGAACTGATCGTAAATACTCCGCAGAAATATGCAGGACTTACCGGAGTAGAGGTTCGTGTGGGAAAAGAAGCCATTGCTTTGGATGCAGACAAAAAACAGGTGACTGTAAAAGATGTGGATACAGGTGAAAAAGAAGTCTGCTCCTATGATAAACTGGTTCTTTCTGTGGGCGCTTCTCCGGCAGTGCTTCCTGTTGAAGGAACAGAAAAACAGGGCGTGTTTAAAATGCGTACACCGGATGATGCAAGTGCCATCCGTTCTTATGTAGAAGAAAAAGGTGTAAAAAAAGCCGTTGTTATCGGTGCGGGATTTATCGGCCTGGAAGCTGCAGAAAACCTCAAAGCAAAAGGGGTACAGGTGACAGTGATCGATTTTGCTTCTCAGATCCTTCCGAATATCATCGATCCGGAAATGGCTGTGTATGCCAAAAAACATCTTCTCAGAGAAGGAATTCGCGTGATTACAGGCACAAAAGCAGAAGCTGTTCTTGGAAACGAAGCTGTGACAGGAGTAAAGACTTCTGCGGGGGTTCTGGGTTGTGAGCTTCTGATCATGGCAGCAGGTATTCGTCCAAATACAGACTTCCTGAAGGATACCGGACTGGAAATGTTTAAGGGAACGATTCTTGTAGACAATACAATGAAAACAAACCTTGAAGACGTTTATGCAGCAGGAGATTGTGTGATGGTAACCAATCGTCTTACCGGAAAGCCACAGTGGTCTCCGATGGGATCTTCTGCCAATATGGAGGGAAGAACTCTGGCTCAGGTGCTGGCAGGCAAAGAAAAAACCTATCCGGGCGTACTGGGAACCGGTGTAGTGAAGCTTCCTGGACTGAATATCGGACGTACCGGACTTACAGAAGAACAGGCCCGTGCAGCAGGCTATGATGTGATCACAGTAGTGGCGCCAACCGATGACAAAGCCCACTATTATCCGGATGCCTCTTTCTTTATCACAAAGATGATCGCAGACAAAAACACTCATAAACTTCTTGGTGTACAGGTATTTGGACCGGGTGCAGTAGATAAAATGGTAGACATTGCGGTTATGGGAATGAACATGGGGGCAGTTCTTGAAGATTTTGAAAATGCAGATTTTGCTTATGCACCGCCGTTTTCTACAGCAATCCATCCGTTTGTTCAGGTGGTTTATATTCTGCTTAACAAGATCAACGGAACTATGGTCAGCATGACTCCGGCAGAATATGCACAGGGAAAAGCAAAGGACTACAAGGTGATCGATGTGAATCCTCAGCCGTCCATCCATGGAGCAATGTTTGTGGAGCTTGCAAAGGTAAATGGAGAGATCGAGGGCCTGAACAAAGAAGATAAGCTTCTTCTGGTATGTGCAAAAGGTAAGAGGGGCTATTTCCTTCAGAACCGTCTTCGCCAGTTTGGCTATCAGAACACAGTAGTGCTTGAGGGTGCAAGATTTTTTAACGAGATTAAGATTGCCAATGGAGCAGGAACAGTTTCTCCGGAGGAAGAGAAACGCGTAAAAGCTCTGGGATTTTTGAAGGACAAGAATACAGAGGATAAGTTTAATGGGCGTGTGATCACCAGAAACGGAAAGATCACAGCGGAAGAGGCAAGAACCATTGCAGAGGCGGCAGAGATGTTCGGAAGCGGTGAAGTGACCATGACTTCCCGACTGACAATGGAAATCCAGGGAGTTCCGTTTGATAATATTGAACCTCTCCGGGAATATCTCATGCAGGCAGGACTTGAAACCGGAGGAACAGGATCCAAAGTACGTCCGGTTGTTTCCTGCAAAGGAACCACCTGCCAGTATGGACTGATCGATACCTTTGGGCTTTCTGAAGAGATTCATGAGAGATTCTTCCACGGATATTCCGATGTGAAGCTTCCTCATAAATTTAAGATCGCAGTGGGCGGATGTCCAAATAACTGTGTGAAACCGGATCTGAACGATCTTGGCATCATTGGTCAGCGCATTCCTCAGATCGATCCGGAAAAATGTAAAGGCTGTAAGATCTGCCGCATTGAAAAGAACTGCCCGATCCATGTGGCAAAAGTGGAAAACGGCAAGATCGTCATTGATGAAAATGCCTGCAATCACTGTGGACGCTGTGTTGGCAAATGTCCGTTCCATGCAATCGAGGATTATACAAACGGTTATCGCATTTATATTGGCGGACGCTGGGGCAAGAAGGTTGCACAGGGACGTTATCTGGACAAAGTATTTACCGATAAAGAAGAAGTGCTTTCTATTGTAGAAAAAGCCATCCTTCTGTTCCGTGAGCAGGGAAATACAGGAGAACGCTTTGCAGACACAGTAGCGCGTATCGGATTTGAAAACGTACAGGAGCAGCTTCTCTCAGATGATCTTCTTGGCAGAAAAGAAGAAAATATCAAGGCGCAGAAGCATCTCACAGGCGGTGCAACCTGCTGATCCAAAATAAAGAATATAGAAGGTGCAGTTTCTATGTGAGAGACTGCGCCTTTTTATAAATTAAGGTAGACACAATTCTTTCTATATATTAAAATGATTACTATGTGAAAAGTGGCTGACATAAGAAAAAAGGGTTTCTGATTGAGAGTGAAAAAAATATATGGGAAAGATAGATTCTTATAAAAAGGAAAGAAAAAAATATTTAAATGGAATTGATTATGTAAAAAGAAAGATGAAGCGTCACATTATCCTGCTGAGCCTTATGGCTCTGGCTGTGATCGTTTATTCTGTCTACTGTACCATTGATATGAAAATGCAGGATGCAAGATCAACAGAGATGTATGTAAAAGAGTATACAGAACAGATTGCGGACCAGATTGATATGGAGGTTGATGGCGGGATGAAAACCGTACACTGCCTTTCAGAAGAAAATGAACTGAAAAAAGACGAGGATACCATCCTTAAATTTTTGGATCATAAGCGGGAAATATTTGGGTTTGACTTTGCGGTATATAAAAATGCAGAAACCGAGCAAATTATTACTTCCGGTACTATTATGAATAAAAAACAGGAAGTAATAGCTCTGAAAAATACAGAAGTGTTTCGGGAAGTCCTTGAGAAAGGCTTTTGTGCAGTAGGTATAAAAAATGGAACGATCCTTTATGCACAGAATATTTATACAGACGGAGAAAAAGTGGGGACACTTTGGGTAGGATACCAGGAAGAAAGATTCAAGGATATTTTTGAGGCCAAAGTTTTTCAGGAAGAAAACAGCACCAGCTATATCATCAATAATCATGGTGATATTTTATTGACTTCTGATGAAAAAAGCCGGAACCTGAATCTGGCTGTATTATTGGGAAATGATGAAGATACCCGCAGTGATATCCTGAAGATGCGGGATAACATTGCAGAAGGGAAAAATGGGATCTTTCGTTTTTTGACAGGAGATCATCAGGATTATTATCTGGCCTATGCAGTTACAGAGATTGATGAATGGACTGCAGTTACGTTGATACCGGCAGATTTATTTACCGGATTTTCAGACAGTTATGTAGGTAAGATGCTTGGATGTCTTGTTGTTGCTCTGGTAGTTTTTGGAGCGCTTTTTACGCTGCTGTTTAAGGGTTACTCAGAAAACAGCAGAAAGATTGAGAAGATCGCACTTTGTGATGATGTGACAGGAGGAATCAATCGTATCGAATTTCAGATGAGATACCAGGAATTATGCAGAAGAAAAAAAGCAGAAGCGTATACGCTTGTTTTGATGGACTGTATGGATTTTAAAATGATCAATGATTCTCTGGGAGCAAAAAACGGCGATCGTATGCTGGAATATTTTTATGCGGTGATCAATTCCTGTCTCTATCCGGAGAAAGATGAATTTGCCGCACGTATTGAAATGGATCATTTTTTCCTTTGCCTGAAAGAGAAAAATCCAGATATCATCAGCCGGAGAATGGACAGGATTGTAGAAGAGATCAATTCTTTTAAGAATACAGATCTTACGGAATGCAGTATTTCTTTCTGGATGGGAGCCTGTGCCATTGAGAATAATGAAACAGATCTCGTTGTCCTTCAGGATCAGGCCAGGGCAGTGGTGAAAAATCTGTCACGTCAGGAGGCCGGAACACTGATCTTTTTTGATAATAATCTGGCAGAAAAAATACAAAGAGAAAGAGAGATGGAACGGGGATTTGACGAATCACTTTTAAATGGTGATTTTTGCGTATATTTTCAGCCTAAGGTTGATTTCAGAAAAGAAAAGGTGGCAGGAGCAGAGGCTCTTGTGAGGTGGAACCTTCCGGAAAGAGGCATGGTATCTCCGGCAGAATTTATTCCTCTTTTGGAAAGCAATGGAAAAATCTGTATGCTTGACAGATATGTTTTCGATTTTGTCTGCAAGTCTATAAAGAAATGGAAAGCAGAGGGAAGAGATCTTTTTCCCATTTCTGTAAATCTCTCAAGATGCCATTTCGTTCATGATAATTTTCTGTCTGATTTTATAAGGATCGCTGAAAAATATCAGATCGATCGAAGACTGATCGAATTTGAAATTACAGAAAATATTTTTCTGGATGTTTCTCAGATCAGAAAGGTAAAAGAGGGTCTTCACATGATACATCAATACGGCTTCCGGTGTTCTCTGGATGATTTTGGTGTTGGTTATTCTTCTCTTACGCTTTTAAGGGAACTTGATATAGATGTTTTGAAACTGGATCGTTCATTCTTTTCTGATCTGGATAACCGAAAAGCCAGAAATGTGATAACCAGCATTGTACAGATGTCGGAAGGGCTGGGCATCACGATTGTGGCGGAGGGAATTGAAACAAAGAACCAGATTTGTTACCTGGACACAATCAAATGCAGTACCGTGCAGGGGTATTTTTTCTCCAGACCGCTTCCGGTTTGTGAATTTGAGAAATGGGTAGAATCCTTTATAATTTCAGATTATATGTGATTGTTTTATAAAAAGCAAAGATATATACAGTTCCGGCGATATCGATTGTCAGGTAAAATCATTGTGAAAAATGAATAAAATATGCCTGCAAATATTGTAACCATAAAAAGAATGGATTATAATAAACCTGATTTTAATGGAGCCGTATCGGCTCAGATAGGAGCAGGCATGAATTACGAAGAAGCAAGAGAGTATCTGGACCAGGTCTCCAAAGGAGGAAGCGTTCTTGGTCTGGACAATATGAGAGAATTGCTAAAGAGACTTGGAAATCCGCAGGACAGCTTGAAATTTGTACATATTTCCGGTACGAACGGGAAAGGATCTGTGCTGGCATATCTTTCTACTGTTTTTAAGGAAGCAGGATATCGGACTGGAAGGTATATTTCTCCTACTTTATTTTCCTATAGGGAAAAAATTCAGGTTAATGAAAAATTTATCGGACGTGAAGATCTGTCTCGCCTGACAGAAAAAGTCAAAGCGGCAGCAGAAGAAATGCAAAATTGTGCTGCGATTGCATCTATCAGCATGGATCATATGGAATTTCTGGGAGATACGCTTGGAAAGATCGCGTATCAGAAGGCAGGGATCATAAAGCCTGATACTTCCGTTGTATCTGCTATGCAGCAGCCAGAAGCTATGGAAGTTATCTGCAATGTCTGCAGGGAAAGGGACTGCACGTTCCAGGCGGTAGATCCGGAGCAGATAAAAGATATTTCATATGGTTATGAAGGCCAGAGCTTTTCTTATAAAAACTGGGAAAATATCAAAATTTCTCTGATGGGAAGCTATCAGATCAAGAATGCAGTTCTTGCATTGGAGGCGATAAATGCCTTGCGAAAACTGGGTTATGATCTTAAAGACAGAGCCGTTTATCAGGGCATGAAAAAAGCGATTTGGAAAGGCCGTTTTACCTTGATCTCCAAAGATCCGGTGATCCTGATGGATGGAGCACATAATCCGGCAGCGGCAGAGGAACTGGTGCGTTCGTTGAAGCTTTATTATGCTGGTAAAAAGTTCTACTATATTTTTGGTATGTTCCGTGATAAAGACTATGCGCAGGTGATTCGTCTGACAGCTCCCATGGCCGAACATATCATTACGGTACAGACTCCTGGGAATCCCAGGGCGCTTCCGGCCGCAGAACTGAAAGAAGCCGTAGCAGAGGTAAATCCGTCTGTGGAAGCAGCGGAAAGTCTGCACATGGCAGTGAATCAGGTGATGGAGAGGATAGACAGCGATTCCGTGGTCGTGATCTTTGGATCGTTATCCTTCCTGGGGGAAGCAGAAATGGCAGTCAATCGTTATAAAATGGAAGTAAATGATTAAAATAGAAAATCGTGTCCGGTATACTGTTGAAGCAGATACCGGGCACGATTTTTTATTTCAGAAACATTCGCAGCATTTTTTTGTAAAGATTTTGATAAGGCTGATAACGCATAGGAAGATCCAGCCATGTTTTTTTATCGACAATACTTTTGTAATGAGTAAAGGCATCAAAACCGGCCTTTCCGTGATAGCTGCCCATGCCGCTTTCGCCGAATCCCCCGAACCCCATTTCGCTGGTAGCAAGATGGATGATTACATCATTGATACATCCCCCGCCGAATCTGGTGTGTGAAAGGACGGAAGCCGCCGCTTTTTTGTCAGAAGTAAAAATATAGAGTGCCAGCGGATGCGGGAGAGAATTGATTTTTCTAATTGCCTGTTCCAGAGAATCGAAGGTCAAAACAGGAAGAACCGGGCCAAAAATCTCCTCCTGCATGACAGGATCTTCGAACGTTACATTTTCCATTACCGTAGGAGCAATCTGAAGTGATGCACGGTCATATTCTCCTCCGAAGATCACTTTTGACGGGTCTGTAAGATTCAGGATTCTTTCAAAATGTTTTTGATTAATGATCTTTCCATAATGTTTATTGTTTAGCGGATGATCAGAAAACTGTTTTTTTATTTGTTTTTCAATCTGTAAGAGCAATGCATCCTTTACATCTTTGTGACAGTAAATATAATCGGGAGCTACACAAGTCTGACCGCAGTTCAGATATTTTCCAAATACAATCCGGCGGGCTGCCAGTTTAAGGTCTGCTGAACGGTCAACAATACAAGGGCTTTTACCGCCAAGCTCTAGGGTGACAGGAGTCAGGTACTCTGCCGCTTTTTTTAACACTACTTTCCCCACACGCTGACTGCCGGTAAAAAAAATTTTATCAAAATGCTGATTTAGGAGGGCTGTATTTTCTTCATGTCCTCCAGTGATCACTGCGGCATAGGAACTGTCAAAACATTCCTGGACGATATGCTGAACCATACGGGATGTGTGAGGAGAGTAGGCGCTGGGCTTCAGAATGACTGTGTTTCCAGCAGCCAGAGCATCGATCAGAGGTTCCATGCTCAATAAAAAAGGATAGTTCCAGGGACTCATGACAAGTACAACTCCATAAGGAGAGGGCTTTTGGAAGCTTCTGGAAGGAAATTGAGCCAGTGGTGTATGGACTCGTTTTTCTTTGGCATATGCAGAAAGATGATGAATCATGTAGGAAATTTCGCTTAATGTAAGACCAGTTTCACACATATAGCTTTCGAAATCGCTTTTTCCTAAATCTTCCTGCAGTGCTCGATGGATGTCTGCTTCATGTTTTTTGATAGATGCTCTTATTTTTTTTAAAGCATTGAGACGGGCTGAGACAGGCAGGGTGGCGCCTGTGTCGAAAAAACTTCTCTGCTGATCTACCATATATTTGATTTCCTTTTCGTTCATATGAAAGCCTCCTGAAAGCATAAATATTCTGCTTTTAGATAACTATATCAGTGCCATATAAACGTGTCAATATCCGATGGAAATACAGGAAAGATCTGTGGTAAAATGAGATGAAATATAGATACACAAAGGAGAAACTTTATGAGGGTGATTGTTTTTTTGGACGATAAAAATGGTATGTTATTTAATAAGAGACGTCAGAGCAGAGATCAGGCAGTGCTTGAAGAAATCCAAATGCTATGTCAGGGAAAAGTACTTTGGATGAATGAATATTCCTTTTCCGTTTATGGGAAGATGGAAGGGGTGGAAATCAGATGCCGGCAGGATTTTCTGCAAAAGGCAGGAACGGGAGAATATGCTCTTGTAGAAACAGATGATTTGGAAGAAATATCAAAAAATATAGAAGAAATACTGATATTTCGATGGAACAGACTCTATCCATCAGATAAAAAATTGGAATTGGATCTGTCTGGCTGGCAGTATACTGTGGAAAAAGAGTTTTCAGGAAATTCTCATAAAAAAATAACTTTAGAGAAATATGTACAGTTATAAAAGAAAACAGACAGATATATGAAAAAAGCACAAAAATACGCAAATGTTTTTGGAATATTTTGATAAAATATAAGAATTTATTGCTGGATAACTAAAACTATGATAAAATATCTACATATTTAATAGATGCGATCCGGGAAGGATCCATACTTTCGAGAGGAGGATTTCTATGAATCGAACAAGCAAAAGACTGAAAAAATTAACCGCAGCGGCAACAGCTTCTGTTATGCTTTTGTCTGGAACCAGTTCTGTTTTTGCTGCAACGTATCAGGAAGCAGAAAAAGCTGCGTTATCCAGATTTGTGGAAGAATTTTCAAAATACTGGGACACTATGGTTCCCGAGCAGAAAAAAGCTATGGCAGGATCAAAGGGTGTCCTTACACTGACATTGGAAGACAGTGGAAAGACTTTGCTTAGCGCAGCTTCCGGCGGTATGGACTTTTCATGGCTGAATACATTGACGATGGACATGACTGCTACTATTTCAGAAGGAAAAGAAACAGCTAACGCTGCCGTACTTTTGAATGATGCTCCTCTTTGTAATATGAATCTGTATATGGATATGGCAGAACTGACGGAATATTTGCAGATTCCTGAGTTGTCTGAGACATGGATGAAGATTCCGCTTCTTGCATCTCTGGAAATGTCGGAAGAGGAAATGGCACAGGCATTTGAAACAGAAGAAGAGGCACAGTATTATGCAGAATATATGGAAGAATATGCAGCTTCACTGAGAAAATTGTATCGTATTTTGGGAGATATGACTACAGTTCTTCCGGATACAGCAACGCTTGCTGCATTACTGGATCGTTATGGAAACATCCTGATCGATCAGACACCAGAGGGAACTGCCATAGAAGAAGCACTTTCTGTAGAAGGAATCAGTGAAGATTGTACAGCATATGAAACGATTATCACAGAGGCAGATTTTCTCAATATGGTAAAGAATATTCTGACAACAGCAAAAGAGGATCAGGAACTGAAAGGCCTTCTGGATCAGTGGTCAGAGATCGGTGGGGAAGATTTAAATGCACAGCTTCAGGCTGGAGCCGATGGACTTCTGGCAGATATTCCAGAAGAGGGTGGTTCTGATGCAGCTTTTTTTTCCTCAAAAATATGGACAGATGCCGATGGAAAAATTGCAGGAAGAGAAATCGGTATGTCAGATGGAACAGAAACCATTCCGATTTTTACTTTTAAAAATCCATCTGCCGATGGAAACTCCGCGCTTCTTATTGAATTTGGCGCAGATGAAGAAAAGGTGACATTTACCGGAACAGGACAGGATACAGACGGGCTTCTGAACGGGGACCATATATTGGCGGTAAACGGAGTAAAGATGCTGGCTGTTCAGGTAGAAAATCTGGAAATCAATCCGGAAATACCAGAATATTATAATGGAACGATCCATGTTTCAGTGCTGGATACCGGAACAGAAGAAGAGCCCAATCCGCTGGCAGCATTTGGTCTTGATATCAACCTTAACTCAGATCCTGAAGCAGGAATCAATCAGATTGATCTGTCTGTGACAAATTCAGGGGTACCGCTTGTGACTCTGTCCGTAAGCGGAGGTTATTCTGATACCGGCGCATCCCTTCCAGAACAGGCGGCGCTTGATGCAGCCCTTGATTTTACACAGGAAGAATCCGAGATCACATATCTGGAAAGCATGAACTGGGAAACATTGCTTTCTAACGCTTCGGCCGCAGGTGTACCGGAAGAACTTGTGACGATTCTTGACCAGATTATTTCCCAGTCTGTAGATTCTGTGCTGAATCCTCCTGAAGATCCTGCGATGGAAGAAACCGCATAGCTTCACAGTACACAAAAAGAAAGAAAAAGACATAAAAATACTTAAATAAAAAAGATCCCTTTGGCAGTTATCCTAAGATTAACTGCAAAGGGATCTTTTTTAAACAGAAGCGGATTCACGTTCTATGTCCTGACTGACTTTGTGAAAAGTAAAATAAAAGACCACACCTTTTGCCATAGAACTTAAGGTCAGAGCCCACCAGATACCGGTAAGGCCAAGAGCTGTTCTGGTAAGGAGCAGAGCAAGAGGAATACGTGCTCCGGTAAGCAGAATACTGATGACACTGCATATTTTCGTTTTTCCAAGACCGGAAAGGGCGCCAATGGTCAACATTTCCACACACATGAAAGCTTCTCCGATGCCAAGGATCACCAGATATCCAACGGCTGTTTTCAGAACGTCTTCTTCATGGAAAAAAAGAGAAGCAATCTGTTTTGGAAACAGAACAAAGGCTGCAGTAACAATAAGTCCCCAGGTGATCATGATACGAAGAGAAATCTGATATCCCTGGCGTATGCGGTCATTTTTACCAGCTCCGTAGTTCTGAGCAGTAAAGGAATTCAGAGCAGCAGCAAATCCATCAGACGTATTCCAGGAAATAGATTCAATCTGCCCGCCGACTCTCTGAGTGGCAACTGCACCTGAACCGAAAGCGGAAACCATACGGGTCAATACCATGGAAATCATACAGTACAGGGTTCCCTGCAGGGCAGTAGGAACTCCGATCCGACAGATGGAACGATAAATACTTCCGGAGGTTCTGGAAAAAAGATGTATTTTCCGAAGTATATTTTCACTGTTTTTTCTTAGGAAAATTCCAGCTATCATTACCAGCATAACGACAAGCTGGGCAGCTGCAGTGGCAATGGCAGCTCCGGTGACCTCCAGACGAGGAAAAGGCCCGATACCAAGGATCAGAAGAGGATCCAGGATCATATTCATGACCAGACCGATCAGATTCGCTGCAAAGGGGGTTTTTGAATCGCCCTGAGCAGTATACAGACCGGTAAGTGTATAATTCATATAGGAAAATATGATCAGTCCGCAGGTTATTTTCATATATACTTCTGCGTATGCAAATGTCTGTGCATCCTCCAGATGGAAGAAGGCCAGGAGAGGACCGGTAAAAAGCAGGCAGACTGCGGAAAACAGAAAGGCAAAGATACATGTAAGCTGTATGGAAGCAGCTGCATAATCTGTTGCAGAACGGGTATCGTTCCGACCGCAGCTTTGTGCGACATTTACCTGTCCACCCATTCTTGCCAGGGAACAGAGCCCCTGAGAAAGCCATACATACATACCGCCCATGCCAACGCCGGCGACTGCTTTGGAACCCAGGACGCCGATCCAGGCCATATCCGTAATATTATAAGCCGTTCCCAAAAAAGAGGAAGCCATAATAGGCAAGGCAAGTTCTGCCAGGGTTTTCATAATGGGACCATTGGTAAGGTCTAACTGATGTTTTTTGTTCATACTGATTCATCCTTATATCTGTAAAATTGCATTCCTGCCTATCTTAATCAAAAACAGAAAATAATGCAAGAGGTTAAGAAGAAATATTTTGAAATTATTGAAAAAGGAAAACAGATACTACGGACAAGAGAGAAAACATGGTATAATTCAGATATGATTGTTCAGGAGGTAAGATATGGGTTGTCTTGGTAATCTTTTGTGGTTTATTTTTGGAGGAGCGATCAGTGCTCTGAGCTGGTGCCTGGCCGGATGCCTGTGGTGCATCACCGTAGTAGGGATCCCTGTTGGAATGCAGTGCTTTAAATTTGCATCTTTAAGCTGTTTTCCTTTTGGAAAGGAAGTTCGCTATGGGGGCGGAGCCGTTTCTCTGCTTGTTAATATCATCTGGCTGGTTGTTTCCGGTCTTCCCCTTGCCATTGAGCATGCGGTACTGGGGCTGCTTTTATGTGTGACTGTGATTGGGATTCCTTTCGGACTTCAGCAGTTTAAGCTTGCCAAGCTGGCACTGATGCCTTTTGGAGCAGAAGTATATTAAAAAATGCGGTATCTGACGGATTTGGAAAAAAGATTTTCCATACCGGAAGATATCGCATTTTTTATATACGCCCGGGAAACGAGAGTGTGAAAAATAATCGTTCTTTCACAGTCTATTCGGAAGAACTTTCTTCGTTTTCACCGGAATCAGAGCTTCCTTCGCTTACAGAAGAATCCATTTCTTCTGTATCGGCAGGGGTGATCCAGGAGCTTCGTTCTTCGATTTTATTCAGGATCCGGTCGGCTTCCCCGCCCTCGGCAGGGGTTGGCTGATAATTGTTATAATCATAGTCAGAAGAAATGGAACAGGGGATTATGTTTGTGTCATTATCTGCAGATACCCCGTTCTTATCAATCGTGAATGTCTGCTGAAAGATCATACTGTCCATGTCACTGGGGTAGGAATTTCCGCCGAAACAGAAATTTCCGAGGCTGTATACAATATTTTTACCCTTATAGGTTTCAATACCCTGAAGAACATGGGGATGATGACCGCATACCAGATCGGCTCCTTCATCAATGGCAAGACGCCCAAGCGTCATCTGGTTGGAGTCCGGGATTTCTTCTTTTTCGTTGCCCCAGTGAAAGATCACGATCGTGATAACTGCTCCTTCTTCCTTTACTTTGGCAATATTCTGTTTCAGCTGTTCCGTCCGTTCCAGATGATCCTTCAGTTCGTAGATTCCTACAAGACCGACTTTGATTCCTTTTACTTCTATGACAGCAGTTTCGTCATAACCAAAGTGGGTGATCCCTTCCTGATCAAGAGCGGTCAGTGTGTCGGCAAAACCCTGCTCTCCATAATCATGGCTGTGGTTATTTGCCAGTGTGACTGCCTCGACGGAACCGTCTGACAGGATACTGGAAAATTCAGCCGGAGCTTTGAAGGCAAACTGCTTTTCTTCCCGTTCTTCAGAATCTGTAAGAGTTCCCTCAAAATTGGCAATGGTCAGATCATCGGCAGAAAAAATACTTTTTACATTCTGTAAAAAATATTCGGAACCATAGCTTTCATAATAAGCATTCAGGCTGGTGTCATAATCGAAATTTTCGTCGGTTCCAAGAGTGCAGTCGCCCACTACGCTGACGGTAAGGGAAACCGGTTCGGATGGAAGACCGGAATCCTGTTCTGCATCAGCCCCGGAATCGGAGGAAGAAGTCTTGCTGCTTTCTTCGGAATTTGTGTTTTGGGATTCATTTTCTGTAAGGACCGGATCCGAGCTTACGGAGTCTGTTTTTTTATCTATGCGGCTTCGAACAGCAAAAAAAAGCAGAACGATCAGAAGTGCCAGCCCCATTCCGCCGGCAAGGATAAGACGCTTCTGGCGCTGACGATAATAGCGGGATTTCCGATACACGTTTCGGCGGTGAGCAGACGACCTTCTTTTTTGTAAAGAAGAATTCTTTCGGGACGGGGTTCGGGAAGTTCCGGGAGAACCGGAAGATCTTTGCCCGGAATGGTTCCTGGACGGACGATTGGAAGAGGACTGGCTCATATGTATACTCCTTGTCTTTTGTAGAATAAGTGAAGTTTGTCTTATAAAATATAATAGCTATTAAAAGTATAGATATATTTGGAATTTTCGTCAATAGATTTCCTCTTTTTGTAAAAGGGTTTTTCTGCTATAATGGTTATGATCCGGGAGATATTTCCTGAAGATAAATACAGAAGATGGAGAAAAAAGATGTTATATATCGGAAATCATACAACCTCATCCAAGGGGTACAAAAAAATGGCACAGCAGATGATTAAAAACGGAGGAAACACCTTTGCCTTTTTTACCAGAAATCCCCGAGGGGGAAATGCAAAAGCCATTGACGAAAAAGATGTGGAGGAATTTCTGCAGCTGGCAGGAGCCCATGGATTTGGAAAAATCGTTGCTCATGCGCCCTATACCATGAATTGCTGTGCGGCCAAAGAAGATCTGAGAGATTTTGCCAGAAATACGATGGCAGATGATCTGAAACGAATGGAATACACACCGGGAAATTATTATAATTTTCATCCGGGCAGTCATGTGGGGCAGGGAGCAGAAACAGGAATCCAAAAGATCGCGGAGATTCTCAATGATGTCCTTACAGAAGAGCAGACCACTACGGTCCTTCTGGAAACCATGGCAGGAAAGGGTTCTGAAGTTGGCAGAAATTTCCAGGAGATCCGTTCCATTCTTGACCTGGTAGAAAAAGATCACAAAATGGGAGTGTGTCTGGATACCTGCCATGTGTGGGATGGAGGATATGATATCGTTCATGATCTGGACGGAGTGTTAAAGGAATTCGATCAGGTGATCGGTCTTTCACGACTGAAGGCAATTCATCTGAATGACAGTCTGAACGGAATGGGAAGTCACAAGGACCGTCATGCAAAAATCGGGGAGGGGGAGATCGGACTGGAAGCGCTGGTGCGTGTGATCCGGCATCCGGCTCTTGCAGAGATCCCGTTTATTCTGGAAACTCCCAATGACGATGCGGGATGGACCAGAGAGATCGCGGTTCTCAGAGAAGCCTTTGAGAAATAAGGAACAGATAAAAGAAAAACTCTCCGGTGAATGATTCCGGAGAGTTTTTCTTTTTTAAAGCTTTACTTCATTTTTCAGAACCTGTCCGTCACGGAACGCAGCTGCATTCTGAAGTGTTGTTTCCGCAATATTGGTCAGCGCCTCTTCGGTGAAAAATCCCTGATGAGAAGTCATGGCTACGTTGGGGAAGGACAGCAGTCTCTGTATGGTGGAGCTTTGTAAAATACGTTCGGACATATCCTCGTACACAAGATCTGACTCTTCTTCATAGACGTCAAGCCCTACCGCAAAGAATTTATGATCCCGGATTCCGGCGATCAGATCATCGGTACAGATCAGGCCGCCTCTGGAGGTATTTACAAGGATCACTCCGTCTTTCATTTTTGCGATAGACTCTTCGTTGATGAGGTGGTGGGTCTCTTCTGTAAGAGGGCAGTGGAGACTGATCAGATCGCTTGTACGCAGAAGCTCATCCAGTGACACATACTCCAGGAAATCCAGTTCTTTGTTGGGATAAAGGTCGTAGGCGATAACCCGCATACCGAAGCCCCGGCAGATCCTTGCCATTGCAAGACCGATTTTTCCGGTTCCAACGATTCCGGCGGTTTTGTGAAACAGATTAACGCCCATAAGTCCGTTCAGGGCAAAATTGTTTTCCCTGCATTTGATATATGCTTTGTGAGTGTGGCGATTGGCAGTAAGAACAAGAGCCATAGCATGTTCGGCTACTGCTTCCGGGGAATAGCCGGGAACACGGAGAACCTTGATCCCGTATTTTTCCGCAGTTTTGAGATCTACGTTGTTATATCCGGCACAGCGCATCAGGATCAGCCTGATTCCCTGAGCATGGAGATTTTCCATAACAGGAGTGCTGATATCTGCATTTACAAAAGCACAGATCCCGTCGTAGCCTTTTGCAAGTGATGCGGTTTCTTCATAGAGATTGGCTTCGATAAATTTAAAAGTAATTCCCGGATATTCCGGGGCAAGCTTATCAAAAAAATGCTGGTCATAGTCTTTTGCACCGTAAAATAATATTTTCATGGTAGCCTCCTTTTCTTTTTGGTATATGTATAAGTTAGTTGAAATATACATGGAAAATTATGGGATGTCAAGGATTATTTTTCTGACAAATATTGACAAGAATGAATGATCTCTGTAATGTAGACTAGTATAACTTTATAAAAGAAAGAAGGAAAGAGAAATGACAGAGGAAATTAAGATCAGAAATCTGACACTTTATGATTATACAATTGTAAACAGGGGATATCAGACGCTTCACTGTCAGCACGTTGAAGGGAGACCGGATATTTATAAAGAAATGGAAGATCTGCTTCCGAAGGAAGTGTATCAGGAAATGCTGGAAGATGCGGATCATATCCTGATCGGTGCAGAGGAAGGAAAAAGACTGACAGGCTTTCTGGTTGCAAAAAGGAAGATCACTCCGGCGAATCCCATGCTGCACAGAAATCGTACGTTTTTTGTGGATGCTCTTTTTGTGGAACAGGACAGCCGCAGAAAAGGGATCGGTAAAAGGCTCTATGAGTATATGGTATCTGAGGCTGAAAAGGAAGAATGCGCCCGGATCGATCTGAAGGTCTGGGATTTCAATAAAGAAGCCCGGGCATTTTACCAAAGTATGGGATTTCAGGTACAGTCTTACAATATGGAGAAAAAATTGATATAAGAAAAAGGCAGATCCTGTGCAGCGCTCCCGGAAGGGAGTCCGGAAAAGCACGGTGATCTGCCTTTGCTGATATGTGTGATTGAACACTTGGATAATTTGAGTATCTTTTATTTCCCGCAGAGATACAGGTCTTTGTAAAATTCCGGGTAGGAAATATTTACACATTCGGCACCCTGGATCTCCATTTCTCCCTCGCAGATGGTTCCTGCAACTGCAAAGGACATAGCCACTCTGTGGTCAAGGTGAGAGTCGATCACTGCCCCGTGGAGCGGTTTGCCTCCATGAATGATCATTCCATCGTCGGTTCCTTCAATGTCTGCGCCCATACGTTTCAGATTATCTACCATTACGGCAATGCGGTCGGATTCCTTGACTTTCAGTTCCTGTGCATCCCGGATGATGGTGGTTCCCTGAGCAAAGGCTGCCATCACTGCGATCATGGGGATTTCATCGATCAGAGCAGGAATATCAGCTCCTTCGATGACTGTTCCTTTCAGAGAACTTGTGCGGATCAGAAGATCAGCAGTAGGCTCTCCTTCGAGATTTTTGTTAAGAAGCGTAATATCAGCTCCCATAGACTGACAGATCTTCAGGATTCCGGCTCGGGTAGGATTGATTCCCACGTTTTTCAGAAGAATCTCGCTGTTTGGAGTGAGCAGCCCTGCTGCAATAAAATAAGCGGCAGAAGAAATATCTCCGGGTACGGCGATATCACGGGCTTCCAGAAACGGCTCCGGACGGATGGCGGCGGTAGTCCCTGAGGAAGTAATCTCTGCTCCAAAATAATTCAGCATGATCTCGGTATGATTTCTGGAAAGAAAAGGCTCTGTAACACTTGTAATCCCGTCTGCATACATTCCCGCAAGAAGCACACAGGATTTTACCTGGGCAGATGCTACCGGAGAGTCGTAATGGATTCCGTGAAGACGCTTTCCGGTGATCGTCAGAGGCGCGCAGCCGTTGCTGTTTTTGCTTATAATATCGGCTCCCATGGATGCCAGAGGAGTCATGATCCTTTTCATGGGACGGGTACGGATGGAGTCATCCCCGTCAAGCTCTGAGGAAAAATCCTGGCCTGCAAGGATTCCGGAGATCAGTCTTGTTGTGGTGCCGCTGTTACCGACATCCAGAATACCGGAAGGAGTATGCAGTCCGTGCAGCCCCCTGCCGTGAACAAGAACCTGCTCCTGATCCCGTTCTATTTCAATCCCCATTTTGCGGAAGCAGGAGATCGTAGAGAGACAGTCGGCTCCTTCCAGAAAATGAGTGATTCTTGTAGTACCTTTTGCAAGAGCGCCAAACATTACAGCTCTGTGGGAAATGGATTTATCTCCCGGAACTGTAAGAACTCCCTTCAGTCCGGTCTGCTTTTTTATTTTCATAATACACACCTACCGTTCATAGACAATATAGTTTCGTTTCTTTAAAAGTGCATTTGCCCGCTTCATGGCATCCTCTTCATAAAATTCTATTTTCAGCACGCCCTGTTCAAATTCCCGGTTATGTATGATTCCGATATTTTTGATACTGATGTTATCCATGGCAAGAATCGTGGCAATCGTTGCGATTCCTCCGGCTTCATCAACAATATCGAGATAGAGGACATAGGCTCTGGTGATAGGTCCCTTTGAAGTGACATCAATCGAATCCCGGTAATCTCTGGAAGCGGCAAAAAGCTGATACAGCTGATCCGCTTCTTTGTTGTCCACGGAGCAGCGGATCTGGATCAGCATACGAATGTATTCGTCCAGCACTGCGGAAATATTTCTGGTATTTTCCAGACAGATCTGCTGCCACATAACAGGAGATGAGGAGGCGATTCTGGTGATATCCCGGAAGCCGCCGGCTGCAATGGTTTTCATATATTCCGCATCATTATCGAGCGAGCTTACCAGATTTACCAGTGAGGAAGCGATAATGTGAGGCAGATGACTGACACCGGCTGTGATAAAATCATGTTCTTCTGCTGTAAGGACCATTGGGATCGCTCCCAGAGAGTCGATAAGCTCTGAAAATTCCGTAAGCTTATTTAAGGGAACTTCTCCTCCCGGAGTCAGGATATAATAGGCATTTTCCAGAAGGTGATCAGAAGAATTGGCAAAGCCGGAACGCTCTGAGCCTGCCATGGGATGTCCGCCGATAAAATTATGATCCAGACCGATCTCCTCTACGGCCTGATGGATGGGGCCCTTGACACTTCCTGCATCGGTGATGATGCATTCATCTGAGATGACTTCTTTTAAATATTTCAGATATTCAATATTATATTCTACCGGGGCACAGAGGAAAATATAATCACAATGATGGTATCTTTCGTCTTTTTCCTCCAGTACACCGTCAATAGTACCGCTGTTCAGCGCGGCAGCCAGAGTTTCTCTGTGTCTGGCATAGGCCAGAATATGATAATCCGGATGAACTCTGCGGATCGCTTTTGCAATAGAGCCTCCAATAAGGCCAAGGCCGATAAAACCAATGGTTTTCATAGATGTCATGATCCTTTCCCAAGAAAAAAATATACTCATATTTTAAAAGATAAGAAGAAAAATGTCAAATACAAGGGGGAAATGTAAAAATTCATGAAATTTTCGCATTATTTCATCAAAAAAAGTTGTTAAAATTATATAAAATACTTGAAAAACCAATAAAATTTTAGTAGAATATGAACATATCAGACAAACAGGGAGGTATTACATATGGACGTTTATAGAACTGACCGAATCAGAAATGTAGTCCTATTAGGTCACGGAGGATCCGGCAAAACTACACTGGCAGAGGCAATGGCATATCTTGCAGGAATGACAAGCCGTTTAGGCAGAGTGGAAGATGGGAATACAGTCAGCGATTTTGATAAAGAGGAAATCAAGAGACATTTTTCAATTTCTACTTCTTTGGTTCCTGTTCCGTGGGATAAAGTAAAGATCAATATCCTTGACACTCCTGGATACTTTGATTTTGTAGGTGAGGTAGAAGAGGCTGTCAGCGCAGCAGATGCAGCGATCATCGTTGTTTCCGGTAAGGCCGGAGTTCAGGTGGGAACTCAGAAGGCATGGGATCTGTGCGAAAAATATAAACTTCCGCGTATGTTCTTTGTAACAGATATGGATATAGATGATGTCAGCTACCGTAAAGTAGTAGAGGAACTGACAGAGCTTTATGGCAAAAAGATCGCTCCGCTCCATTTCCCGATTCGTGAAGACGGTAAATTTGTCGGCTATGTAAATGTTGTAAAACAGGCCGGAAGAAAATATATTGAAAAAGACAAAAAACAGGAATGTGACATTCCGGAATATCTCAACGAATATCTTGAGAAATATCATGATATCCTGATGGAATCTGTAGCTGAAACAAGCGAAGAATTCATGGATCGTTATTTTGAGGGAGACGAATTCTCTGTGACAGAGGTTTCTGCTGCCCTTGCCATGAACGTACAGGACGGAAGCATTGTTCCGGTATGCATGGGCTCTCCGGTAAGCTTAAGAGGCGTATCCAACCTTCTGGATGACATCTGTGGTTATTTCCCAAGCCCGGACAAACGTTCCTGCAACGGAATTTCCCAGAAGACAAACGAGATTTTTGAAGCAAACTATGATTTTGCCAAAGCGAAATCAGCATATGTATGGAAGACGATCGTAGATCCGTTCCTTGGCAAATATTCTCTCATTAAGGTGGTTTCCGGTGTTATAAAATCCGACGATACTTTGTTGAATGTAGAGAAGGGCGAAGAAGAGCGTCTGAACAAGCTGTATGTTCTGGAAGGTTCCAAACCTTATGAGGTTCCGGAACTTCATGCCGGTGATATTGGCGCCATTGCCAAACTTGGCAGCGTACAGACAGGAGACAGCCTTGCAACAAAGGCAATGCCTGTTCTTTATCCGAAGGCAGTGATCTCCACACCATATACCTGCAAGAGATACAAAGCTCTGAACAAGGGTGATGAGGATAAAATCTCCCAGGCTCTTTCAAAGATGACAAGTGAGGATAAGACCCTCCGTACAGAGAACGATTCTGCCAACAGACAGACACTTCTCTATGGTATGGGTGACCAGCATCTTGATATCGTGGTAAATAAACTGAAAGAGCGTTATAAAGTAGACATCGAACTTTCCAAACCGAAGGTTCCGTTCCGTGAGACCATCCGCAAGAATTCCGATGTGGAAGGCAAGCATAAAAAACAGTCCGGCGGACATGGCCAGTATGGTCACGTTAAGATGCGTTTTGAGCCGTCCGGCGATCTGGAGAGCCCGTTTGAATTTGAGCAGGTTGTTGTAGGCGGCGCTGTTCCGAAGAACTACTTCCCGGCTGTAGAAAAGGGACTTCAGGAATGTGTTACCAAGGGACCTCTTGCCGCTTATCCGGTTGTAGGTGTAAAGGCAACTCTTTATGATGGATCTTACCACCCGGTAGACTCCTCAGAGATGGCATTTAAGATGGCTACGATCCTTGCATTCAAGAAAGGCTTTATGGATGCATCTCCGGTTCTTCTTGAGCCGATCGTCAGCATGAAAGTAACTGTTCCGGACAAATATACCGGTGACGTTATGGGCGATCTGAACAAACGCCGTGGCCGTGTACTGGGAATGAATCCGGATCATAATGGAAATACCGTGATCGAAGCAGATGTTCCGATGCTGGAAATCTATGGATATTCTACAGACCTTCGTTCCATGACCGGCGGAATCGGAGATTTCTCCTATGAATTTGCGCGTTATGAGCAGGCTCCTTCCGATATCCAGAAGAAAGAGATCGAAGCAAGAGCATCCAAGGTTGACGGAGCAGAAGATAAATAATAAGAAAATGAATAAATGGTGCTGTCATGAATATTGGCAGCATCATTTTTTGGCAGTTAAAGTTCTCTTTCAAATAAAAGTTTCCTGCAGGTTGATTTTTTTAACAGAAGTCAATCAGAACTCCATTGTTTTCTATCTCATGTTTTTTTATAATACAGGCAGGAGGTGGAACAGATGAAAGAGATCAGACTGGGCAGTGTATTGATAAAAAATCGTCATAAGCGAGGAATTACACAGGATGAACTGGCTGCATATCTGGGTGTATCGAAGTCTGCGGTTTCTAAGTGGGAAACGGCAATGACGTATCCGGATATTACGCTGCTGCCCCGGCTTGCCGCGTATTTTAACATCAGTATTGACGAGTTAATGGGATACGAACCGCAGATGGATAAAATGGAGATCCGGAAATGCTACCTTCAGTTTGCAGAAGAATTTTCGATGCTTTCTTTTGAGGAGGTATTGGAGTGCTGTCATGAAATGATAAAAAAATACCATTCCTGCTATCCATTCCTTTTTCATATGGGAGTTCTGCTGGTGAATCATTTTATGCTGGCGGGAAGCCCGGAAAGATCAGGACAGGTGCTGGAAGAAGCAAGAGAACTTTTTAACCGGATAAAAACAGAAACAGATGATCCGAATCTTGCTAAAGAGTCGCTTCAAATGGAGGCATACAGTCTGCTGATCCTGAAACGTCCGGAAGAGGTACTGGATCTGCTGGGAGAATATATACCAGTGTCCGGACCGTCTGAACCGGTGCTGGCTTCTGCTTTTCAGCTATTGGGAAATCAAACGGAAGCAAAGAAGATTCTGCAGATTGGACTGTATAAAGAAGTTGTTTCCATATGTAACCTGTTGTCTTCCTATATGGATCTCTGCACGGAGGGAGCGGAAGAATTTGAACAGATCTGCAGGCGTTTCCTTGCAATTGCAGAAGTGTTTCAGTTAAATGCTCTTCATCCGGGAATCATGCTTCCCGGCTATCTGGTCATAGCACAGGGCTGGGCGAAGCGGAAAAACTGGGAAAAGACGTTTGAATTTTTGGAAAAATATACAGAACTTGCAGCAGGAGAGATTTATCCTTTAAAGCTTCACGGAGATTCTTTTTTTAATATGCTGGATGACTGGCTGGAGGATTTCCTTCCCCTGGGACCGCATCTTCCAAGAGATATTTCCGTGGTCCGTCACAGTATGACCCAGGCGCTTACGGAAAATCAGATTTTTCAGGAGATCATGGGAGAAGTCCGTTTCCAGAATCTGGCAGCACGGCTGAAAAAGAATGAGGAGGAACAGTAGATGGATGCAGTTGTTTTAAAAAATCTTTCTAAGACATATCCCAATGGGAAAAAAGCTGTCAGCGGCATTGACTTTTCTTTGAAGCAGGGGGAAATATTTGGATTTTTGGGACCAAACGGGGCAGGAAAAACAACAACCGTAAAGCTTCTGACAGGGATGCTCACTCCTTCTGAGGGAGAATGCAGGGTGTTGGGACTGAATCCGGCAGAAACTCCGGAAAAGGTCCATGATCTTTCGGGAGTAGTGACAGAGCATGCACAGATGTACAATAATATGACAGGAAAACAGAACCTTGTGTTTTATGGTTCTGTGTTTGGAATTACAAAAGCAGAAGCAGAGAAAAGGGCTGGTTCTTTGTTGGAGCAGCTGGATCTGGAGGAGGCAGGAGACCAGAAGCTTTCCACCTATTCAACCGGGATGCGCCAGAGACTTTCTCTTGCCAGAGCACTGATTCACAGACCACGGATTCTTTTCCTTGATGAGCCTACCTCAGGGCTTGACCCGGAAAGTGCCCAGAATGTCAACCAGTTGATCCGAAAACTGGCAGAGGACAAAAAAATTACAATTTTTTTGTGCACGCATCAGCTCAGATATGCACAGGAAATCTGTACCAGATATGGATTGATGGATCAGGGAAAGCTACTGGCAACAGGAACACTGGGTGAACTGCGTCAAAGAATAGATTCCGATACCATACTTGAAATCTGTGCAGCCCATATGCCGGAGGGACTTGGTTTTCAGAAAGCAGAGGAAATGCTGTATGAGAACAGAATTCACCGGGACAGTGAGATTCCCGTTCTTGTCCGGCAGATTGTAACAGGCGGCGGAGATATTTATTCTGTAAAAGTAAGAAAACCATCTTTGGAGGATATTTATTTCTCCCTTACTGCCAGAGAAAAGGAGGATGCATGATGAACCAAAAAATGACTGCTGTGATCAGAAAAGACCTTGTGAGCATTACGGCCAATAAAAACCTGTTTCTTTCTCTTTTGGTTGTTCCGCTTGTCTTTACGATCGTATTACCGTCTATTCTGGCTGCTGCCATACATTTTGCACCGGGTGATCCGGATATTCAGAAAATGACAGACCTTCTTCCGACATCCCTGTGCTCCGGAAATATGGAACTGGATCTGCTGGGATTAATGCTGAATTATATTCTTCCGGTGTTTTTCCTGATCATACCTTTGATGTCTGCCTCCATTATGTCTGCAAGCTCCTTTGTGGGAGAAAAAGAAAAGCAGACTCTGGAAACATTGCTTTACTGTCCCTTGTCGGTGAAACAGATTTTCTTTGCAAAGGTAATGGCCTCTTTTCTTCTGAGTATGACAGTGTCTCTGCTTTCTTTTCTGGTGATGCTTCTGGTGCTCGAGGCAGAAACTATGTTTTTTCTGGGAAAATTCTTGGTGCCGGGAATCAACTGGCTTATTATTTTACTTTTGATCGCACCGTCGATTTCTCTGATGGCAATCACTCTGATCGTAAGAGGCTCTGCAAAAGCTCAGAGTGTGGAAGAAGCCCAGCAGGGCGCAGTATTTCTGGTACTTCCGCTGATTCTTCTGGCGACAGGCCAGTTTATGGGAGTGCTTTTAATCAATGTATGGATTTTACTGGGACTTGGAGGAATCTGTGCTCTGGCTGCGGTATTTCTTTTGAAAAAATCCATGGGACGGTTCACCTATGAATTACTGCTGAAATAAAAGACGATTTCCTTACGTTTCATACAAAATGGACGAAAAAAGTACGATATTTTTGTACAAAATATGGAAACTGAATATTGTCCTCCAAAATATACAAGATATACCTTGACGTAAGACTGGCTATACTATATATTCTAATCATGAAAATTAAGTTGCCTGACAGCAACTTCAGAAAAAAGATACCAGGAGGACGATCAATGAGACAGGAATGGGCTTCATTCAAAGGCGGAGTCTGGGAGAAAGAAATCAACGTACGTGATTTCATCCAGAAAAACTATACACCCTATGAGGGAGATGAAACCTTTCTGGCAGGACCGACAAAAGCGACCAATGAGTTATGGGAGCAGGTAATGGAACTGACAGAGGAAGAGAGAAATAAAGGCGGTGTCCTGGATATGGATACACATATTATCTCTACCATCACTTCCCACGGACCGGGATACCTGAACAAAGAGAAAGAAAAAATCGTAGGATTTCAGACTGATAAGCCGTTTAAGCGTGCCCTTCAGCCAAACGGCGGAATCCGCATGGCGATCAAAGCCTGCGAGGACAACGGCTATCATGTAGATCCGGAAATTGTTGATTTTTATACAAAATACAGAAAAACACATAATGACGGAGTATTTGATGTTTATTCACCGGAAATGCGTGCCTGCCGTTCCAGTCACATCATCACCGGACTTCCGGATGCTTACGGACGCGGCCGTATTATTGGCGATTACCGTCGTGTGGCACTTTATGGTGTAGACCGTCTGATCGAGGACAAAGAAGATCAGAAGGCTGGAACACGAAGCAATATGTACGAGGATGTAATTCGCAATCGTGAAGAGCTTTCCGAGCAGATCAAGGCTCTGAAAGAACTGAAAAAGCTTGGGGAAATTTACGGATTTGACATTTCCAGACCTGCTCAGAACGTGCAGGAAGCGATTCAGTGGCTGTACTTCGGCTATCTGGCAGCGATCAAGGAGCAGAACGGTGCAGCTATGTCTCTGGGACGTACTTCTACTTTCCTTGACATTTATGCAGAGAGAGACCTTGCAAACGGAACATTTACAGAGGAACAGATCCAGGAGTTTATCGACCATTTCATCATGAAACTCCGTCTGGTAAAATTTGCCAGAACCCCGGAGTATAATGCGCTGTTTTCCGGAGACCCGACCTGGGTTACAGAATCTATTGCAGGAATGGGAATTGACGGCAGGAGCATGGTAACAAAAATGTCCTATCGCTACCTGCATACGCTTTCCAATCTGGGACCGGCACCGGAGCCAAACCTGACGGTACTGTGGTCTACAAGACTTCCACAGAACTTTAAACGTTTCTGTGCAAAGACTTCCATCGCTTCTTCCTCTATTCAGTACGAAAATGACGATTTGATGAGAGTGACTCATGGAGATGACTATGCGATCGCATGCTGTGTATCTTCCATGCGTGTTGGTAAGGAAATGCAGTTCTTCGGCGCCCGCGCAAACCTTGCCAAGTGCCTTCTCTATGCGATCAACGGCGGTGTAGATGAGATTACCAAGAAACAGGTAGGACCGAAATACCGTCCGATTACCTCTGAATATCTGGATTATGACGAGGTTATGGAACGCTACGACGATATGAGCCGCTGGCTGTCTCATGTATATGTGAATACCCTGAATATCATTCACTACATGCATGACAAATACTGCTATGAACGTCTTCAGATGGCTCTTCATGACAAAAATGTAACACGCTGGTTTGCAACAGGTATTGCCGGACTTTCTGTAATCGCAGATTCTCTTTCTGCTATTAAATATGCAAAGGTAAAAACCATCCGTGATGAGAACGGCATTGTGGTAGACTTTGAGGTGGAGGGTGATTATCCGAAGTATGGAAATGACGACGACCGTGTAGATGAGATCGCATACAAGATCGTAAAAGATTTTATGCACTATGTAGGCACCACTCAGACCTATCGCGGCGGCATCCCTACAACCTCTATCCTTACCATTACCTCCAATGTGGTATATGGCAAGAATACAGGAGCAACACCGGACGGACGTAAGGCTGGCGAGCCTTTTGCACCGGGTGCAAACCCCATGCACGGAAGAGACAGCCATGGAGCAGTTGCTTCTTTAAGCTCTGTAGCCAAGCTTCCGTTTAAAGAAGCACAGGACGGAATTTCCAATACCTTCTCCATTATTCCGGGAGCTCTTGGAAAAGAGGACATGGTGATGCTGGATTCCATCAGTCTGGACGATCTGAGTTTTTCTCTTGAGCCGGACTGCGCATGCTGTGAACCAAACCTCAGTGTAGACGAGGCAGAATGATCTTTCAATTATAAATATCTTAGATTACAGGAGGATTTTACTATGAATATCAGTGACGCACAGGTAGATAACCTGGTAAACTTACTTGACGGTTATGCAGAAAAAGGCGGTCATCACCTGAACGTAAATGTTTTTACAAGAGAAACACTTCTGGATGCACAGGCACATCCGGAAAAATATCCGCAGCTGACTGTTCGTGTATCCGGCTACGCGGTAAACTTCAATAAGCTGACAAAAGAGCAGCAGGATGAGGTTATTTCCAGAACCTTCCATGAGGGAATGTAAGCAGATGCAAAAAGAATATGACCATAAGGGATATATTCATTCTACAGAGAGCTTCGGGACCGTTGATGGTCCCGGAGTTCGTTTTGTAGTATTCTTTCAGGGCTGTCCCATGAGATGCCTGTACTGCCACAATCCGGATACCTGGAAACAGGGAGAAGGAAAGAGGATGACAGTGGAAGAAATACTGGACGCCTACAAAAAGAATGAGGTTTTTTATAAAAACGGAGGGCTTACCGCTACCGGCGGAGAACCTCTTATGCAGCTTGATTTCCTGACAGAGCTTTTCCGCGAGGCAAAAAAACAGGGGATCCATACCTGTCTGGATACTTCCGGGATCATGTATCGAAAGGAAAGGCAGCAGGAGTTTGAAAAGCTGTTTGATGTCCTTGATCTTGTGCTTCTGGATTTTAAGCACAGTAATGAAGAGGAGCATAAAGCGCTGACCGGACTAAGCCAGAAGCATGTGCTGGAATTTGCCGGAGCGCTTGAAAAAGCCGGGATTCCCATGATCGTACGCCATGTGGTGGTACCGGGGATTACAGATCAGGAAGAGCATCTGAAAAATTTCGGAAAGCTTCTGGCAGGATTTAAAAATGTCAGGGGACTGGAAGTTCTTCCTTATCATACTATGGGAAAGGTCAAATATGAAAAGCTGGGTCTTTCTTATCCTCTTGAACATATAGAAAATATGGATGCGGAAAAAGCCAGGGAGGCGCGGAATATCATACTGAGAGCGTTTCAGAGAAGCATCTCGGGAGAATTTAATCCTTGACAAACATGCAGGGAATGGTTAGAATTATTAGGAACAAAGACGAAGAAGAGGAGCAGTAAGAAAGGAAACCTTTTTCAGAGACCTGCCGTCTGGTGCGAGGCAGGAAAGGACGTTTCTGAACTCGCCTTGGAGTTGCCGAAGTGAAAGAACAGTAGCTTTGGACGGGAAATCCCGTTACAGATTCAATGAGTGCATCGGATTAGGTGTCCGATGAATTAGAGTGGTACCACGGAATTTAGCCCTTCGTCTCTAAATATGGAGAAGAAGGGCTTTTTTATTTGCTATAAGGAGGAAAAATTATGTCAGTACCTTACAATCATAAGGTGATCGAGAAAAAGTGGCAGAAGATCTGGGATGACAATAAAGCTTTTGCCGCAACAGATGATTACAGCAAACCAAAATATTATGCTCTGGTAGAGTTTCCGTATCCGTCAGGACAGGGACTTCATGTAGGGCATCCAAGACCGTACACAGCTCTGGATATTGTTGCAAGAAAAAGAAGAATGCAGGGCTACAATGTACTTTATCCTATGGGATGGGATGCTTTTGGGCTTCCCACAGAAAACTATGCCATCAAGAATAAGATCCATCCAAAGATCGTTACTGCCAATAATGTAAAACGATTTAAAGAGCAGCTTCATTCTCTGGGATATTCTTTTGACTGGGACAGAGAAGTAAATACCACAGATCCGGAATACTATAAATGGACTCAGTGGATTTTCCTGAAGCTGTTTAATGCCGGTCTTGCTTACAAAACAGAAATGCCGATCAACTGGTGTACCTCCTGTAAGGTAGGACTTGCCAATGAAGAAGTAGTAAATGGTGTCTGTGAGCGCTGTGGTTCTCCGGTTGTCCGCAAGGTAAAAAGCCAGTGGATGCTGAAGATCACTGATTATGCAGAAAAGCTTCTGGAAGGCCTTAATGATGTTGATTATATTGAACGTGTAAAGGTTTCCCAGAAAAACTGGATCGGAAAAAGCCAGGGAGCAGAGGTTGACTTTGCCATTGCCGGAAAAGAAGATAAGCTGACTGTTTATACAACCAGACCGGATACTCTTTTTGGCGCAACCTATATGGTTGTTTCTCCGGAGCATCCAATGCTGGAAAAATATAAAGACGAAATCAAAAACCTGGATGCTGTTCACGAGTACCAGGAACAGGCTGCAAGGAAGTCTGATTTTGAGCGTTCTGAGCTTGCAAAAGAAAAGACAGGTGTACAGATTGACGGTATCCGTGCCGTAAATCCGGTAAACGGAAAGGAAATTCCGATCTGGGTTTCCGATTATGTACTGATGAGCTATGGTACCGGCGCGATCATGGCTGTTCCGGCTCATGATACCCGTGACTGGGAGTTCGCAAAGAAGTTTAATATGCCGATCATCGAGGTAGTAGCAGGTGGTGCAAACGTACAGGAAGAAGCTTTTACAGATGTTGCTACCGGTAAAATGGTCAATTCCGGATTCCTGGATGGTCTGGAAGTTGCCGATGCAAAGAAGAAGATCATTGAGTGGCTGGAAGAGAAGAAGCTTGGAACAGGAAAAACAAATTATAAGCTGAGAGACTGGGTATTTTCCCGTCAGCGTTACTGGGGAGAGCCGATCCCGATCGTACACTGTGACAAGTGCGGTTATGTAGCACTTCCGGAAAGCGAACTTCCTCTGGAACTTCCGGATGTAGAGAGCTACATGCCTACAGACAACGGAGAGTCTCCTCTGGCAGCTATGACTGACTGGGTAAATACCACCTGTCCATGCTGTGGCGGACCTGCGAAACGTGAGACAGATACTATGCCTCAGTGGGCCGGTTCCTCCTGGTATTTCCTTCGTTATACAGATCCGCATAATACAGAAGCGCTTGCAAGCCCGGAGGCACTGAATTACTGGCTGCCGGTTGACTGGTATAACGGCGGAATGGAGCATACAACCCTCCATCTTCTGTATTCCCGTTTCTGGCACAAATTTCTGTATGATAATAAGGTTGTGCCTTGCCCGGAACCATACCAGAAACGTACCTCTCATGGAATGATTCTCGGCGAAAACGGTGAAAAAATGTCAAAGTCCCGCGGAAACGTAGTAAATCCGGACGATATCGTCAATGATTACGGCGCAGACACCCTCCGTACCTATGAAATGTTCATTGGTGCCTTTGACCTTAGCGCATCCTGGTCAGAGAATGGTGTAAAGGGCTGCCGTCGTTTCCTGGAGCGTGTATGGAAACTGCAGGATATCCTTGTAGAAGGTGACGGCTTCAGCAGTGATATGGAAACAAAGATGCATCAGACCATCAAAAAAGTAAGCAATGATTTTGAGAATCTGAAATACAACACGGCAATTGCAGCGCTGATGACCCTTCTCAATGACTTTGCCAAAAAGGGAAGTATCACAAAAGGCGAATACCGTGCCTTCCTGCTTCTTCTGAATCCGGTAGCGCCTCATATCACAGAAGAGATCTGGAATACCTGCGGCTATGAAGGCTATGTATATCAGCAGCCATGGCCGGAGTATGACGAAGCTAAGACCGTAGAGAATACCATTGAGATCGCTGTTCAGATCAACGGCAAGACAAGAGGTGTGGTAGCTCTTCCGGTGGATGCAGACAAAGAGACTGCCCTTGCAAAAGCAAAAGAGGTGGTTGCAGATAAGCTGACAGGAACAATCATCAAAGAGATTTATGTTCCGAAGAAGATCATCAATATTGTGCAGAAATAAATATGAAAAGAGGACCTGGTTCTGTCAGTTCTCGTAGTAAAATTTGCAGTACCAGGTTATACTTAAAATGTTATAAAAATAGCTGTCTGTCTCGTCAAGTCAGGACAGCTATTTTTTATGGGTAAGATTCAGAACTGCAATTTTTAAATGTTTATTTACAGTTTTAAAAGTTTGAAGAATCCTGTTGTATACTGACTTCCCATAAGAAATGAAAAGAGTTATAATTTTAACAGAAAATTTGGTTACAGGGAGAATAAAATGAAGGGAATTGCAGATTTACATATTCATTCCCGGTATTCCCGTGCTACCAGTAAACAGGGAACACCGGAATATCTGGATCTGTGGGCAAGAAAAAAAGGAATCTCCATTTTAGGTACCGGAGATTTTACCCATCCGCAATGGAGAGAGGAACTGAAAGAAAAGCTGATTCCCGCAGAAGACGGGCTGTATTGTTTAAAAGAGGAGGCTGTGCTGGAAGAAAGCGGGGAATATCGAAACAACGCGCCAAGGTTTGTGCTTTCCGGTGAGATCAGCTCTATTTATAAGAAAAACGGTAAGGTGAGAAAGGTTCATAATGTGATTCTTCTTCCGGGCCTGGAGGACGCAGAGAAGCTTTCCAAAAAACTGGAGACGATAGGAAACATCCATTCGGACGGAAGACCGATCCTGGGCCTTGACAGCCATGACTTGCTGGAGATCATGCTGGAGTTATGTCCTCAGGGCATCCTGATCCCGGCTCACATATGGACACCGCATTTTTCCATGTTTGGAGCGTTTTCCGGCTTTGATACAGTGGAGGAGTGTTTTGAAGATCTGACCCCGTATATCCATGCAGTAGAAACAGGGCTTTCTTCGGATCCTCTGATGAACTGGAAGCTTTCTGCACTGGATCGGTTCCAGCTGATCTCCAATTCAGATGCGCATTCTCCGGCTAAATTAGGCAGGGAAGCCAATCTTCTGGATATAGATTTGAGTTATCAGGGATTATATCAGGCAATTCAGGAAGGCAGGGGATTGGAGGGAACCATTGAATTTTTCCCGGAAGAAGGAAAATACCACTTTGACGGGCACAGGAAATGCCATCTTTGTCTGAGTCCGGAAGAGTCTGAAAAGTATGGGGGAATCTGCCCGATCTGTGGAAAGAAGATCACAATCGGTGTGGATCACAGAGTGCTGCAGCTTTCTGACCGGAAGGATGACAGGGAAAGAAAAAATAAAAAGCCATTTGAATATCTGGTTCCTTTGCCTGAAGTGATTGCAGCTTCCACAGGAAAAACACCTGCCAGCAAAAAGGTACAGGAGCAGTACGAGACCATGCTTTGTAAGCTTGGACCGGAATTTGAAATCCTCCGGGAAATACCGGTGGAGGAAATCCGGAAAGAGGCCGGATATATGATCGCAGAAGGGATACGGAGGCTGAGAGCCGGACAGGTAAAAAGAACTCCGGGATTTGACGGAGAATATGGGGTGATCCGCCTTTTTGAGCAGGATGAGATTGAAACTCCAAATGGACAGATGTCTTTTTTCAGAGAAGAAGAAATGCATCCGGAAGAAAAGAATAAGAAAGAGACAATCGTTTCCGGTCAACGCCTGAATCAGAATGAGGAAGAGCAAAAAGAAGAGAATTGTAAAGAAACCGGGAAAAAGGAAGAACTGAATGAGAAACAGAGGCAGGCTGCAGAGGCAATAGACCGCAGGATCGCTGTGGTGGCAGGTCCCGGAACAGGGAAAACAAAAACACTGATCGCACGGATCCTTTATCTTCTGGAGCAGAGAAACGTAGGACCGGGAGAGATCACAGCCGTGACCTTCACCAATCAGGCTGCGCAGGAATTAAAAGAACGCCTTACGCTGCAGCCTGGTTCCAAACGAAACATCAGTCGCATGCACATAGGAACCTTTCATTCCATCTGTCTGGATTTTCTGAAAAGACAGGGGCGGGAAATTTTTCTTGCAGACACTTCTGTTTTGACAGAAATCGCAAAGGAACTGTGTGGGGAATATGGATTATCTGATACACCTGTGCAGCTTTTGAATCAATTATCTCTGGCAAAAACAGGGGCGTTATCAGAACCAGAGGAGCGGAGCCGACAGCTTCTGCAGTCCTATCAGGAGCGGCTGCATCACAGAGATCTCTGTGACTTTGACGACCTTTTGATCGAGACACTTAAAATATGCAGAGAAAACCATGAAAACAGGAAAAAGCAATCCTGGGAACGAAGCTTTTCGTATCTTATGGTGGATGAATTTCAGGACATCAGTCCGATACAGTACGAACTGATCCGGGAATGGAATAAAAATGGAAAAGAGCTTTTTGTGATTGGAGATCCGGATCAGTCTATTTACGGCTTCCGTGGTTCGGATTCCGGCTGTTTTGTGAAAATGCAGAGAGAGTATCCGGAAACCAGGCAGATCTCTCTGGAATATAATTATCGGAGTACCGGACATATCCTGAACAGCGCTCTGGCAGTGATCGGCAATAATCCGGGAATGGAGCGTAAACTGATGCCCTGGAAAGAAGAAGGGACTCCTGTACGAATCGTGGAAGCCTCTTCCAAAGGTTCGGAAGCGGTTTTTGCGGCAAAGGAAATAAACCGTCTGGTAGGCGGTATGGATATGCTGGAAGCTCAGAATTATTTTGTCCAAAAAGGAACTGCAGGGCAGAGAAGCTTCCGTGATATAGCAGTTTTGTACAGAACCCATCATCAGGCCCGTTTACTGGAAAAGTGTCTCCAAAAGGAAGGGATTCCTTATGTGGTGCGGGGAAGAGAAGGATTTTTGGAGAATCCTCTTGTTCAGGGAACAATCAGTTTTTTCTGTTCTCTGTCAGAGCCGGAGCATCCTGCTTACAGAGAAGAAGCTGTAAAAAAACTGTGGAATCTGGAAGACAGCCGGATTTCATCAGGCATTTACGAGGAAATGGCAGCCAGATATGAAAAGAAATGGAAAAGGACAAAGCCAAAAAAACTGATACAGCAATGGGCAGAGGATCTGGAGCTTACCGAAGATAAAAACCTGCAGATGCTGGCAGATATGGCGATTTTTTATAACAGTACCCAGGAATTTCTGAACGCGGTCCTTCTGGGTGAAGAAGGAGATTTAAAGCGATGCGGAGGGAAGAGCTATCATGGAGACGCGGTGTCTCTTATGACGCTTCATGCTTCCAAAGGACTGGAATTTCCTGCAGTAATTCTTTTTGGAATGGAAAAAGGAGAGGTTCCTCTGGAAAGAGAGGAAAATCCCACAGATGTGGAAGAGGAACGACGTCTGTTTTATGTGGGGATGACCCGGGCAAGAGAGGAACTGCTTCTGACCTTTGCGGAAGATTCCTCTGCGTTTCTGGAAGAACTCCCGGAGAAGGATATTGAAAAAGAAAAAACAGGAAGACAGAAAAATATGGAAACCTGTGAACAGCTGAGTCTGTTTGATTTTATACAGGAGAAAACAACATGACTTTAAAAGAATTTTTTTTGCAGCATCCCAGGGCGGCACTTGGATTTTCCGGCGGCGTTGACTCTGCTTTTCTTCTTGCAATGGCAGGGAAGTACGGCGCTGACGTACAGCCTTACTTTATAAAAACAGTATTTCAGCCTGCTTTTGAACTGGAGGATGCCAGACGTCTGACAAGAGAGCTTGGGAAAACACTTATTGTAGTAGAACATGATGTTTTAAAGGAGAATGAGATTTCTGCCAATCCTGCAAACAGATGCTATTATTGCAAAAAAACATTGTCTTCCATCTTAAAGGAAAGAGCTTTGAAGGATGGCTATACACTTTTGCTGGATGGAAGTAATGCCTCTGATGATGCTTTTGACAGACCGGGAATGAGGGCTGCGCATGAACTTAAAGTCCTTTCCCCTCTCCGGGAATGTGGGCTGACCAAAAAAGAAATCCGGAGACGTTCCAGAGAAGAGGGGCTTTTTACCTGGGACAAGCCTTCCTATGCCTGTCTGGCAACCCGGATACCAACCGGAACCGTACTTCAGAGGGAAATGCTGGAGACAATTGAAAAAGCAGAAGAAGAATTGAAGGGGATCGGTTTTCGGGATTTTCGCGTCCGATTGTTTCACGGAGCGGCAAGAATCCAGATCCCGGAGGAACAGATGACGGAGATGATTGAAAAAAGAGATAAGGTCACAGAGCTTTTGAGCCCTTATTTCAGTGAGTTTTTTCTGGATCTGAAGCCCCGCCGGTCTGAGTAAACAGTGAAATAACTTCCGAAAAGCGTGAGATCGCTGCAGGAGCTATTATAATAAATCATATGGAGGTATTATCATGAGCGAATCAAACAAAACTCTGGAACTGATGCAGACAAGAAGAAGTGTTCGCGGCTTTAAGCCGGATCCGGTTCCGGAAGAAATCCTGGATCAGATCGCGGAAGCAGGAACCTGGGCGGCAACCGGAAGGAATCGTCAGTCTCCTGTCATTATCAAAGTCACAAACAGGGAACTAATCAGAAAGCTTTCCAAACTGAACGGGGAGATCATGGGGACAGACTCAGATCCTTTTTACGGAGCACCGGCAGTTCTGATCGTACTTGCAGATAAGACTGTTCCAACATATCTGTATGATGGAAGTCTTGTTATGGGAAATCTTATGCTGGCTGCACATTCCCTGGGAATCGGAAGCTGCTGGATCCACCGGGCAAAGGAGGAATTTCAGCTTCCGGAGGGAAAGGAGATCCTGAAATTATTAGGGATCGAAGGCGATTATGAGGGGATCGGACATTGTGTCCTTGGATATGCAGAAGGCGAATACCCTCATACAAAGCCCCGTAAGGAAAACTGGGTATATACTATAAAGTAGTATAAGTATGTTCTGTCAGTTCAGACAGGACCGCAATTTTCTGATTGATCATGGTACGCATACAGTTGGGCACATGTTCCTGATGAGCCCTGTGGATGGCAACGCACTCCTTGCAGTTGCCGTGATAACGACAGGCCTTTGTACAGGGACAGTGATCCTTCTGTGCGTATTCTGTACGGAAAGCGGATGCAAATTCTTCCTGTATCCGAAGACCTTCTTTTCTGTTTCCGAGATGAAATTCTTTCATGGCTTTTTTTTCGATTTCATTTCCATCAATAATCATCTGACTCTTCCTTTCTTTTTTTGACGATGTCATAATATCACAGTTTATTCTTGAAAAATAGCAAAATAACAGGTAAACTATATACGAAAAACATCAAAACAGAAAACAGAACAATCAGGTGAATTTATGCGTACAGGAAAACGAAGATCAAAAAAAGAAAAGAAAGCAATGACAGTATCTCTTTATGGAAATCTATTTTTTGTCATACTGGAGCTGGTGATGGCAGTGGTGACCGGATCCCAGGCAGTGCTGCTGGATGCGGTTTATGACGGGATTGAATTTTTTATGCTCCTTCCTTCTGTTCTCATCATTCCTCTTCTTTATCGTCCGAGCAATGACAAATACCCTTTCGGACATATGCAGATAGAAACGGTTTTTCTTGTGATCAAGGGGATTACAATGACTTCCGTTACGGTGGGACTGATCACGAACAGCATCAATATCCTGCTTCATGGAGGGCGGACCGTTGATTTCGGAGTGGTTGCATGGTTTGAGCTGACTGCCTGTGTGTTAGGTATTGCAGTGACGATCTATCTGAAAAAGAAAAACAAAAATATCAAATCTCCAACCGTAGAAGTGGAAATGGAAGGATGGAAGATCGACAGCATCATTTCCCTTGGAATGACAGCTGCCTTTGTGCTTCCCATGATCGTTCCGTTTCCATGGTTTCAGGCCCTTGTGCCGTATCTGGATTCTCTCCTGACCATGATCCTTTCCGTAGTCATGCTTCCGATCCCGATCAAAACAGTGATCACCGGAATCCGGGATCTGCTTCTGATCTCACCGGAGGAAGAGACGGTAGAGGAGATCAAAAGTCTGGTGGAGCCCATTATCCGGGAAAGCAACTGCTCGGAATGTCACTATGAGATCGTAAGAACAGGAAGAAAGCTCTGGATCAGTGCTTATATCACGTTAAATAAAGATGAACTTTCGGTAAGGCGCTTCAAGATGCTGCAGACAAGATGCATTGCCGCTCTTACGGAAAAATATTCGGATTTTTATTTTGAGCTGCTTCCGGAAATAGAATTTGACATTGAGGAATTAAATGAAATCTTATCCAAATGATACCCCGGTTTATTCTCATAATCCCTATCATGACACCCGTTTTCCTCTTCTGGTACTGGATGTAAACCACAAAGCCTGTTTTCCTTTTAACGAGGGCTTTCGTCATCTTCACTGGCATGAGGAACTGCAGTTTGTATACATAAAAAAAGGAGTGGTGCATTTTAAACTCTGGGAGCAGGAGTTTGATCTGTCCCGGGGCTGCTGTATGTTTATCAACAGGAATGTACTTCATTATATTGCAGAAAAAGAGGACTGCAGTTATCACAGCTTCCTGATCCCCCAAAAGCTTCTTGGTTTTTTTGAGGGCAGCATTATGGAGGAGACAGTTCTGGAAATTGCTGAGAATCCTCTGATTTCCGGGAAATGTTTTTACCCGGAAAAAGAAGAAGACCAGGCGGTATTAAAAATACTCAGAGATCTGGACGAGTTGTATTTTCAGGAGAATAAGCCTCTTTACTGGGAGTACCGGATGTCTCTGAAGCTGAACGAACTCTGGCTGGAAACGACAGTGGCGCTGGCAGAGAGAAAAAATGACCTGCTCCCTGCCGGGGAAAAGGATCATGAACGAATCCAGAAGCTGCTGGATTTTGTTCATCGAAATTACGGAAATAAGCTTACTTTGCAGGACATTTCCGCATCTGCACATGTAAGCCAGACAGAAACGCTGCGCTGTTTTAAAAAATATACAGGATATTCTCCTTACCAGTATCTTAAGAACTACCGTCTGCAGGCTGCGGCATCCTTTCTGGAAACAACCGGGGACAGTGTGACAGAAATTGCCATGAAGACCTGCTTTCCCTCTGCAAGTGCATTTATTGCATCTTTTCGCAGAGCTTATGGCATGACACCTGGAAGATACCGGGAAGAAAAACAGAATAAAAGCTGATCTCATACAGAAAAAGAAGCACCCTGTTACATTTGGGGTGCTTCCTTAATATCTGAGATGTCCGGTTCCGCCATCAGAGAGTAGTTGGTATAGTAAACGACAAATCCCGGTTTGGCGCCGGCCGGTTTTTTAACGTGTTTTTTCTGGATATAATCGATTTCTACCTTGGGAGCAGTCCGGCCTTTGGAATAAAAGGCAGCCAGACGTCCGGCTTCTTCAAAAGTACGGTCCGGCATCTCTCCATCCGGAGTTTTTACTACCACATGGGATCCTGCCATTTTTTTTGCATGGAACCACCAGTCATTACCGGAGGCCAGTTTAAATGTCAGTTCATCATTCTGGAAATTGTTTTTTCCTACAAAGATGTCGAATCCATCACTGGAAATATAGTGGAAAGGCCTGGATTTCGCCTGTACTTTCTGGCCTTTTCTGGAAGAAGAGTGTTTTTTGATGAAACCATATTCCGTAAGCTCTTCTTTGATCTGACTTAAATCGCTTTCGGCCCGGGCAATGTCCAGGGCATTAGAAATAGACTCCAGATGTTCGATCTCGGACTGCGTTTCGGCAATCTGTTCGGTCAGTGCTTCTTCTGTACGCTTCAGCTTTCCATAGCGGTCAAAATATTTCTTTGCGTTTTCTCCGGCGGTGAGGGTCGGATCCAGAGGGATAGTGATCTCTTCGTTGGTATAGTAGTTCAGAGCCTGGAAAGACTTACAGCCTTCTTCCAGCCCATAGCCGTAGGTGTTGATCAGCTCTCCGTAAACTCGATATTTTTCTTTTTTGGCCGTATCCTTCATCTGCCTGGACTGAAGTGCAAATTTTTTGCGGTTGCGCTCCAGGGCAGTCTGTACGATCCGGCGCAGATCCGAGGATTTCTGCCGTATACGGTTCAGGGTATCCCGTGAAGAATAGTAAGAATCCAGCATGGCGGATACGGTTGTGAAAGACTCGGTCTGGTATTCCGCTCCAAACTGTGTCAGAGGAAGCACAGAATATTCCACAGGTTCTGACCCGCGATAAATAATATTGGGAGTAAAGTCTCCTTCTTTGACCTGATTCATCAGTCGATGGAAGGTATGGTACAGATGTGTGCAGGCGGTTTCATTCAGAGAAACAGCTGCATCGCTGCCGTCGATGGAAGCACGGAAACAGATCTCCTCGGCAATCAGGGGACTTAACCCTGTAAGAGAGGTGTAGATCGCCCTGGAAATATTACAGGGCTTTTTGCATACGATTTCTTTAAATTCCTCTTCGGTGATCGTAAGCGGATCTGCTTTTTCCTGTGTCTGAGGGAGAAAATAAGGTCTTCCCGGAAGGACTTCCCGGACAGAACTCATATGAGAGGAAACATGCTTGATGCTGTCCAGGACCATCCGGTTCTCATCGCAGAAGATGATATTGCTGTGTTTTCCCATCAGCTCCATGATCAGGATCTTTTTGCAGGGATCTCCCATTTCGTTTAAATGCTCCAGTTCAAATTCCACTACACGCTCCAGACCGGGCTGTCGGATATCTGCGATTTTGGCACTTCCGATATGCTTCCGGAGAAACATGCAAAAGTTTGGTGCAGTAAGAGGACTTGGCTTGTTTTTTTCTATAAAATAAATCAGAGGAAGGGAGGCGCTTGCAGAAAGCAGGAGCCTGCACTGTCCCTGATTTCCCTTTGCAGTGATCAGGAGGGCGTCTGATTCCGGCTGTGCAATTTTATTAAACCGGCCGCCATCCAGATAAGTATGTAATTCCTTTACCATTGCGGCAATGGTAATTCCGTCAAATGCCATAGAAAATGCTCCTTTTTTCATTCTGATATTTTACAGTATAACATGGATCCGGATGCAGCGCAAAAAAAATCTTATTTTAAGATATATGGCACGGGAATATGGGTAAAATGCACAAATAGAAAGGAGTAAAACTGTATGATATATACGAAATTTATAAAACGACTTGCATTTGTATCAAATCTGAGCTATAGTGATATCAGAAAGAGACGGGAACGGTCAATAAATGCCGCTGCCAGCTCTTTCTTTTTTTATACCCAAAAAGCTAAAACATTTTGTGAAAAGCTAAAACTTTTTGTATACCAGGGCCCGGCATACACCATGAAAAAGAAATTTAAGAGGAGGAGCAGAAATGAGCAGATTAAGTATTGTAACCAGAAATCGTGCTCAGACAACGGTTGAGGAACTTTATAAGGGTCTGGAACGGCGTATTATAGCCAGTCCTCCGGGCCTTTGTCCGGTAGATATGGCACTGTCCTTTTTGAAGGTATGTCATGCACAGACCTGCGGAAAATGTGTCCCATGCAGGATTGGCCTTGGTCAGCTTCAGAACCTTCTGGAAAAGGTTCTGGACGGAACAGCAGAAATGGAGACCATAGATCTGATCGAACAGACAGCTCAGGATATTTATTATTCTGCAGACTGTGCCATCGGATATGAGGCTGCGGAAATGGTGCTGAGAGGTGTACGGGGATTCCGGGAAGACTTTGTGGAACATATCACCAAAGGAAGATGCACCTGTGAACTGAATCAGCCGGTTCCCTGTGTAGCACTTTGTCCGGCTGGTGTGGACATTCCGGGATATATTGCGCTGGTAGGGGAAGGACGATATGCGGATGCAGTGGCTCTGATCCGTAAAGACAATCCCATGCCTTCCGTATGCGGCCTGATCTGCGAACATCCCTGCGAAGCCAGATGTCGGAGAAATATGCTGGATGACGCTGTGAATATCCGTGGCCTGAAACGATATGCGGTAGAACATGCCGGAGAGGTACCGGTTCCGAAAAATGCACCTCCTACCGGAAAAAGAGTGGCAGTAGTGGGAGGCGGTCCGGGAGGGCTCAGTGCAGCCTATTATCTTGCTCTGATGGGACATGATGTGACCATATATGAAAGACGCGACCATCTTGGTGGAATGCTCCGTTATGGAATTCCAGAATACCGTCTTCCAAAAGAAACACTTGATAAGGAGATCAACAGCCTTCTTGCGACAGGCATCCATGTAAAGACAGGCGTTTCCGTGGGCAAAGAACTGACCGTTGAGGCGCTTCGTAAAGAGTATGATGCGGTTTATATTGCAATCGGTGCACATACGGATAAGAAAATCGGAATCGAAGGAGAAGAAGCAGAAGGTGTGATCTCCGCAGTGGAAATGCTCCGGGCTTCCGGAGAAGGCAGTCCGATGGATTTTACCGGACAGAGAGTGATTGTGGTCGGCGGCGGAAATGTGGCTATGGACGTTGCAAGATCCGCAGTACGTCTGGGCGCCGAAAAAGTGCAGATCGTTTACCGCCGCAGACAGGAGGATATGACTGCTCTTCAGGAAGAAGTCCATGGTGCTGTTGCAGAGGGGTGCGAGATTCTGGAACTGATGGCGCCTCTTTGCATCCGCTGCAATGAGCAGGGAAGAGCAGATGGTCTCTGGGTCAAACCTCAGCTGATCGGTCAGGTAAGGGGCGGACGTCCGGCACCGGGTGCTTCTTCTCAGGAAGAAATTGCTCTTCCATGTGATAAGATCATTGTGGCGATTGGACAGGGAATTGAGACACAGCCGTTTGAAGAGAGCGGAATCCCTGTAAAACGAGGCGTGATCGAAGCGCTGAACTGGAGCGGTATCCAGGATATTCCGGGCGTGTTTGCCGGAGGAGACTGTGTGACCGGACCGGCAACAGTGATCCGCGCGATTGCAGCAGGCAAGGTGGCAGCCGCAAATATCGATGAGTATCTGGGATATCATCATGAAATAACGGCAGATATAGAGATACCAAAGATCCGCCTTCATGATCGAAAGCCATGTGGACGTGTGACCATGAAGGAGAGAGACGCCGGAGAAAGAATAAAAGATTTTGAGCTGATCGAGTGTGGAATGACAGATGAGGAGGCAGCACAGGAGGCAAGCCGCTGTATGCGCTGTGATCATTTTGGATTTGGAAGCTTTAAAGGGGGGAGGAAGGACAGATGGTAACCATTACAATTGATAAAAAAACAATACAGGTACCAAAAGGAACCACAATTCTGGAAGCGGCAAAGCAGAACGGGATTCCCATTCCCACCCTTTGCTATCTGAAGGATATCAATGAGATCGGAGCCTGCCGTGTCTGTCTGGTAGAGCTGGAAGGGAAGGACCGGCTGATTACAGCCTGCAACAATGTAGTGGAAGAGGGCATGGTGATCTATACCAACAGTCCAAAGGTCCGTCAGGCAAGGATCACCAATGTACGTCTGATCCTTTCTCAGCATGACTGCAACTGTCCTACCTGTGTGAGAAGTGGAAACTGCAGTCTTCAGAAGCTGGCCAATGCTCTCGGCATCATTCGTGTACCTTACGAAAAACAGCTGTTTCACAGTCGCTGGACAAAAAACTTCCCATTGCTGAGAAACTATGAAAAATGTATCAAATGCATGCGCTGTATTCAGATTTGTGACAAGGTTCAGAATATGCATGTATGGGATCTGGCGAATACCGGTTCCCGTACAACCGTAGACGTAACCGGAAACCGGATCCTGGAAGAGTCTGACTGTGCTCTCTGCGGTCAGTGTATCACGCACTGTCCGGTAGGCGCCTTAAGAGAACGGGATGACACGCCGAAGGTGTTCCGGGCTCTGGCAGATCCTGATAAGATCACGGTTGTACAGATCGCTCCGTCTGTTCGTGCCGCATGGGGAGAACCATTTGGACTGGAACGGGAATTTGCTACGGTAAAACGTCTTGTGGCAGCTATGCGCCGCATGGGCTTCGACTATATTTTTGACACCAACTTTACTGCAGATCTTACGATCATGGAAGAGGGAAGCGAATTTCTGGAAAAACTGAAAAATAAAGAAAATGAGAAATTTCCATTATTTACCTCCTGCTGTCCGGGCTGGGTACGTTTCATGAAATCCCAGTACCCGGATATGACAGACCAGCTTTCTACAGCAAAATCTCCGCAGCAGATGTTTGGAGCAGTGGCAAAATCTTATTACGCAGAACTTCTTGGGGTGGATCCGGAAAAAATCTTCTGTGTGTCCGTAATGCCGTGTCTTGCAAAGAAACACGAGTGCGCACTGCCGAATATGAATGACGCAGGCGCAGGTCAGGATGTGGATGTGGTTCTTACCACCAGGGAGGTAGACCGTATGATCCGTGCGGAACACATCATTCCCCAGGAACTGGAGGAGGAAGAATTCGATACGCCTCTTGGAGTGGGAACCGGCGCTGCGGTAATCTTTGGCGCTACCGGCGGTGTTATGGAAGCGGCTCTTCGGAGCGCATATTATCTGGTTACAGGAGAAAATCCTCAGCCGGATGCTTTCCGGGAAGTAAGAGGTATGGACGGCTGGAAGGAAGCATCCTTTGATCTTGCCGGAACAGAACTTAAAGTTGCTGTTGCCAGCGGTCTTGGAAATACCAGAAAGCTGATGGAGGCGCTGCGAAAAGGAGAGGTATCGTATCATTTTGTTGAGATCATGGCCTGTCCGGGCGGATGTGTCGGCGGAGGCGGACAGCCTGTCCGGGACGGAGAGGAACTGGCTGAGATACGTTCCGATGTACTCTATGGACTGGATGCAGCAAACGAACTCAGGTTTTCTCATGAAAACCCGTCTGTACTGAAATGCTATGAAGATTATTTTGAAAAGCCTCTTTCGCACAGAGCGCATCAGCTTCTTCATACAGATCACCATGCATGGAAAATGCCTGGCGAGAAATAATTGATTTACCTTGTATTATTATATAGAAGAATCACTCATGTAAACCCATAAAATATAAAACCCATAAAGACCCAGAAAAGGACTGTCTGTCTGATTGGAACCGGGATTCCGGTCAGCAGGACGGTCCTTTTCTATTGTTTGACATTCTGAAAAAACTGTGTCATAGTAAAAACATCCGAAATGGAATCAAAGCATCTGATACATTGGGAGGTGTGATGGTGAAAAAGTGTGTTTTTATTTCAGGTGTGATCCTGACCCTGATGTTGTGTTTTTTTGTTTTATTTCCTGGACAGGTCTGTGGTGCAGAGGAAGGCATGCTCAGTAAGCCGGACCATCCGGAAACTGTGACGAATGATAAGCTTATTTTTATTGGAGATTCCAGAACAGAGGCGATCCGTGATGCAGTCCAGGATGACAGCATATGGTCCTGTCTGTCTTCTATGGGATATGACTGGATGGTTTCTGACGGAGTACCGGAAATTGAAAACGAGATTGAAGACAATACGGCAGTGATCATTCTGATGGGAGTAAACGATGTTCATCATGTAAATGAATATATTCATTATATCAATCAGAAGGCGAAGGAATGGACAGACCTGGGAGCTTCCACTTATTTTGTGTCTGTAGGACCGGTAGAAAAGGATCCTTATGTAACGAATGATCAGATTGAAAGCTTTAATTCCTCAATGGAAGCAAATTTGATAGGCGTCACTTATATCGATATCTATACGCATTTGATGGAAAACGGTTATTCCACATTGGATGGGACTCATTATCCGGATGATGTTTCCATAGAAATATATAATTATATTCTGGATCATTTGGAAGAGGTTCGCAGCGGTATTTGGGGCTGAAGGAAAATGAGACAATCCGAAAAAATAATTGACTACCCTGTTCAGATGTTTTATAATCAATCTGTATGTAAAGATATAAGTAACCTGCAAAGTGAGAAGACATTATGATAAAAAGTATGACAGGCTTCGGCCGGGCTGAAGCCGTGACAAAAGAGTGGAAGATCACAGTAGAGCTGAAATCAGTGAACCACAGATATCTGGATCTGAACATCAAAATGCCCAGGAAGCTGAATCTTTTTGAAGGGCAGGTCCGTAATCTGATGAAGACCTATATGCAGCGGGGTAAGGTGGATATTTTTATCACCTACGAAGACTATACAGCCGGAAGCGTTGCATTGAAATACAATCGTGATCTTGCAGCAGAGTATCTGGGATATTTAAAAGAAATGGAACAGGAATTTCAGCTGAAAAATGATGTGAGTGTGACGATGCTTTCCCGTTATCCGGAGGTTCTTACTATGGAAGAGCAGCCGGTAAATGAAGAAAAACTCTGGAACTGTCTGGAGATGCCCCTGCGGGAAGCCTGCAAAAAATTTGTTGAGACAAGAGAACGAGAAGGCGAACATCTGAAAAAGGACCTTCTGATGAAACTGGACGGTCTGGATGAAAAGGTATGTGCAGTAGAGAAACGCTCTCCTGAAGTTGTCCAGGCATATAGAGAAAAACTGGAAACAAAAGTTCATGAGCTTCTGGAAGATTCACAGATCGATGATAATCGTATTGCTGCAGAGGTTGTTCTTTTTTCAGATAAAATTTGTAATGATGAAGAAACTGTCCGGCTTCACAGCCACATTCGCGGGATGAGAAAAATACTGACCGAACAGGAAGGTGTGGGACGTAAGCTGGATTTTATGGCGCAGGAGATGAACAGAGAGGCAAATACGATCTTGTCAAAATCCAGTGACATCCAGGTTTCAGATATTGCGATCGATCTGAAGACAGAAATTGAGAAGATTCGCGAACAAATTCAGAATATAGAATAATGGAGGCAGACCGATCGGTGGCAAAGTTGATAAATGTAGGCTTTGGAAATGTTGTAAATTCTCAAAAGATCGTTGCTGTAGTCAGCCCGGATGCTGCTCCGGTAAAACGCATGGTACAGAGCATTAAGGGAACACGTTCTCTGGTGGATGCCACTCAGGGGCGTAAGACAAAGGCTGTGATCGTCACTTCAGATGACTATATTGTATTATCGGCTCTTCAGCCGGAAACCATAGCAAGGCGGTTTGCGGAAGCATATGATTTTGAAGACAGAGGAGAAGAACATGAGTAAAGGTGTTTTGGCAGTAGTTTCCGGATTTTCCGGAGCAGGTAAGGGAACCGTTATGAAACGCCTCCTGGAAAAATATCAGGAGTATGCGTTGTCTGTTTCAGTGACCACCCGTGCTCCCAGACCGGGAGAAGAAGACGGAAAAGCCTATTTTTTCCGTACAGTAGAAGAGGTAGAGCAGATGATCCGTGAGGATCAGCTTCTGGAATATGCCAGATATGTAGACAATTATTATGGAACCCCTCGTCCTTATGTGGAGGAGAAGCTTTCCGAAGGCAAAAATGTGATCCTGGAAATTGAAATCCAGGGTGCACGGAAGATAAAAGAAAAGATTCCTGAGGCGGTATTGATTTTTGTGACTCCGCCAAGTATGGAAGAACTGGAACGACGTCTGGTTGGAAGAGGAACCGAAGCACCCGAGGTGATTCGCTCCCGTTTAAGCAGAGCGTCGGAGGAAGCCGAAGGAATAGAAGATTATGATTATCTTTTGGTGAATGATGAACTGGAGGAGTGCGTTGACGAGCTTCACCGGATCATTTCAAGTGAACGCTGCAAAACACAGCGAAATACAGAGTTTATCAAAAAAATCCAGGAGCAATCCCGGGAATTAACGAAAGGAGATTTATAATATGATTCATCCGTCCTATTCAGAACTGATCCAGGCAATCAATAATAACGCAGAGGAAGACGACAACACCATGATGCTGAACAGCCGCTACTCTCTGGTATTGGCTACCAGCAAACGTGCACGCCAGCTTATTGCTGGTGCAGAACCTATGGTAAAAGGTGCAGCAGGAAAGAAACCTATTTCTGTTGCCATTGATGAATTTTATCAGGGACAGGTAAAGATCGTCGCAGATAACAGCGAAGAAGAAGAGACAGCTTTACAGGCAGAAGAAACTACTGCAGCAGAAACAGAGGCTGCTGTAGAAACTGTTGAGACAGTTGAGGAAGAAACCGAAGAATAAAACAGAGAGAGTGGGGCGTTGTTTTTACAGCGCTCCTTATATGTATCAGGAGATTTTATGAGAATATTATTTATATCACTTGGCTGCGATAAGAATCTGACAAATTCAGAGGAAATGCTGGCACTTCTTACCGGAAGCGGTCACGAGATCGTGGATGCAGAAGAGGATGCAGAGATCATTGTGATCAATACCTGTTGTTTTATCCATGATGCCAAAGAAGAAAGTATTGAAAACATTCTGGAAATGGCAGAGTACAAAAAAGCAGGTACCTGTAAGGTTCTGATCGTAACTGGCTGTATGGCACAGCGCTATAAGGAGGAGATTATTCAGGAAATTCCAGAAGTGGATGCAGTTCTTGGGACTTCTTCTTATAGAGATATTTTGAAAGCAGTAGATGAGGCCTGTGCAGGAAGACATTTCGAGGAATATCGGGATATCAACGAACTCCCGGAAGACTCCGGCCGTCCGATTCTTACTACAGGAGGACATTATGGATATCTGAAGATTGCAGAGGGATGTGATAAGCACTGTACTTATTGTATCATTCCTTCTCTGCGCGGAAAATTCCGCAGTGTGCCGGAAGAGCGCCTTCTTGCACAGGCAGAATATATGGCAGAACAGGGCGTGAAGGAACTGATCCTGGTAGCACAGGAGACTACCGTATACGGAACAGATATTTATGGAAAGAAAACGCTCCATATTCTTTTGAAGAAACTGTGTCAGATCAAGGGAATCCGCTGGATTCGTGTACTTTACTGCTATCCGGAGGAGATTTACGATGAACTGATCCAGGTAATGAAAGAGGAAAAAAAGATATGCCATTATCTGGATCTCCCGATCCAGCATGCCAGTGACAAGATTCTGAAAAGAATGGGACGCCGCACTACCAGAGCCCAGCTCACAGAAATTGTAGAAAAATTAAGAAGAGAGATTCCGGACATCGTTTTGCGTACGACTCTGATCACCGGATTTCCAGGTGAGACAGAGGAAGACCATCAGGAATTGATGGAGTTTGTAGACGAGATGGAATTTGACCGCCTGGGAGCCTTTACCTACTCTCCGGAGGAAGGAACTCCGGCAGAAAAAATGGCGGATCAGGTTCCGGAGGAACTGAAAGAAGAACGAAGAGACCAGCTTATGGAACTTCAGCAGGAAATTTCCCTGGAAAAAGGAAATGACAGGGTCGGACAGGAACTGATGGTCATGATAGAGGGAAAAGTATCCGGGGAAAGTGCTTATATCGCACGTACGTATGGAGATGCTCCGAAAGTGGACGGTTATCTTTTTGTGCAGACAGGAGAACTTTTGATGACAGGAGATTTTGCTAAAGTCAGAGTAACCGGAGCACTGGAATATGATTTGATAGGAGAATTGGCAGATGAATACACCGAATAAACTGACAGTTGGACGAATGATACTTGTTCCTTTTATGGTTCTGTTTCTTTTGACAGATATAGGAGGAGAGGCAAACAGATACATTTCTCTGGTGATCTTTGTAGGTGCCAGTGTAACGGACTGGTTTGATGGTTACCTTGCAAGGAAACATCATCTGGTAACAAATTTTGGCAAATTTATGGATCCACTGGCCGATAAACTGCTTGTATGCTCTGCAATGATCTGTATGATCCAGCTGGAGAGACTGCCGGCATGGATCGTAATTGTGATCATTGCGCGTGAGTTTATTATCAGCGGGTTCCGTTTGATTGCTGCAGAGAACGGCATTGTTATCGCAGCGAACTACTGGGGAAAATTTAAAACGGTATCCCAGATGATCATGATCATTCTGTTGATCCTGCATTTTGGCGGGGCATTTGCAGTGCTGGAGCAGATCTTTATCTGGCTGTCACTTGCACTGACGATCATTTCTTTGATCACCTACATATGGCAGAACCGTTCTGTGCTGTCCATGCAGGAATAATAGAAACTTTCATTTTATTTAAGGGATAGAAAAAAGGAGGCTGCAAAAGATGATTACAGAATTGGTAGCAGTGGGAACAGAAATATTACTTGGAAATATTGTAAATACAAACAGTGCTTATCTGGCAGAAAAATGTGCGCAGCTTGGTCTGACTTTGTATTATCAGACTGTGGTGGGAGACAATGAAGAAAGAATGAGAAGTACGATCAAAACAGCTCTGGATCGTTCGGACGTTGTTATCCTTACCGGAGGTCTGGGACCTACGGAAGATGACCTCACAAAAGAGATTACCGCAGAGGTAATGGGTCTTTCTCTTGTTGAGGATGCACACAGCAGAGAACTTTTGGACACGTATCTGAAACAGTACAAAAAAAATGATGCACAGCGCAGGATCACGTCCAATAATTACAAACAGGCTATGGTTCCCCAGGGGGCTTTGGTACTTGATAATCATAATGGAACTGCTCCGGGTCTGATCATTGAGAAAAACGGGAAAACAGCGATTCTTCTTCCGGGACCTCCAAACGAGCTGAAACCTATGTTTGAAGAAGAAGTATTTCCTTATTTACGCAAAAAACAGCCAGAGATCATTTATTCTCAGATGGTAAAAATCTGTTCCATTGGAGAGAGCCAGGTTGCGGAAGAAATCCAGGATCTGATTGAAAAACAGTCGAATCCTACAATCGCTCCTTACGCCAAGACCGGCGAAGTTCATTTAAGGATTACTGCGAAGGCAGAAAGTGAAAAAGAGTGCAAGAAACTGATCAAACCTATTGTCAGAGAACTGAAGAGCCGTTTTGGAAAGAACATTTTTGCTACTGATGAAGGAAAGACACTGGAAGAAGCAGTGGTGGATATGTTAAAAGACCAGAAACTGACGCTTTCTCTGGCGGAGTCCTGTACGGGAGGCGCCATTGCCTCCAGAATCGTAAATGTTCCGGGAGCATCCGAAGTATTTCTTCAGGGTATGGTTACCTACAGCAACCGGGCGAAGCGAAAAACCCTTGGAGTAAAAAAATCCACACTTAAGGTAAATGGTGCAGTTTCAGAAAAATGTGCAAAAGAGATGGCAAAGGGCGGCTGTTTTGTATCAAAAACAGATATTTGCCTTTCTGTAACCGGAATTGCAGGACCGGACGGAGGTACAAAGGAAAAACCGGTAGGAACAGTCTTTATGGGCTGTTGTTATAATGGCAAGACAGTTGTCCGCGAGTACCATTTTACCGGCAACCGTGCTAAGGTACGGGAACAGACAACTGCACATGCGCTTGCATTTTTAAGAGAATGCATTATGGAGGGAGTCAGCAAAAACAGCTGATTCCTTACCGGATCATTTTCATAAGAGAGACAATACGATCTAACTTTGCAGCTTCCTGGGGAGATTTTCCCATTTTAAGGACTTCCAATACAGTAGAGATCTCATCAGATGTAAATTGAAGTCCGTTGCTTTTTCCCCGGGCAGCTGCGCTCATAAGAAACGGGAGCATATCAGAGGCGCTCTTGCCGGTTCCCTGTTCTGCAAGATTCTGCAGCATTTCCAGTTTGGTTTTATCCATACCTGCAAGTTTTGGATCATTCTGCCAATTGGTATCCATATAAATCCCTTCCTTTTTTTATTCATGGAGAACTTTTATGATCTCGATCATAGCCATCATGTCTGCTGTCTGATCCAGTATCTGGCGGCTTTGCCCATAGCTGAAACGCCGAAGATCCTGGAGAACCTCTGCCGGGTCTGAGACAGAGACGGCACAGGTGCGCATTCCCTGCCGATCCGGAGAAAAAAGTGCAATGGTATTACGAAGCTCCTGAAGTTTGGAAAAAATAGAGATCATCCGCTGCCCCTGAGGGGACAGATAAGGAACGGCTGCTTTGAGAAGCTGTCCCCGGTCATTGCTTACCATCTGGTCCAATGCGGTCTGGGAAATTGATTCCTGATCCATAAAACGAACTCCTTTGCTGAAATATATGCTTTCTGTATCCATGATATGCAGCATATGTGACGATTGCCCCATGGTACATGAAAAAAGCATTTCTCATATAATAAAACAGAGCATATGATGGAGGGATTGTTTTGGAGGAAAAAAAGCAGAGACTTGTTCTTGACGGAAACGCCTTTTATGAAATAGATCTGGAATGTCTGAGAGAAAAAGAAAAAAAGAGAAAAGAACAGAACATAAAAAAGGAAAAAAGAAACAGGCAGAGGAATTAACCTCTGCCCGTTTTCTTATGGAAAGATCAGAAACAACCGTTGTTTCCGCCCCATCCATTGCCGCATCCGCCGCAAAGAAGGAGAAGAATTACAAGGATCCAGCAGCAGTCCCCATTGTTATTGCTGCATCCGCAGTTGTTGTTATTGTTTCCGCAGATGCACATAAGAATAATGAGCCAAAGGATACAACTGCAGGAGCCGCCTCCTGTGATTCCGTTTGCAGTATTGCCGCCGCATCCGCAACCGCACTGATTTTCACATCCGCAACCACATCTTTCTTCTCCGCAACCACAGTTTGTAGCAGCTAAATCACTCATTATAAAATCCTCCGTAATTTGTTCTACACTTCATATTATGAAACCAGGATGTCCTCTGTGACTACGGGTTATGATTGACAGAAAAAAATTTTTTCAGTATACTCAAGCTTAATAAAAGAGCAAAAAGGGTTCATGATGATATTTTTGCATAGAGAAAGGTGGTTGTATGCATCCGTATATAATGGTGATTCTCATATCTGCAGCTTTGTTTGCCTCATTTATTATATGGATTGTCTATGAGAAACAAAAAAATCAAAAACGACTGCGGCGGAAAATACAAAGAGTGTATGGACAGGTTCCGGAACGGGAATACTCTCCCGGAGATATCGAAAACATTTCCCACTATTTTCGCAGAAGAGAAGGACAGGGATTCTGCATAGACGATATTACCTGGAATGACCTGGATATGGACAGGATATATATGCTGATCAATCAGACTGTTTCATCACCGGGAGAAGATGTCCTTTATGATATGTTAAGACGTCCCTTGTTTCAAAAAAAAGAAATTGAAAAACGCGAAGATCTTATCCGATTTTTTGCGGAAAATAAAGAAAAGCGTGAGAAAATGCAGATCATGCTGTCAGGAGTCGGGAAAACATGGCATGGCTCACTTGCCGATACGATATTAGCCCTGGAAAATGCGCCTGCAGTCCGTACCGGTCCACATTGGCTTATGCTGATCGTGCTTTTGGCTGCGTTGTTTGTGATTCTTCCTTTATACCCGGCGCCGGGGCTTTTGCTATTTGTATTGCTTAGTACGGGAAATGTGATTTATTATTATTCAGGAAATGACAGAGCCCGGATCGGGGCCTTCCTGGATTGCTTTTCCAGTTTTTTGCGCATGCTGGATATGGCGGAAAAAATGGAAAATGTGGACTGGCCCGAGACAAAGAAACAGATGGAACATATCCGTGATGGCAGAATTGCTTTGTCAGGTTTGAAGAAAAGAGCCTTTTTTCTTACCAGCAAAAACGAAAATTCAGGAGATCCGGCACAGTTGATTCTTGATTATATCCGAATGGTCTTTCATATCGATATTATCACATATAATAAGACGCTGAAATCGATCCAGGGAAAGACGAAAACCATTATGACGCTTTTAGACAGTCTGGGTGAACTGGATGCCGCTATTTCTATTGCTTCTTTTCGAGAACTGCTTCCGCTTTGGTGCAGACCGGAATTTCTGCAGAAAGAAGCGGGACATATTCGTCTGAAGACGGAAGATCTTTATCATCCACTGATACGGGAACCTGTGGCAAATAGCATTGACGCAGAAACGGGAATATTGGTTACAGGGTCCAATGCATCTGGAAAATCTACATTTTTGAAAAATGTTGCGATTAACAGTATTTTAGCTCAGACAGTGCTTACCTGTACCTGCTCTCATTATGAGGCGCCTTTTCTGAAAGTGATGACTTCTATGGCACTGCGAGATGATCTGTCAGGGGGAGAAAGCTATTTTATTGTAGAGATTCGGTCTTTGAAAAGAATTATAGATGAAAGTAAAAAGGAAGAGCCGCTTCTCTGCATTATTGACGAGGTGCTGAGAGGTACAAATACCATTGAGAGAATCGCTGCTTCTTCCAGAATACTCAGCGCTCTTAATCAGAAATGGGTTCTTCCTTTTGCGGCTACGCATGATATTGAGCTGTCTTATATTCTGGAAGGTCAGTATCGAAATCTGCATTTTGAAGAAGAGGTGCAGGAGCACCAGGTGCTTTTTAATTATCTTTTAAAAGAGTCCCTGTGTGGATGATGGTGCTGTGGATATAAAAGAAGCAGTAAGAATGCTGAAAATGGAACGTGACCAGGGAGTGTCGTTTTCTCAGAGAGGTTGCCTGGGAGTATGACGAGAGCCTGCAATTATACCTGGGATGTGAATTTCATGCGGAGGCGGATATGGTTTCGCTTCTCAGAACAGGCCGAGTCATGTCGATGGCAGGATCCAGATATGTATTGACAGAGTTCTCCAATCGCATGGATACATTTTATATCCGGGAACGTTTGTATGCTCTTCTTAGCAGCGGATATAAACCTATCATTGCCCACGCGGAGAGATATGACTGCATGCGCGGAAATATAGATTTTGTAGAGGAACTGATTTCTATGGGAGCCTATATTCAGGTAAATGCGGACAGTCTTATAGGGAAAGAAGGTTTCGGCACGAAACGCTTCTGTAAAACATTAATGAAACATGGCGCCGTTCATTTTGTAGGCTCGGACAGTCATGGGAGCAGGGAGCGCATATCCAGACTGGGAGAGGCTTATGCCTATGTAGAAAATAAATTTGGCCGTACTTGTGCAGAGGAGATTTTTGTCAGTAATCCCCACAGGATCCTGGCAGATGCAAAAAGAAGGAAGCGCTCTTTTGCAGCGCATAAAGTATGACAGGAGGAAACAACATGTATGTAAAAATATATACCGATGGCGCTGCCAGAGGAAATCCGGACGGACCGGGAGGCTATGGAGCGGTTCTTCAGTATGTGGATACCAAAGGGCAGCTTCATGAAAGAGAATTATCCCGGGGCTATAAAAAAACAACAAACAACCGTATGGAGCTGATGGCTGCTATTGTGGCCCTGGAGGCATTGAACCGTCCCTGCCAGGTGGAACTTTTTTCTGATTCCAAATATCTGGTGGATGCGTTCAATCAGCACTGGATCGATTCCTGGCTGAAAAAAAACTGGAAGCGTGGAAAAAATCAGGATGTAAAAAATGTGGATCTGTGGAAGCGTCTTCTGAAGGCAAAAGAACCACATCAGGTAACGTTCCGCTGGGTAAAAGGACATGCGGACAATCCTCTGAATGAGCGGTGCGATCAGCTTGCAACGGCTGCTGCCGATGGAACAGAGCTTTATACAGATGAGGGATTGGACAGCGTTCTTTGACACTTTAAGTTGATAAATTACAGGGCAATCCCTCTTGACAAATAATGGGTGGATTTGTATACTTTTAGAAGTATATGAAACGGCTTGGAAGAGAAGAAGTAGCTTCAGGAAAGCACACAGAGAGCTGCCGGATGGTGAGAGGCGCGTGCGGAACTTTTGCGAATACATCTCGGAGCTCTGCACCGAACAGAGGATATCCTGTAAGTAGGCTGCAGCGGATCGGCACACGTTATCGTGCTCAACGAGGCAGAAGGCGGAAGCTTTCTGTGAATTTAGGTGGTATCACGGGACCCGGTTCTCGTCCTAAAAGGACAGGAACCGGGCTTTTTAGTATAGGAGGAAGATATTATGACAGTTTGGGAAGAACTGCAGGCCAGAGGGCTGATCGCCCAGGTGACAAACGAAGACGAGATCAAAGAGATGGTAAACAATGGAAGGGCTACATTTTATATTGGCTTTGACCCTACTGCAGACAGCCTTCATGTGGGACACTTTATGGCACTGTGCCTGATGAAGCGTCTTCAGATGGCAGGAAACCGTCCCATTGCCCTTCTTGGCGGCGGAACCGGTATGATCGGCGATCCTTCCGGAAGAACCGACATGCGTCAGATGATGACAAAAGAAACCATCCAGCACAACATTGACTGTTTCAAAAAGCAGATGGAGCGTTTTATTGATTTTTCTGAAGGAAAAGCGCTTATGGTAAACAATGCAGACTGGCTCATGGGTCTGAACTATGTAGAGCTTCTCCGTGAAGTGGGACCTCACTTTTCTGTAAACCGTATGCTGACCGCAGAATGCTACAAGCAGCGTATGGAAAGAGGATTAAGCTTCCTGGAATTTAACTACATGATCATGCAGAGCTATGATTTCTATATGCTGTTCCAGAAATACGGCTGCAACATGCAGTTCGGTGGTGACGACCAGTGGAGCAACATGCTGGGCGGTACGGAACTGATCCGCAGAAAGCTTGGCAAGGACGCACATGCCATGACCATCACACTTCTTCTGAATTCCGAAGGAAAGAAGATGGGCAAGACACAGTCCGGAGCTGTATGGCTTGATCCGAACAAAACTTCACCATTTGATTTTTACCAGTACTGGAGAAATGTGGATGATGCGGATGTGATCAAATGTATGCGTCTTCTTACCTTCCTTCCGCTGGAGGAAATCGAAGAGATGGCAAAATGGGAAGGCAGTCAGTTGAACAAGGCAAAAGAAGTGCTGGCTTATGAGCTGACCAATCTGGTACACGGTGAGGAAGAGGCAAAGAAAGCACAGGAAGGTGCCAGAGCGCTTTTTGCAGGCGGAGCCAATACAGAGAATATGCCGTCCACAGAGCTTACGGATGAGGATTTCCAGGATGGCAGCATCGACCTTATTACCATTCTGGTAAAAACCGGCCTTGTTCCGAGCCGCTCCGAGGGTCGCCGTGCGATCGAACAGGGTGGAGTATCCATCGACGGTGAAAAGATTACAGATATCAAACACACAGTGAAAAAAGAGGATTTCAGCGAAGAAGGCATGGTGCTGAAACGCGGCAAAAAGAAATTCCATAAGGTGTGTGTGAAATAGAGGAGGAAACGATCATGAAAAAATACGGAGTAAACGAGCTTCGTCAGATGTTCCTGGATTTTATGGAGAGCAAGGGACATCTTGTTATGAAAAGCTTTTCCCTTGTACCACAGGGAGATAAGAGCCTTCTGCTGATCAATGCAGGTATGGCTCCTCTGAAGCCTTACTTTACAGGGGCTGAGATCCCGCCAAGGACAAGAGTGGCAACCTGCCAGAAATGTATCCGTACCGGCGATATTGAGAATGTCGGAAAAACAGCCCGCCACGGCACTTTCTTTGAGATGCTCGGAAACTTTTCTTTCGGAGATTATTTCAAGCATGAAGCCATTGCCTGGTCATGGGAGTTTCTGACAGAGGTTGTCGGACTGGATCCGGAACGTCTGTATCCTTCCGTATACCTGGAAGATGATGAGGCGTTTGAGATCTGGAATAAAGAGATTGGTATTCCGGCTGAACGTATTTTCCGTTTTGGAAAGGAAGATAATTTCTGGGAGCATGGCGCAGGCCCCTGCGGTCCATGTTCAGAGATTTATTATGACCGTGGAGAAAAATACGGCTGCGGCAAACCGGACTGTACAGTAGGATGCGAATGTGACCGTTATATCGAAGTGTGGAACAACGTATTTACACAGTTTGAAAACGACGGAAACGGCAATTATGAAACACTGCAGAACAAGAACATCGATACAGGTATGGGTCTGGAGCGTCTGGCTGTAGTTGTCCAGGATGTGGATTCTATTTTTGATGTGGATACGATCTGCTCTCTTCGTAATCTTGTCTGCCAGGTAGCAGATAAGGAATACGGAAAAGAATATCAGGATGATGTTTCCATCCGCCTGATCACAGATCACATCCGTTCTGCTACATTTATGATCTCTGACGGTATCATGCCGACAAACGAAGGCCGCGGTTACGTTCTCCGCCGTCTGATCCGCCGTGCGGCACGTCATGGACGTCTTCTGGGTATTGAGGGAATTTTCCTTGCAAAATTAAGTGCAGAAGTAATCAAAGGTTCCAAAGACGGATATCCGGAACTTGAGGAGAAAAAGGAATTTATCTTCAAGGTACTTACCAACGAAGAAAACCAGTTTAACAAAACCATCGACCAGGGTCTCCGCATCCTTTCTGATATGGAAGAGGAGATGAAGGCAAAAGGCGAAAAAACACTTTCCGGAGAAAATGCATTTAAGCTTTATGATACTTACGGATTCCCTCTTGATCTGACAAAAGAGATCCTTGAAGAAAAGGGTTATGGAATTGATGAAGATGGATTCCAGGCTGCCATGGAAGAGCAGAGGGTAAAAGCACGTACTGCCCGTGAAGTGACCAACTATATGGGTGCAGATGCTACCGTTTATGACGAGATCGATACTTCTGTCACAACAGAATTTACAGGCTACGATCATCTTTCTTATGAGTCAGAGGTAACCGTTCTTGCAGGAGAAAGCGAACTGACTGCTTCTCTGGTAGAAGGCCAGAAGGGTACTGTTTTTGTAAAAGAAACTCCGTTCTATGCCACAATGGGCGGTCAGGAAGGCGATACCGGTGTGATCGAGACTGCCAATGGCAAATTTGTAGTGGAGGATACCATTAAGCTTCGCGGCGGCAAATTCGGCCATGTGGGATATATGGAATCCGGTATGATCTCTCAGGGAGAAACGGTTTCCCTGAAAGTGGCAGAAAGCAAGCGCCGCGATACAGAGAAGAACCACAGTGCGACTCATCTTCTTCAGAAGGCGCTGAAGACTGTTCTTGGTTCCCATGTAGAGCAGAAAGGTTCTCTGGTAACACCGGACAGATTAAGATTTGACTTTGCTCATTTCCAGGCGATGACAGAAGAAGAGCTGGAAAAAACAGAGGCTCTTGTAAATCAGGAGATCCAGGCTGCCCTTCCGGTAGAGACAGCAGTGATGGATATTGAAGAGGCAAAGAAATCCGGAGCTATGGCTCTTTTTGGAGAAAAATATGATCAGAAGGTACGTGTAGTATCCATGGGAGATTTTTCTAAAGAGCTTTGCGGAGGCACTCATGTAAAGAATACATCTTCGATCATGCTCTTTAAGATCGTTTCCGAATCCGGTATTGCAGCAGGTGTCCGCCGTATTGAAGCGCTTACCGGAAATGCAGTGGTAGACTATTACAAACATCAGGAGCAGATGCTCAGAGAGGCTGCAAAGGCTCTGAAGACCCAGCCTTCTGAAGTGACAGAGAAGATCACTCATCTTCAGGCTGAAGTAAAGGCTCTTCACAGTGAGAATGATTCCCTGAAGAGCAAACTGGCACAGGGATCCCTCGGCGATGTTATGAACCAGGTTGTGGAAGTGAAAGGTGTGAAGCTTCTTGCTGCCAAAGTAGAAGGTGTTGACATGAACGGACTTCGTGATCTGGGCGACCAGCTGAAAGAAAAGCTTGGAGAAGGTGTTGTACTTCTTGCTGCTGTAAACGGCGGTAAAGTAAATCTTCTTGCCATGGCTACAGACGGGGCACAGAAAGCCGGAGCTCATGCCGGAAATCTGATCAAGGCAGTGGCTGCCATTGCAGGCGGCGGCGGAGGCGGTCGTCCGAACATGGCTCAGGCCGGCGGTAAGAATCCGGAAAAAGCTCAGGAAGCCATTGATGCAGCGGCAGGAATCCTGGAACAGCAGCTGGCATAAAGAAAAGTGAAAAATATTTTGCAAAATTAACCAAAAGCTGTTGACGAAAGTCGAGGCTATGATATATAATATAACTCGTGCAAGAAAAATACCCAGACAGTTGTATTTTAGCACAATCTACAACTGGAGGGAGGTTAGGTGTGAGTCTATGTCAAACGTTATCGTAAAAGAAAACGAGACTTTAGATAGCGCTCTTCGCAGATTCAAGAGAAGCTGTGCAAAAGCAGGTATCCAGCAGGAAAT
>JAETOL010000015.1 GCA_021771755.1 Lachnospiraceae bacterium | reverse complement strand
TTGTTTTTGGCAATTCAATTATACCATATGCAGGCGGTTTGTGCCTTTTTTATGGGTTAAAGTATTGATTTTTCAAGGTTCAAAACATCAAAACCGTGTGGGAAGTTTGAGTTACTGACCTGTGTCTGCCACCGGTACATCCAATCGCGATCACCAGACTGGTCTTTCCCTCTTTCACATAATTAGGAATCAGAAAGCGTATCATATCCGTGAGCTTGTCTGCAAATTCTCCTGCTGCCGGACTGTCCATTACATATCCATAAACATCGTCATCCATACCTGTATGAGGACGCAGTTCATCAATATAATAAGGATTTGGCAGAAATCTCACATCAAAAACAAGGTCTGCATCATCCGGTATCCCATACTTAAAACCAAAAGACAAAACAGAGATCACCATATTTCCGAATTTTCCATTATCTACAAAAATTCGGTTCACTTCTTTTTTCAGTTCTCTGGCAAGAAGATGAGTCGTATCAATGATGTAATCTGCTCTTTCTTTCAGAAAGTGCATTTTTTCCCGTTCCTGCCGGATCCCCTCATCTACTCTTCCGTACATAGAAAGAGGATGGCTTCTTCGGGATTCTTTATATCTTTTTACAAGCACACGGTCCTCTGCATCCAGAAACAGAATTTCAAACTCATATCCAGATTCACTGAGCTGATCCAGAACTTGTTCAAGTTCTCTTAGCGATCTTCCGCTTCTGGCATCAATTCCTATTGCCGCGTTCTGGACATCTTCTCCCTGCATGCCTGCCATCAGTGATACAAATTTACTTACCAGCGGAATCGGAAGATTATCCACACAAAAATAGCGGGCATCCTCCAGCATTTTCAGAGCAGTGGATTTTCCCGCTCCGGATAAACCTGTTACAATTACAAGACGCATCTCTTATCTCCCGTTAAAAAGTTAAAATTCTCCCAGAAACTTCACTTCCGGCTCCAGTGTCACACCGTACTTCTCCTGTACCGTATGAATCACATGATTCATCAATGCCCTCACATCTTCTGCAGTAGCGTCTCCTGCATTGATCACGAACCCACAATGCTTCTCAGATACCTGGGCGCCGCCAATGCGATATCCTCTGAGTCCGCTGTCCATGATCAGCTTGCCGGCAAAGTAGCCCTCCGGACGCTTAAATGTACTTCCTGCACTTGGGTAGTCCAGCGGCTGTTTTTCCGTACGTCTGTCTGACAATTCTTTCATTCTGGACCGGATTTCTTCCTGATCTCCTTTTTCCAGAGCGATCACTGCTTCCAGAACCAGATATCCGGAAGTCTTTATGATACTGGTGCGATATCCCATCTCCAGTTTTTCTGCCGGAAGCGTCAGAAGTTCTCCGTCTCCGGTAAGTACCACGGCCTCTTTTAATACGTCTTTCAGCTCTCCGCCATAGGCACCGGCATTCATCACTACCGCACCCCCAAGCGTTCCCGGAATCCCGCCAGCAAACTCAAAGCCTGTAAGGGAAGCATTTTTTGCTGCCACCGCAACGGAAGAAAGAAGCGCACCGGCACAGGCACGGATCTGGTTTCCTTCTACTTTTATTTCTGACATGTTGCGGTCCATCTGAATGATCACGCCACGATATCCTTTATCACTTACAAGAAGATTGCTTCCGTTACCAAGAACAAAAAAAGGGATCTGCTCTTTTTTGCACAGTTTCACGATAGCTGCAATCTGCTGCTTATCTTCCGGCATGGTAAAGATATCCGCCGGACCTCCGATCCGAAACGTTGTGTGACTGCTCATTGGTTCGTCAAAGAGCACCCTGTCCTTTCCCAGAAGCTCAATAAATTTCTGTCTGATCTCTTCTCTCACAGATTCTCTTCCTCACACTTTCTATTTATTTTAATTTTTCTTTTTCTTTTCCATAAGAATATCCCTGACCACCTCTCCGGCGATCAGCATCCCGGCCACACTGGGGACAAAGGATATGCTTCCTGTCAAAGTTCCGCCTTCCGTCCCGGCGCCCTTAGGACACCGTTCTCTGGAATACAGCACCTTTACTTTGCGGATTCCTTTTTTACGAAGTTCAGAACGCATTTTTTTTGCCGCCTGACAAATGCTGCCAGTCCTTGAGATATCTGCGATCTCAAATCTGGAAGGATTGATCCTGCCCTCGGTTGCCAGACAGGAGATCACCGGAGTACGGCATGCCGCTGCCTGCTCAATAAGGAGAAGTTTCGACTCCATAGTGTCAACGGCGTCTATGATATAATCATAGGATCTCAGATCAAACATTCCTGCGGTATCCTTATTATAAAATGTTTCATAAGTATGCACCAGGATATTTTCATCAATGTCACGTATTCGTTCTTTAGCGACCTGGACTTTTTTCTGACCGATCGTGGAATGCAGGGCAAACAGCTGTCTGTTAATGTTCGTAGCAGACACCACGTCGTGATCTACCAGAGTAAGGCTTCCTACACCGCAGCGTGCAAGAGCTTCCACCGCATAAGATCCTACTCCGCCAAGACCAAAAACTGCTATCTGCGCTCTTCCCAGACGATCCACACCAGCTCGTCCCAATAATAATTCCATTCGGGAATATGCGTCGTACATACGCAAACCTCCTGCGTCATTAATCATCTTTTCTAATTATACTATCCACTGTATGAAAAGTACAGGTTTTCATAGTTTTTTAAGAATTGCCGTATAATTTTTGAAGATATTTATATAATAACCACTAAAACAACAGAAAGGAGTTCTTTTATGTGGGATCAAATATTTCTCGGGATCCTTGGACTTTGTTCCGGGATCATCATCGCAAGCGGTGTTGCCGGGCTTCTCATTGCTCTTTCTATAGTTCCCCGTTATGCCGGGATCACCCATACGGCGGACCATATCTCATTGTACGAAGACATGAGCTTGCTGGGGATCTTCTTTGGAAATCTTTTCTTTCTTTTCCATCTTCCGCTCCCCATAGGCCGGCCCTTTCTTTTGATCTTTGGAATTTTTTCCGGTATTTTCCTGGGCGGCTGGATCCTGGCGCTTGCAGAAATAGCAGATATGTTCCCTGTTTTTGTACGAAGGATTCAGTTGAAGCAGGGACTTCCTCTGATCATTCTGTCCATTGCAGCCGGAAAAGCGGCCGGTGCACTGATCTACTATTATTTTGGCTGGTAATACCCCCAAATTATATTCACAAACCAGATAAAAGTCAAAAGGAATTTTTCAGAAAGGAAAACAGATATGCCAACTTCCGAACAATTAAAAAAACAGAAACAATACCAACAGTATGTAAAACGGATCACTCCCTCTCACAGCCTTCCTCTGAATATGACAAAAGCTTTTTTTACCGGAGGGCTGATCTGTACGCTGGGGCAGTGGATCCTGAATGCTGCGGCCTCCTTAGGCGCTGACAAAGAAACCGCCGGCAGCTGGTGCTCTTTGCTGCTGATCCTTCTCAGTGTAATATTGACCGGACTTAACATTTATCCGGAAATCGGCAAATTCGGCGGTGCAGGAGCTCTTGTCCCTATCACCGGTTTTGCCAATTCCGTTGCAGCCTCTGCCATCGAATTCCAGACAGAAGGACAGGTCTTTGGTATCGGATGCAAAATATTTACCATCGCCGGTCCGGTTATCCTTTATGGAATCCTCAGTTCCTGGGGGCTTGGGATCGTTTACTACATTCTGAAACTGATGGGGGTGATTTTATGAAGCCCGGAATTCCTGCCGGAACAGCAAGCATAGAATTTCTGCAGCCGGTCTACATTGAAAGTGCCGCATCTATCACCGGCCAAAAGGAAGGACAGGGTCCTCTCGGAAATCTTTTTGACATGGTCTCCGAAGACCCTCTTTTCGGCACAAAAACCTGGGAGGCCGCCGAAAGTACTCTGCAAAAAGAAACCGCCTCTCTTGCCATTGGAAAAGCCGGTCTGACAGCCCCCGATATCCGTATGGTCTTTGCCGGCGATCTCCTTGCCCAGACCATTGCCTCCTCTTTTGGCATTGCAGAAATGGATATTCCCTATTACGGACTATACGGCGCCTGTTCCACCATGGGAGAAGCACTTTCTCTTGGCGCCATGACTGTCGCAGCCGGTTATGGAGAGCATGTGCTCTGTGCCGCTTCCAGTCATTTTGCCACTGCCGAAAAAGAATTCCGTTTTCCGCTTGGCTATGGAAATCAACGGCCTTTATCCTCCACCTGGACCGTTACCGGAAGCGGAGCATGTGTACTGGGCTCCAAACCGCCTGTACCGGAAGACCAAAAACATGCTTCTCCTATGCGATATAAAAACGGTTGTGCAGTGATCACAGGGATCACCATAGGAAAGCTTGTGGATTTTGGCTTTAAAGATTCTCTGAACATGGGTGGCTGCATGGCACCTGCAGCCTGCAGCACCATCGCCCAGAACCTCTCTGATTTCGGAAGAACGCCAAAAGATTATGATGCTGTCTTTACCGGTGATCTGGGCATGATCGGGCAGCAGATCCTTTTGGATCTCCTTTCCGAAAAAAACATTGACCTTCATTCTGTTCACCAGGACTGTGGACTTATGATCTACGATAATGAAACACAGGATACACATTCCGGCGGAAGCGGATGCGGGTGCTCTGCATCTGTTCTTGCCGCTGCCATCCTGCCTGAAATTGCCCGCGGAACCTGGAAACGGATCCTTTTTGTGCCGACTGGCGCAATGCTTTCTAAAGTCAGCTACAACGAAGGAGAATCTGTTCCGGGAATCGCTCATGCAGTGGTTATCGAACACAGCGAAATCTGATCAGGAGGTATCACTATGGATTATATAAATGCATTCTGGGTCGGAGGCGCCATCTGCGCCCTGGTCCAGATACTACTGGACAAAACCAAACTGCTGCCCGGACGTGTCATGGTGCTTCTCGTATGTTCCGGAGCCGTTCTCAGCTCCATTGGTCTGTATCAGCCCCTTGCAGACTATGCCGGCGCCGGCGCGTCCGTTCCCCTTCTTGGCTTTGGGCATCTCCTTTGGAAAGGAATGAAAAAAGCCATTGACCAACAGGGAATCCTCGGCCTTTTTACCGGTGGATTCACCGCCTGCTCTGCAGGTGTTTCTGCAGCTCTTATTTTTTCCTGGATCGCCAGCCTCATATTCCGTCCCAAAATGAAAAAATGACTGAATGACAAAGAAAGAAGGAGACGCTATGAGTACTACCCTTTATCTGCAGCTTGACCGCAATATCCAGGTACAGCATCCACATGTATATCTTCAGGATATTGCACGTCTCTCCTGCACAAATTCAAAAATATTAAATCGACTTCGTGTACTTCCTGTACTCACTTTGAAGCCCGATCAGCCTGGCAGATACGTAATGTCTGCCATGGATCTGATCGATCTGATACAGAAAAAAGAACCGGATCTGGATATTACTCACATAGGAGAACAGGATTTTATCCTTACTTACCAGCAGCCGGATCCCCCTCACCTGCTTCTTCACTGGCTCAAAACCATTTTTGTCTGCTTTGCCTCTTTTTTCGGAGCAGCTTTTTCTATTATGACATTCAATGCAGATGCCGATGTAGAAAAACTTTTCCAGCAGATTTATCAGCAGGTGACCGGTCAGGTCTCCAATGGTTTTACCATTCTTGAGATCACCTATTCCATAGGACTGGGGCTGGGCGTTCTGTTCTTTTTCAATCATTTCAGCAAGGTAAAGCTCACCGCTGATCCTTCCCCTATGCAGGTACAGATGCGGACTTATGAAGATAATATCAATACCACGATCATTGAGGATATCAACCGGAAAAAGCTTACCCCAAAAGATCAGTCTCCCTCATAAAGGGTTCTGAGTCTGTTCATGATTCTCTTTTCCATCCGCGATACCTGCACCTGGGACACACCCAGACGACCGGCGATTTCCGTCTGGGTCATGTCCTGAAAATATCTCATACAGATCAGCTGCCGTTCCTCTTTTTCCAGCTTTCCCAGAATCTCTTCCAGAAAGATCCTGTTGAGAAGCTTCTCCTGATGATCCTTCTTTTCTTCCAGTCTGTCTGCCAGTGTAATCTCCGTACCCTCTCCCTGATACACCGTTTTATAAATAGATTCCACCGGAGCTCCGGATTCCATAGTCAGAGCAAGCTCCTCCGGCTGCATTTCCAATGCTGCTGCCAGTTCCCCCATATCCGGTTCTCTGCCCAGACTTCGCTCCAATCGTTCCTTCTCCTGATAGATCCGACGATAATTTTCCTTCATCGTCCTGCTGACTTTCAATATTCCATCATCTCTGAGAAATCGCCGGATCTCACCGGCAATCATAGGCACCGCATAAGTTGAAAATTTCACTTCAAACTCTATATCAAATTTATCTACAGCTTTCAAAAGGCCAATACTGCCAATCTGAAAAAGGTCCTCCATTTCCACACCCCGACCCAGAAATCTTTTTGCCACGCTGTAGATCAATCCTGTATTTTCTTCAAACAACGTATCTCTTGCCGTTTTATCCCCCTGGTGCGCACGCCCGATCAGGGCAAGAGTATGTTCCATTTTTTCTCCTCTACCTTCGGATCGTCTTTTTCATATGGACAGAAGTTCCTACTCCTACTGTAGAGTCCACGGTCACCTCATCCATAAAAGCTTCCATAAAAGTAAATCCCATTCCGGAACGTTCTTTTTCCGGTTTTGTTGTATAAAGAGGTTCCATTGCTTTTTTTACATCCGCTATCCCGACTCCCTGATCTGTAATATCCACAAAAAGCTCCTGGCCTTTTCTTCTCAGATCCATTCTAATCTTATGTATTTCTCCCTCATATCCATGAATGATACAGTTTGTCACCGCCTCGGAAACGGCCGTCTTCAAATCAGCCACTTCTTCCAGCGTGGGATTCAGCTGTGTACAAAAAGATGCTGCTGTAATCCGGGCCAGTCCCTCATTAACCGGACGGCTGTCAAAAATCAAAGTCATTTCATTGGTATTTTCCATTATATCTTCCCCTCTCCTTCTGATCTTTGGATTTCTATATACCTGTGCACTCCCGACAGGTGCAGGAGCTTATCAATATGAGAATTTACCTGTACTGCGCGAATACACCCCTGCCGCATCCCAAGTGCCCGATATCTTCCCATGAGAAGTCCGATTCCAGAGCTGTCCATAAAGCCTGTTTTTTCAAAATCAAAGATCATGGTCCTTATATATACGTTTGCTATGATTCTGTCTGATTCTTTTCGTATCTCATCCGATACCGGATGATCCACATCTGCCGGAAGGTGAATCATCAGCACAGAACCTTCCTGCTGAAATATTGCACTCATTTCTTATTTTCCCCCTTATTTTTGTTTTTATTCCAGTTTTCCCCATTTTTCAGTAGAACAAAACGGACAAGTACGCTTCCAATTCCCTCAATCCTCGCAGCGTGTTTTTTGGTTCACCAGAAAAACCTACAGAATATACGCACTTTCCTGATGAATAAAAAAAGGACATGCATTTCTGCACATCCTCTGTCTTCGAGGTTTCTCTTATAAAGATAGCAGGTATCTAAAACCACTAGTATTCTTCATAGTATCCCTCGTCATAGTATTCTTCGTCATAAGACCCATCATCGTAGTATTCTTCATCATAAGACCCATCATCATAGGAATCCGTTTCGCCGCTGCTTTCAGATGAAGCCTCCGGTTCATATTCCGTATCTCCAATGCCTGCAACACCAGTAGCATCCCGTACTGTCGTATAAACCGCTTTCATCGAATCCGACAAAACATCTACCTGAACATTTTTGACGGCCATTGCCGCTTCATCCAGATTCTGCTGCTGATAATAGGTATAAGCAGTCATAAGTGCCTCATAGCTCTGACTTCTGGCCTGTTCTTCCTCAAGCTTAACTGTCACCGCCTCTGCAGTATTCCCGGACTCCTGCGCTTCTCCCTGGGCTTTCGTCAGTTCCGCGCCCTGCGTTGCCAGAGATTCACTATAGCGGACGATCTGTTCATTGGCTTCCTTATAAATCCCCTGGCGGATAGCCGGTACTGCAAGAAGCCAGAACGCAATTGCTCCTGTAAGCATTCCGGACATCAGAAGCAGGAAAATCGGAAGCTTTCCTTTTTCCTGATAAACAGGAGGATGCAATGTCAGCTCGCTTTCTGCCGGATCATATTCCGGTTCTTTATTTCGATTGCTGTGAAAGAATCCTTTTTTCTGCCGTTCCAATCTGGTCGGCACTCCGGTCTGTTCCTCCACCTCTCTTAAAAAACGCAGCGTCGTCGTATTTGTTTTATCGATTCGAGCAGCTTTTCTCAGAGTTCTCCTGGCTTTATTCCATTCCTGATTTTTGATCTGTATCAAAGCAAGAAGGTGATAACCTTTGATCAACTTCGGGTTTTGTGATAAAATCCGGCGAAGCTGAATCGCAGCCATATCCTCATGGCCTTCCCTGCACAGAAGAAGCGCATGGTTATACTTCTTGATCGTTACATTAATGGCCTTCAGTTTATTGGAATTCGCCTGCAGTTTGGAAATATATTCCGATGCAAGGTTTCTGGCCGGCTGAAGATTTTTACTGATGACCCATTCACTGAGCGCAGCCACCACCTCTCCAGTCTCGAAATAGACAAGTCCCAGAAGATTCCTTGCCTGAATATTTCTTTTATCGTAGATCAGACTCTGTTTCAGGCAGGCAATGGCACCTGAAAGATCACGTATGCTTGCTTTTTCCAGGCCCTGATTATACAGGCTTTTGGAAAGATAATCTACTTTTTTCTGGATCAGTACATTATATCCGCAGTTTGGACAGTAATCCAGGTCCATATCTGTCAGAAATGCACCGCAGTTCACACAATTCATCTGCAGAGTTCTCCTTATTGTCTTACACGTCTGCCGCTTTTTGCTTCACGCAGCACCTCCTGGAGCACATCAAGAATATCCGTCAGTTCTCTCTCATAGATTGCCCCTTCTGCATCCGTCACATCCAGACATGGTTCAAACTTCTTCAGTTCCTCTTCGTAATCTATCAAATTTTTCCTCCTTACTGCTCTCTCTGGATAATCGCCTTGATCTCACCCACCAGATACAGAGAGCCTACACAGAACAGCATCCCTTCTTCACCTTTCCGGTCAAGCGCTTTATGGAATGCCTCTTCCACATCCTCACAGCTTTCTGCAGAATCACAGCCCTCCTGACGGAATATCTCCGCAAGCTGTTCTGCCGGAACCTTTCGGTATCCCCCCACCTGTGTCACGATCACATGGCGGAATCTGATTCTTCCGAGCACCGTGCGGATCATATCTGTATAATCCTTATCATCCACAGCAGAAAACAAAAGGGTAAGCGGATAGTCCTTCTGAAAATGTTCTGCCGTCTCTACAAACTTCTCTACTCCGTCCTCGTTATGCGCACCATCTACAATCACACCGGGAAGAACGGTTTCCATACGTCCCTGCCAGCGAGTCTCCTTCAGCCCTTTCAAAACAGCTTCTTTCGGCAGATTTATCCTGTCCTTCAAAACTTCTGCTGTTTTCAGCACAAGAGCCGCATTCATAACCTGATATCCGGCAATAAACGGAATAGAAAAGGTCGTATTTCCATAATACTCATTCTTCACTGAAAAATCAATGCCCGCCCTTGTGTTTTTCAGGATTTGTGCATCTGTTTTCTTCACTTCATAATAAGGGCTTCCCTGAGAAACTGCATGGCTGCGGATCACCTGCGCCGCCTCCGGGTCATTCCCATCATAAATCACCGGTACTCCCGGCACAATGATACCGGCTTTTTCTGAAGCGATCTCAGCTATGGTATTTCCCAGATACTGCATGTGGTCAAAACTGATGGATGTGATCACGCAGGCAACAGGATCTTCCACTGCCGTTGTAGCATCCAGCCTTCCTCCAAGTCCTGTCTCCAGCATCACATAATCCACACCTGCATCTGCAAAGATTACCATTCCCATAAGAAACAGCATCTCAAAATACGTAGGATGATAATTTCCTTCCGCTACCAGCTCATCTGCAAGAGCCTTCACCTTTTCAAAAGCTCTCAGAAATGTATCGTCATCAATATTTTTCTCGTTGATCTGAAAACGCTCATTGATCACTACCAGATGAGGAGAGGTAAACAATCCGCAGGAATAGCCTGCTTCTCTGAATATGGATGTCAGAAAAGCACAGGTACTTCCTTTTCCATTCGTTCCTGCCACATGGATGACCTTAAACTGCTTTTCCGGATGCCCCAGACGCTCCAGGCACTCCTTCGTATGGGAAAGCTTGTTTTTTGTTGTAAATTTCGGAGTTTCTTCAATATACGCAACTGCTTCACTGTAATTCATAAAAAAATTCACCACTTCATCTAATGTATTCGCAGCGGCCGGAGTTCTGCTCCGTAACAAACCGCTACGATATCATTATATATGAGTGGTGAAATATGTCCAGTACCAATCGTAATCTTTTATTCGCCAGAATCAGTTATCTTCCGTCGGCAGTTTCCATTTATTTTCCTCATACAGCATATAACAGGAGCGATCATAGCTCTTACTCAATGCTTTTCTGGTGGAACTGTTACTTCTCTGCACAACAGAGATCCGGTCAAAATCATCCAGCTCCGTACCGGAAATCATCAAAGTCGTAGGATTCACAAAAACGGTTTCATACCATTCTCCATTGAGCTTCACCTGACTGGAAGGGGTAAAATTAGTTCCTGTGATCCGATAGGTATGATCCCAGGACGATACCAGGGAAATACCATCCAGGGTCGTATCATAAAGACCCAGACGCATTTTCGTCCTCTTAAAAGGACTTTCTCCATCATAGGAATAATGTTCCCCATAAAGCAGATCATACTGAAGCGTTTCCAGATCCACCTGGTAATTCTTGGTGTTTCTTCGTGCCTGATGATAACGGAAAACGGTTCCCTCATGGATTCCTACACGATCCATGACTTCTGCAGCCATCTGGTATGCAGCAAGGTTTACATCTTTTTTCTCAAGACCAAAATTATCCCACATCACGTACTGTGTCTGGAAAAGATAGCGGTTCTCCACATCCTGCACAGTAAGATCCATAGTCGGAAGATGATCTCCATACATGACCAGAACCACATCCTCCGGATATTCTTCCAGAGCATCGGTCAGCTCCTTCACAAAGTTATCCATCTCGCGGAGCTGATTCACATAATACTCCCACTGATTGTTTTTCGCCTCTGTAGGAGAGCCTGCCACTGTGATCTCCGGTTCTTCCAGCTCCGGCTCCTCCGGATAAGATCCATGTCCCTGAACAGAGATGGTATATACATAATCCGACTGATCTTCTGTAGAGTCCAGACATTTGATGATCTCATCTGTAAGAACACGGTCTCTGGTCCATCCCAGTGGGTTCTTGTCATCTTCCTCCGGCATATATTCTGCGGAAGTAAAGGTGTCAAATCCCAGATTCGGGAAAATGGATCTTCTTCCATAGAAGTTCGCCTCATTGTTATGTATCGCATGGGTGGAGTATCCCAGATCCTTCAGCACATAAGGCGCGCTTTCACAAGTTGTTTCCTTCAGGATGCTCTTATAGGGATATTCACCCGGTCCGAAGTAATGAAGGCTCATTCCGGTAATGGATTCAAATTCCGTATTGGCTGTACCGGCGCCTACAGACGGTACCTTATAGTATCCTGAAGTATATTCTTTCATCAGCTTTCGGAATACCGGAATCGGATCCTCTGACATTTCCAGATAATCCACCAGTTCCGGATCGAAGAAAGATTCCAGCTGAAGGAAGATGATATTCGGATGAGCGCCCGCCTTCGTCTCCGGCAGATTTTTTTCCGTATTTTCGATACGCTTGATTTCTCCCTCCGAGTAATCCCGGGGACAGGTGATCCCTGTGTCAAAAATGGTAACGCCCAGACAGTAGGGATACCCGTAATCCTCATAGGCAAAAGCAATGTTTCCAAAATAATTGGAAAGCACTCTTTTTTCCAGCGCCAGCTGGGTCAGTCCTGCAAAAGCCAGGACACCAGCCAGTACCAGCGGAATATTCCAGCGGTATTTCAGTTTTCCTTTGAATTTCGGTCCTTTTAAGATCAAGCCGAAAAGAGTCAGGGCAAAGAGTCCCAGAACGATCAGCGCAACGATCACTCCCCATTTGGGAAGATATTTTTCCAGAAGCGCCATTCCATCTGTCAGAAGATGAAGATCCGGCCCGGTAAACGGTGTCACACGGGTAGCCAGTATCACACCGTTAATAATTCCCAGCAGCAGCCAGAACATACATAAAAACACACGGAGAAAGCATCTTCTTCTGAACAGGTACACGATCAGGGATGTCGTAAAGATCAATGCTGCATTATAAGCAAATACCAACGGCCTGCCTGTCATAAAATCCCATGCTTCTGTAAAAGAGTGCCTGCTGATCGCTTCGATCAGAAAGTACCCCACTGCACTGACCAGTGCATGAAGCAGCAGAGAAATCTTGTTGCACACATCATACCATTTCATCTTAACGCTCCTTTATCACTTCTGCATCTGTGAAAGCTGTACGTTTACCTTTTCCATCATTTCTTCGTATTTCTGAAGCTTTTCTTTTTCTGCATCTACCTTAGCTGCAGGAGCTTTGTTGACAAAATTCGGGTTGTTCAGCATACCCTGGCAGCGAGCAATTTCTTTGGTAAGACGCTCCTGCTCTTTTTTCAGACGTTCAATTTCTTTTTCTCTGTCTACCAGATCTTCCAGCGGCAGATAAACGACTGCATCGGAAACCACTACGGAAACCGCGTCCTCACCGATTCCTTCTTTGTTCTCCTGTACATGGATCTCTTTGGAAAATGCCAGGTTTACAAATGATTTTTTGCAGGCTTCATATCTTGCACAGGTATCTGTATCTCTGCCTACAATATACAGGCTTGTTTTGCGGTTTACCGGTACATTCATTTCTGTACGTGTATTACGGATGCCTCTGACAATCTCTTTAAATCCCTCTACCGCTTTCTCGGCTTCAGGGAAGCTTCTCTCCGGTGTGTATACCGGCCATTCGGAAATCATGATCGAATCTTCTTCCGGAAGAAGTGTACAGTAAATTTCCTCTGTGATAAACGGCATAAACGGATGAAGCAGCTTCAATCCTTCTGTAAGAACAGTACGCAGAGTCCACAGAGCCTCGCCTGCTGCCTTCGGATTTTCATCTGCTTTCCACAGACGAACCTTTGCCATCTCAATATACCAGTCGCAAAGCTCATCCCACAGGAAATCATAAACCTTCTGTACAGCAATACCCAGCTCATATTTTTCCATGTTTTCTGTTACTTCACGGACAACCGTATTCAGTCTGGACAGGATCCACTGATCTTCCATACACAGAGACTTCAGATCTTCCGGTGCTTCTGCATCATGGCCTTCCAGATTCATCATGATAAATCTGGATGCATTCCAGATCTTGTTTGCAAAGTTACGGCTGGATTCTACTCTCTCCCAGTAAAAACGCATGTCATTTCCCGGAGCATTTCCGGTAATCAGAGTCAGACGAAGTGCATCTGCACCATATTTATCAATGACCTCAAGAGGATCAATACCGTTTCCAAGGGATTTACTCATTTTTCTTCCCTGAGAGTCTCTTACAAGACCATGGATCAGAACATGATGGAAAGGAGCCTTTCCGGTCTGTTCCAGAGCAGAGAATACCATACGGATAACCCAGAAGAAAATAATGTCATATCCGGTTACCAGTACATCCGTAGGATAGAAATACTCCATCTCTTCTGTCTTGTCCGGCCATCCTAAAGTGGAGAACGGCCACAGTGCAGAGCTGAACCAGGTATCCAGTGTATCTTCATCCTGGTGAAGATGAGTACAGCCGCATTTCGGGCATTTTTCCGGCATCTCACGGGCAACAACCACCTCACCGCATTCATCGCAGTAGTAAGCCGGGATCCTGTGTCCCCACCACAGCTGACGGGAGATACACCAGTCACGGATATTTTCCAGCCAGTGAAGGTAAGTTTTTCCAAAGCTTGCCGGAACAAATTCCAGGTCTCCGTCATTCAGAGCGTCAATGGCAGCTTTTGCCATTTCATCCATGCGTACAAACCACTGAGGCTTGATCATAGGCTCTACGGTAGTGCCGCAGCGGTCATGCGTTCCAACACTGTGAGAATGAGGAACCACCTTAACCAGAAGTCCCTGCTCCTCAAGATCGGCAACCATTGCCTTACGGGCCTCGTAACGATCCATTCCTGCATATTTGCCGCCAAGAGAATTGATGGTGGCATCATCATTCATGATGTTGATCTCCGGAAGATTGTGACGTTTCCCTACCTCAAAGTCATTCGGGTCATGAGCCGGTGTGATTTTTACACATCCGGTTCCAAATTCTTTGTCAACATACTCATCTGCCACAACCGGAATCTCACGGTCTGTCAGCGGCAACTTCAGCATTTTTCCTACCAGATCTTTGTATCTTTCGTCCTCAGGATTTACGGCAACGGCAGTATCGCCCAGAAGCGTCTCCGGACGTGTGGTAGCGATTTCTACAAAACGTCCCTCTTCTCCAACGATTGGATAATTGATGTGCCAGAAAAATCCGTCCTGGTCCTCATGCTCTACCTCTGCATCAGAAATAGAAGTCTGGCATACCGGACACCAGTTGATGATCCTGGAGCCTTTATAGATATAGCCTTTTTCATAAAGCTTGATAAACACTTCCTGAACAGCCTTGGAGCAGCCCTCGTCCATGGTAAAGCGCTCTCTTTCCCAGTCTGCGGAAGCGCCCAGTTTCTTCAGCTGATTGATGATTTTTCCGCCGTACTCTTCCTTCCATGCCCATGCATGCTTCAGAAATTCTTCGCGGCCGATCTCGTGCTTGTCAATGCCTTCCTGTTTCAGCTTGTCAATGACCTTCACCTCTGTAGCGATCGCAGCATGGTCTGTTCCCGGCTGCCACAGTGCCTCATAGCCCTGCATTCTCTTGAAACGGATCAGAATATCCTGCATTGTCTCGTCAAGAGCATGGCCCATATGAAGCTGGCCGGTAACGTTTGGCGGCGGCATCACAATGGTAAATGGTTTTTTATCGGGATTTACTTTTGCATGGAAATAACCGTTATCCATCCATTTTTGGTACAGACGCTCTTCCAGTCCTTTCGGATCATACGTCTTTGCAAGTTCTTTGCTCATAATAACCTCCTGAGTGTTTTTTTCTAAACGGTGAGGGGAAGAAAAAAGGAAGCCCCTCACACCTAAGTGTGAAGGGCGAGTCTTATCGCGGTACCACCTTCATTATGCAGAATCCTGTAAAAATCTTACGTTCCCTGCACATCTCATTGTCCTTTAACGCAGGATCTACGTGAAAGCCTGCTGCCGTTCCTGGTTTTTTCTCTACGGCCATCAGCCTCCCGGCTCCAAAGCTACCTTCTGCCTTCTCCTTCTGAGAGCTCCTTACAGCCAGCGGAAGCTCCTCTCTGTCAGGGAAAAAAGCGTACTCCTCTTTTTCCTCGCCTTTGCTATGTTTCCTACTATAATTACATTTTTTGCGGTTGTCAAGCAGGAACGCAGAAATTTCACAGTTAATTTATTCCACAGATTTCAGGGATTCTACCATGTCGATCTTTTTCAGCTTCCTGTGCATGAACAGATTAACGATCGCCGAAAAGATACTGGTGATCACTGCGCAGTAAAGGAAACTGATCGGACGTATGTTCCGTCCGAACATGACCGCATCCACCTCTACGGTAACAATAATGTATCGATGAAGGATCACACCAAATCCGGATCCAAAAATGATTCCGGCTATTGTCAGAAGGATGTTTTCTCTCAACACATACTGAGAAACCTCCTTATCATAAAATCCCAGAACCTTTAAGGTTGCCAGTTCTCTCTGACGTTCTGTGATATTGATATTATTCAGGTTATACAAAACCACAAAGGCAAGCATACCAGCGGAAACGATCAGGACTACAATAACGATTCCCAGAGTACTGAGCATACGGTCCACCTGGGCAGCCAGACTGTCTGTGTAGCTGATACTCAATGCCGCAGGCTGAGAAAGTATTTCTTTTCCCACAGCTTCTGCCTCATCCAGGTACTCGTCCTTCAGCGAAAAGACGGTGTCTTCGTAAGCAGGCTTTTCTCCAAAGGTCTGCTCATAAACCGCAGGAGTCATATAAATATAATGGCCCATATAATTTTCTGTGATCACCGCTACCTTTACCTGATATTCCTCATAGTCTTTTTCCAGAGTAATGGTATCTCCTGTCCGGAGTTTCAGAAGTCTGGCTGTTTTTTCACTGATCACAGCTCCCTCGTCTGTAAGTTCATACCGTTCCTTTGTAATGCGGTTTCTCAATGTCACATCTTCCCGGAAGGTCTCCATATCTTCCGGCACATAAAGATAACAGCTGATATTGGATTTTTCTCTTGGTGCCGTGATCTTGGTAAACTGAATATTTGTAAAACGCTGGAGTTTTTTGTTCTGTTTTAAATATTCCGAAAGCTTTTCCCTCTCCTCCGGAGTGGCATCCTCATCTGTGATAATGGTTCCGTCATAGTGCTGCAGTTCCTCATACTGCTTCACCACAATGTCCGAAATGGAATCCCGGATTCCAAAGCCTACCAGCATCAGAGCCATACTTCCGGAGATACCGAAGATCGTCATAAACAGACGTTTCTTGTAGCGGAAAAGATTTCTCAGACAGGATTTCCAGGTAAAATTCAGGTGTTTCCACAAAATCGTGATCTTTTCTACAAGAACCCGTTTTCCCTCTTTCGGCGCCGGCGGACGCATCAGGGAAGCCGGAGTCTCTGCCAGTACCTTAAAGCAGGAAAATATGGTTGCCCCGACGGTACAGACTACAGCTGCAACCGATGCCGTAAGTGCAAATTTTAATTCATAGTGGATTTCCAGATTATTCCCCACATTGTGGTACATGATTCCATAAGCCTTGATGATGATATAGGGAAGGATCTTTTCACCGATCAGGATACCTGCCACACTGCCTCCTACGGTTGCTAAAAATGCATAATTCAGATATTTCGAGGCAATATCATACTTGCTGTAGCCCAGCGCTTTCAGTGTTCCGATCTGCGTTCTCTGCTCCTCTACCATCCTGGTCATAGTGGTAAGACTGATCAGGGCCGCCACCAGGAAAAAGATTACCGGGAATACTTCTCCGATGCTTTTGATACGATCTGCGTTATCCCCGTAATCTGAATACTCCGGAAGATCATTTCGATCTGTAATGATCCACTCCGGTTCTTCTATGTCCTGGATTTCCTTTCTGGCGTCTGCGATCTTCTTTTCGCCGTCTGCAATCTCCTCATCCGCTTCCTTTTCACCGTCGTGATATTCTTCCCATCCATCTTCCAGCTTCTTTTTTGCATCGGCAAGTTCTTTTTCCGCATCTATGAGCTTCTGCTCATTTTCTTTTATTTCTTTCTCTCCGTCCAGAATCTCCTGGCGGCCATTCTCAAGCTCTGCTTCTCCATCCGTCAGTTTCTGTGCATTTGCATCGATTTCAGCCTGTGCTGCATAGAGTTTCTGCCTGCTGGCATCCACCTCTGCCTGACTGCTTTGAAGAACAGCAAGACTTTCGTTCAGCTTTTTTTCACTTGCCTTTAATTTTTTCTCATTTGCGGTGATCTCTCTTTCTGCCAGAGCAAGTTTCTGTTCCTCTTTTTCCAGCTTTTCCCGCCCGGCTTCCACAGCAGTCTGTCCTGCCCGCAGCTGCTCTATTGTCTGTGTAAGTTCTGTTTTTTTGGCTTCTGCCTGCGTGATTCCGTCTTTTGCAGCTGCCAGGCCTGCTTCTAATTCTGCTTTTTTAGCCGCTGCTGCACTACAGTTATCCAAAGCTGTCTGCGCCTGCACGACCGCACTGTTTGCTGCGTCCAGTTCCGCCCGGGCTGCCTTTAAGGCTTCCTGAAAAGGAATCAGTTCTTCTTCTGTGATCTCACCGGCAGCCAGTCTTGCCTGTGCTTCCTCAAACGCTGCCTGTGCCGAATCTGCCGCCGCTTTTTTTTCAGCAGCTGTACTCTGTGCAGCCGCCAAAGCCTGCTGCAGTCCCGGTAACTGAGCTTCTGCCTGTGCAGCCTGCTGTATTCCTGCTTCCAGCTGCGGAATCTGCCCATTTAGATCTGCAATCTGTGCTTCAATGGTCTTTATCCCGTTCTGTGCCTGAGCAATCCCATTTTCAATCTGGCTTTGCTGTTGGTTCAGAGCAGTCCGGCTCTCTTCCAGCTTTTGTCTTCCGACCGCCAATTGCTTCTTTGCTTCTTCCAGCTGTTTCTTGCCTTCATCATACTGCTGTTTGCCGCTGCGGTACTGTGCCCATCCTGCCTCAAGCTTATCCTCGCCCGCATAAAACTCTTCCCATCCGTTTGCCAGCTCTGCTCTCGCTGCCGCCAGCTGATTTTTGCCATCAGTGATGGTCTGCTGCGAAGAAGCCAGCTGTTTCTTTCCCTTTTCCAGTTGTTCTCTGGCATCAACAAGCTTCTGCTGACCGTCTTCGTATTCTTTTTTTCCGTCCGCGTAGTCCTTTTCACCGTCTTCCAGCTCTTTTCGGGCATCGGCAAGTTCCTTCTGAGCCTCCGCCTTACCGTCTGCAAGCTCCTGCTCTGCATCGGCAAGCTTTTCTTCTGCCTCGGACATAACGTCCTCATATCTGACCAGACAGCGTTCCTTCTGGATTCCTTCTACATTCTTCTGAAGTTTTTCTATCAGATTGTCATAGGCATCTGTATAGCTGGTCACCCGGTCTGCCCCATGCGCTCTCACATAAATCTGGGTAAAAATCTCCTGTTCAAAATCCTCCGGAAGTACATATGCAAATCCGTTGACTTCACCAGAGCCCAGCGTCGTATTTCCCCGGTTAAAGGATATGTAAAGAGGCGTTCTTCCAAGACCCGTGACTGTATATGTTTTCTTCTTGAGAAGAAAGTCTTCCGTATCCTCCCTGAGTTCGATCTCATCGCCAGTCTTATAGCCCATTCCTTTGGCAAACGTTACATCCAGAAAACACTCTCCGCTTTTTTCCGGAAGACGGCCTTCTGTCACAGTCAGTCCGTTTACATCCTCATTCACAGATTCCACATGAAGCACCTTCTGCGTTTCCGCTTCTCCGCAAAGGACATCCGTAGACCAGGCGCCTTCCGCCCACTCTACACCGTCTACTTTTTTCAGTGCATCTACATCCTCTTCTGTCAGGCCAAGGGTTCCCATCACCTTCAGATCCATCATCCTGTTTTCTGTATAGTAGGCATCTCCCGACATTCGCATATCCGGAGAGCTTGCCTGTATTCCGGAAAAAAATGCCACTCCCAGAGAAACAATACAGAAAATAGAAATAAAACGCGCTCTGGTTTTCCTGATCTCCATCCAGAAATCCTTATGCAGTGCCTTTTTCATAGCCCTCACCTACCATTCGATTTTTTCCACAGAAGTAGGATTTTCATTCTGAACCATGGAAGAAACCTTTCCGTTTTTAATCTTGATCACTCGATCTGCCATAGGAGTCAGTGCAGAGTTATGTGTGATGACGATCACTGTCATCCCCTTCTCTCTGCACATATCCTGCAAAAGCTTCAGGATTGCCTTTCCGGTCTGATAATCCAGGGCTCCTGTAGGTTCGTCACAGAGGAGCAGCTTCGGATTCTTGGCAAGCGCTCTCGCAATAGACACTCTCTGCTGCTCCCCGCCGGACAGCTGTGCCGGAAAATTTCCCAGACGGTTTTTCAGCCCAACTTCCTCAAGAACGGTTCTTGCATCCAGCGGTTCTTTGCAGATCTGAAGAGCAAGCTCCACATTTTCCAGTGCCGTAAGATTGGGAACCAGGTTGTAAAATTGAAATACAAATCCGATATCTTCTCTTCTGTAGCTGGTAAGCTGTTTGTTGTTATATTTCGCAATATCAATCCCATCCACCAGCACCTTGCCGGAGGTCGCCTTGTCCATGCCTCCCAGAATGTTCAGGACGGTAGTCTTTCCCGCTCCACTGGGACCTACCACCACTACAAATTCCCCTTTGCTGATTTCAAAACTTATCTCGTCCACGGCAACGATACGCACTTCCCCGGAGCCGTAGATCTTGGATACATTTTCCAGCTTTACATATGCATTATTCTGACTCCTCATATTTTTTCCTGCCTTTTCTTACTTTACGAAAAGGAGGTACCAACAGACTCATAGATTTATGAAGTCCCGGTGCCCTCCTTCCATAGATTCAGTATATCAGTTTTGTAAAATTTCTTCAATCAGTGCAGAAAAAAAAGATGTGAAAATTGTATAAACTCGTGGCTGTTTCTTTTCTATATTTTGTTTTTACAGCTTATCCACATCCGGCTGCTGTCCATCATGTGCTTTCCACATACATTCTGTGATTTCCATATCTGTAAAAACAGCGGTAAAGCTGGAATCCTCCGGACTGCATGCATAAATTCCAAAGCGTATCTTTCCTGCGCCCTCCCACATATGGCAGACTCTCATCTGAGAAAATTTCTTTCCGTCTGTGGAACATTCGATGCAATAATCATCCTCTCTGCGGCTGAAACGGTACCACATCTGCTTCACATCTGCCGGAATTGCTGTTGTAGCCCAGTCCGAATATCCATGGTTGGTAGCTACGGAACCCAGATGCTGAAATTCTTCATTCTCAAATTCCACAGAACCTTTCAGCCAGTTATCCGAGTCCAGATACATAACGATCCCGCACTGGTCAAATCTGTGACCGCTGCTGCTGAAGTCTGTTTTCACCACAAATGAGAAAAACTTTTCTTCTGTTTCCATCTGAAATACAGGTGCATTGTCATTTCTGAAATGATAATAGGTCCGCTGCCAAAGGTCCGTGTGCGGTTCCGTTGTGATCTCAATACGCTGCTCCTTTACAGAGTATTTTTTTGGTTCTCTTGTCCACTGAAATTTCTTTGTATCCATAGCATCCTCCTGTCTTTTCTTTATGTATATTCGTAATATACTTTTCATCCCAAAACAACCTTATCGTTTCTTATATTTTAGGCCGATATCTCACATCAGACACCGTGTACACCGTGATAAATGCATCCGGATCCTGATGGTTCATATAGTCCATCAGCTTCTGGTATTCGCTTTTATCTACAATGGTAATGATCTCATTGCGTTTCTGCATATTATAAGCGCCAATGGATTCATAGATAGTGGCACCGCTGTGCAGATGATGAAGGATAAATTCTCTAAGCTCTTTTTCATGCTTTGTGATAATGCAGACCCTTCTTTTGATGTTCTGTCCGAAAATAAAATGATCCAGTACAATCCCGTTAAAATACGTTCCCAGAACACTTAAAACAACTGCTTTTTTGTCATAGACAAGAGCAGACGACAACGCAATACACATACCGGACAGAGACATGGCCTTTCCCAGTTCCATATGAAGGTACTTATTCATGATCTTCGCCACGATATCCAGTCCCCCTGAGGAGGCATTCCGGTTAAAAAGAATGCTAGAGCCTGCGCTGACCACCAGGATATAACAGATCGCATCCAGCTCCGGACTGTCTGTCAGGGAATGAAAATTCGGAAAAAGCTTTTCGTAAATTCCCAGAAATACCGGAAGCATGATACTGGTATATACTGTTTTGGCACCAAATTCTTTACCGCAGGTCAAAAATCCGATGATCAAAAGCACGACATTTAAGATCATCGTAATCACAGACAACGAAAGGGGCACAAAATGAGACAGTATGATTCCAAGACCGGAAATACTGCTGATAGATGTTCCGCTTGGTACCAGAAAGAAATAAACCGCAGCAGAAATAATCACCATGGCTGCAGTCAGGATCACAATTTCCCTGGCAAGCTCAACTGTATTGTTTTTCTTTTTCATGTCAAATCTCACTTTCTGTCAGGCGGTTCCGCCTGAAAAACTATTCACAATTTTTCTTCTTTAATTCCAGCATCATCCAGTCTGTATTTTCATAGGTTCCGTCTGCATATTTCATATTTCCTGGAAAGGTGCCGTATTTTTGGAATCCAAATCTCCTGCAATAATATTTATGTATCTCATAAAAACCTGTACAACAGAAGATCATCTGTGAAACTGTTTCAGATACTCCTCCACCGACCGGGTCATCTCCCTGGAAAAATCCGAATCATATTTCCGGTTACAGAAAGCCTCTGTCCACTCCTCGAAGGATTTCTGTCCGCAGCGATCTGTAAACATCTGCCGAAGTTCTTCTCCCTCCATACTGCGGTAAGTATTTTCATGTACAATATGCTTCTGTTCAAAGCGCAATGGTTTCGTTCTTTTTTTCTGCTGCTCTGTAGGCCACCCAAACACCAGTATCACTGCCGGAAATACATATTCCGGAAGATGAAGAAGTCTGCGCTGTTCTTCACAGTTTTCCATAATATCGCCGATATAGCAGGAGCCAATCCCAAAGCTTTCTGCTGCTACAACTGCATTCTGTGCCGCAATAGCCGCGTCTGTCACAGCCAGCATCAAATCTCCCGCCCCGGGTTTCCGTGGACTGCATCCAGCTTCCAGATAGGTGTCATACCATTTTTTGCAGTCTGCACAGAACACCAGAACCATGGGCGCTTTTGCAATAAAAGGCTGGTGATCACAGGTTTCAGAAAGTGCTTCCTTCAGTTTCTCATCTGTAATATCCAGAATGGTATAAAGCTGCTGACATCCGGCACTCGGCGCCTGGGCTGCGGCCTCCAGAATAGCCTGTTTCATTTCCTCCGGAATGTTTTTCTCCTCATAAACTCTCATAGATTTTCTGTTGTATAAACTTTTAATGATCTCGTTCATAGTTTCTCCTTTTATTAAAATCTGAAAATTATTTCCGTGTCAGGTATCTGTCAAGGATTCTCATAACATTGCTGGTATTCATTCGATATGTATTCACAGACAGCTTATCTGGATTAACATTTCGAATTAATTTTTTTGCCTTAAACTTCCCGGCTTCTTTACTCTTTTGCCCGGCATCAACTTTTTTTCCCAAATACGCACATTCCACATCTTTACAAAACCAGACAAACTCATAATCTTTCTCTTTACAATACCGGCCTGCCTCTGACAAAAAATCTGCATCTTCCTGTTTCATATCATAGTCGTCACAATCAAAACAGTAAATAACTTTAGACCGGTTTTTCTTAGATGTGGACGCGTACTGAGAAATCAGTTTTAAGATTTCTTTTTCTTTGTTTTTGTATTTTCCTCTTCCATTCATATACACAGGACTGAATTTAAATTGCGCATGATCATACTGATAAAAATAGTCTATTGTATCTTTCATATAAATCCAGTCGGATTTACTTTTTTTATCTGCCTCAACAGCAAAAATCAGTTGGAGTCCCATTATTCATCCTCCTCGCTGTATCCAAAAACACCTATAAAATCAATGGAATCTACATTAAATGGCGATCCCTCTATCATACCATTTCTATAAAGTCTGGAAGGTGAATAATTACCATTTGTTGTCCAGGAATAAATTTTATGATCCACAGACAAAAAATCAATAGATTTTTTATGCTGTTTTAAAATATCCATAGGCCCTATATTATGAGTGGTAAAACAAAGTTGTCCTCCTCCATACTGCATCAGATATTCCAGCAGTGCACATAAATACACATCATGAAGATTCGAATCAAATTCATCGATAAAAACAATTCCACCATGTACCATTTCTTTGATATATACAAAAAGTTTAATAAGTTTTTTGATACCTGTACTTTCAAATTCTGCATGAATTCTGTATGAATCATATACCATAATTAAACTACATATAAATGCATCATGATATTCCTTTTTATCTATTTCAATACCCTGTAAATCCGATTTAAAAATATGAAGAAACTCATACAAGCCCTCCACAGATCTTTGAAAATCCTCATACATAGATTTCAGTACAATATTCTTAGTCACTGCAATAACATTAAGACATTCCCCATCCATCTCTACAAAATGATCAAGCAGAGAATCCCTATTCAAATTACCGTTTTCCAATTCTTCTGAATATCCACATGATCTTTGCAACAGATAATCTTTGTGATCATCTGACTGATCTAAATAAACATGTATTTTTTTTCCAAGTATCAATAATGTAAGTAAACTTTTAAATAAATCGTTTCTATGCGTTTCCTTTTCAGCAATAATAATTTTATCATAAAACAAAGCACACATAGATGTATTTATCAACAGATTGGTTGTTTTTTGCTGTATCACTTTGGCAAACATATCGTTTTCACTTTTCCGAATGAAAATAAGTTCTCCATCTTTCACTTCAAAGACTGTTTCCATAAAATCATTTTTAGAATTTGCATTTTTCGAGGACAAACATTCATAAGCTATTACATATTTCCCGGTTTTATCCTTCAGCAACTTTATTTCATATCGAAAAATCATAAACAAATCTTTTAAATTTACCAGATACTCTGCTCCTATAAACAATTCTTCTGTTTTCTTATTGATTATTTCACTTAAATTTCCCTGCACAATAGGATCATTCAAATATCCCGAATTAATAAGCAGATTCCTCAAAATATCTACGGAGGTGATAATTGCAGATTTACCCGAACCATTCATACCGTAAATTCCTTTGACATTATAATCCTGTGTATCAGGATTTTTAGAAATTGTTTTTTTATAAAAAGATAAAGAAATCAACTGGTCTAATGTTTTTATTCCTTTAACCGAATAATTAAGCAAATATACGTTCTTCATTTCCCTGTACCTCCTATATGATTATAATATATCATATTATAAAAGAAAAATAAATACATTATGTATTTATTTTTCTCATAAAATCATCTTATTAAATATTATACCACGGTTTTTAATAACCTAATCTCCTGTATTTCAGAATCAAACAGAGTGAACCGTAATTTTATATTTCTTATCCAGCTCTTCTCTCAGTTTTTGTTTCATTTCCTCTAATACCTGCTCTGAAGGACGATTTTCCTCGCTGTACATTTTTTCCGCTCCAAAAGCTTTAGAAACTGCCTCTGCAACCAGAGACATTTCTTCTAAAAACTGAATCTTTACCTTGTCTTCCAGTTGAATCTTCTCGTATCATTTTTATTCTGTCACAAATCAGACACATGATGCTCTCCTTTATTCAATATTTTCTGCATTTCATTTCTTATTTTTATCATATGAGATCAACAAACGAAAATCAAGTATTTTTACAGTAAAGAAAAATCCTGCCGGCCTTTTCAGACAGCAGGATTTTCCCTGGAATACATCACTTATTTTGTTGTTTTTTTCTGCGGGTCATCAGTCCGCCGATTCGTCCGGTTTCCTTGGCGGACAGGCTTCTCCATCCATTCTCAAGAACCCTGTCCAGAAGCCCCAGTTCCCCGGCAATCTCATATTTCAGCTTTTCTTCCTCAGAAAGCTCTCCGTTCAGATAACTTTCTACTTCTTTGTCCTTATTCACTCTGTCCTCACACTCCTTATTTCTGTTCATAAGGAGTATTAACAGATTCCTGAAAAATATACAGCTGTGTCTCCTACCCTCTCGGAATAATAATAGCTGCAATGAGATATGCCCAGAATCCCGCACCGCCAAAGCAGGTAAGGATCACCCATGCCAGGCGCACCAGAGTGGGATCGATATCAAAGTATTCTGCAATTCCTCCACACACACCGCAAAGCATACAGTTTACTGATGATTTATAAAGGCGTTTATTGCTCATTTCTATTACTTCCTTTCTGTCATTCCTCAAAATCCACTTCAATGGTTCCCATACCGCACTCCAGCTGCATCTTACGGGAAGCACCGTCATGATCCACTTTTTTTGCTGCACCAAGTCCGGTAAATTCATCCTCTGCAAGAAGAACGCTTCCCACTCCGCAGGCAATTCGATAGTTGTAATCTTCCTTTTTGCCTGCCACATCAAGAGACATCATCCCCACGCCGCATTCCGCTTCGATATAGTCTGCGTCAAGATCTGTTAATTCCACAGTTCCCACTCCAACCTCGACCTCTGCCTGTCTCGTTGTCACGATACCGTAGTTTTCCAGAGTTCCTGCTCCTACGGAAACGCTGAATTCGCCTGCTTTCAGATCATCCTCCAGAGTTGCCGTTCCTGCGTCGATATCAATGCTCACTTCTGTAAATTCTGTTCCTGCCGGATAAGTAACTGTGACGGTTCTTTCCTTCGGTCTGGAATCATTTTTGTTTTCAATCTGAAGTTCTGAGCCTTCTGTGCTGACTCTTATCTTATCCGCTGCGTCTCCGGAAACGGAAACCGTAATTTTCTGACCTTCATTTTCCTGAAGAATCAGTTCATCATAGTTAAGTTCAATGTCCATGGAAGAAATACTGTCAAACTCGTACGTATTGCCGTCTCCTGTAGGAGCAGCCGGCTTTTCATCCCAGTCATCCTCCTCGTCCCAGTCATCATCTTCATCCCAGTGATCCACCATTTTTACCATACTGTTCACTGCTTTCTGCATGGAGCTTCCTTCATACTTCATATCTTCTACAGAGGCTCCCATAGCGGCTCCTGCAACTGTGAAACCACATCCCAGAATACCAAGACCTGCGGCTGTTCCTAAAAGAATCTTTGAAAATTTTTTCATATAGTCTTACCATCCTTTCTTTCTCTGCTCAAAAGTCTGTGACACCAATCTGTAAACCATCTGAGAAACCTCGGAAGCAGGCTGCCTACGATCCATACTACAAATACAAGTCCTGCGAGACCTATTGCGGTAAGGATACATCCGATTCCGACAGCCATGATCCCTGCCGCTACCGCACTGAAGCAAAGGCCAATCCCTGTAAAGATCAGAGCAATACCACCGATCAGCATAACGATCACTCCGGCGCCTGCACCAAAGGCCACTAAAAACGGAAGAAAGATGACAGTTAATAAAAATCCAATGATACCGCCGGTAGCTCCCGCAAGAAACGGCGAAAGAAAGATCAAAAGGATCAGCACCAACGTCATTTTTCCCCGACCGCGTTTTTCCCTGGGCTGATAGCCTCTTTCTTTTCTGTCTGCTCGGCGCTCTCCCGGCATCTGTCTGGAATCTTCCACCCGTTCATCATAATACCCGTTTTCTGTATAAGTTCCTGAAGCGTCGCTGTTTTCTCTTAAATCTGCTTTAATAATAGCCGCTACCTTGCCCGGGCTTCCCAGCTTCTGTATCACCGAAGCCTCCTCTTCTTCTCCTGCTTCGTCAAAATAGCTTTCATAATAGTCAAGGGCTTCTCTTCTCTCATCCTCTGAAATATCGGAGAGAAGAAGTTCCAGTTGTCTCATAAACTCTTTTCTGTCCATTATCCAATTCCCCCTTCGAACAGTCTGGAAATTTTAGAAGAATAGTTTTTCCATTCCACTTTGTATAAATTCAATTGTGCAGATCCTTTTTCTGTTAATTTATAATATCTGCGGTTCCGGCCCTCATATGCCATATCATAGGTTTCCAGACATTCATCTTTCTGGAGCCTTCTCAGCACCGGATAAAGTGTGGATTCCGAAATATCCAGAACACTGCGGACATCCTGAGTGATCTTATAACCATAGGTTCCATCCTGTTCCTTGGATACGATAGCCAGTACAATCGCATCCAGAAGGGCTGCACCTGTGTTGAATACCATAGAGTCACATCCTTTTTATTGTTTGTGTAATATTGTTTATTCATACAATATTATTTCGATAACAATACTATATATCATATAATATAGTTTTGTCAATAGTATTAAAATAAAAAAACAGTTTTCTCTCAGTACACGGAAAAAGTCCCACTGCACTCAAAGAGTACAGCAGGACTTTTTCTCAGCCATTTTATAATTTTCTTTTTTCGAATATAAGGAACATGGAAGCTGATTATCTGTAATAAACAGAATTCCATTTCAGTTCATTTTTAAAGTTACGGATTGTGGTATCCTTGTCAATGTATACAGCCTCGATACCCATTGCATTTGCCCAGTCGCCCATCTGCTCTGCAGTAAGGTCATAGGAGAATGCTGTATGATGTGCGCCGCCTGCAAGGATCCATGCCTCAGCTCCTGTAGCAAGGTTTGGCTGCGGTGTCCAGAATGCAGATGCAACCGGAAGGTTTGGCATTGTCTTTTCTGTATGCTTGCAGTCTACATCATTGATGATCAGACGGAAACGATTTCCAAGATCGATCAGGGAAGTTGCTACTGCCGGTCCCTCTTTTGCCTCAAATACCAGACGTGCCGGATCCTCGCGGTCACCCATGGAAAGCGGATTTACACGGATGCTGACAGGACCGTCTGCGATTGTCGGACAAACCTCAAGCATATGTGCCTGCAGGATTCCTTCTTTACCGGGAACCAGATTGTAGGTGTAATCCTCCATAAAGGATGTACCTTTTGCATTTGGTGTATTCTGTGCCATGATCTTCATCAGACGTACCATAGCTGCTGTTTTCCAGTCACCCTCTGCGCCGAATCCATAGCCTTTTTCCATCAGTCTCTGGATTGCAAGTCCCGGAAGCTGCTGAAGGCATCCAAGATCACCAAAATGAGTGACAATAGCCTGGTAATTTTTTTCCTCAAGGAAACGCTCAAAGCCAAGCTCGATCTGTGCCTGTACTGCTACATGTTTACGGAATTCTGCCTCATCTCTTCCTTCAAGGATGATCTGATATTTGTCATAGTACTCTTCTACAAGAGTATCTGTATCTGCTTTGGAAACAGCTTTTACTGCTTCTGCGATCTCATTTATCGGATAAGCATCGATCTCCCATCCGAATTTGATCTGAGCCTCGACCTTATCGCCTTCTGTTACTGCTACGTTTCTCATGTTATCTGCCACACGCATCACACGGATATGGCTGCTTTCCATGATACCGATCGCTGTACGCATCCAGGTTGCGATCCGCTCCTGAACTGCGCGGTCATTCCAGTGTCCTACAATGATCTTGCGCTCAATACCCATACGGGTCACGATATGTCCATATTCACGATCCCCATGAGCAGACTGGTTTTCATTCATAAAGTCCATATCAATGCTGTCATAAGGAATCTCTTCATTAAACTGTGTATGCAGGTGAAGAAGCGGTTTGCGGTACTCCTGAAGACCAAGGATCCATGATTTTGCCGGAGAGAAGGTGTGCATCCATGTAATAACACCTGCACATTCCTCATCTGCATTTGCCTCATTAAAAGTACGGCGGATCACTTCATTTGTGATCAGAGTCGGTTTCCACACAACCTCATAAGGAAGTACACCTGATGCATTTAATTTATCTACGATGATCTTAGAGTGCTCTGCTACCTTTCTCAGGCACTCATCTCCATAAAGATCCTGTGAACCTGTTGCAAACCAAAACTTATAATTTTTTGCTGCTTTCATTCTTTCTAACCTCCTGAATTACTCTGCTGCATATGTGCAAACCGATGAACGTTCACTGATCTCCACCGGAAATTCATATGTCACATCACTGTTTGGATTTTTGATCAGCTGCAGAATGGTTTCTGCAGCACGGGTTCCCAAGGCTTCCATAGGATGTCCCACGGAAGTAAGAGGAACTGCATTAAGTCTGGCAAGATCCGAATTATCAATCCCTACAACAGAGAGATCCTCCGGGATTTTTTTGCCGTTCTGGAGCATTCTCCTTGTCAGTTCATGGGCAACCTCGTCATTGTAGCAGACGCAGGCCGTACATCCCCGCAGACGGTTTTTAATTTTTTCCACAATACGGGAAAAATCCTTCATTTCCAGCGTATCGATCCAGCAGACTCTGCTTTCGTCCAGCTCGATCCCTGCATGTCCCAAAGCTTTCAGATAACCCAGATATCTTCTTCGTCCCTGTCCGTCATCGGTTTTAAAGACACCGGCAATACGGGTATGTCCTTTTTGGATCAGATATTCTGTTGCCGTCTTTCCCGCCTGTACATCATTCATGCTGATATGAGGAATATTCAGCCCCTCATAAAAGCTGTTAAAAAACAGAATCGGGATTCCCCGGGACATCAGACGTCTGTAATATTTCAGATTTGGGTTTGGCAGACCACTCATAACCGGTTCTGCAATAAGCGGGTCACGGTTTCCCTCTTCAAGAAATCGTTCCAGCAGTCTGCGTTCTGTTTCAATACGGTTGCCTGTAAACATAATACGCGCACTGTATCCATCCTTTTCCAGACGTTCCACCATAGGACGCAGGATACGTGGAAAAATATAATTATCCACATAGGTGGTGATGATGGTCACGGTATGGGAAAGTTCTTTTTTTTCTTCCTCCACCGCCTTCTCATCACTGACATAAGTTCCGCTTCCCTGAACACGGGTCAGAACCCCCTGCTGCTCCAAAAGTCCCAGTGCGTGCCGCACCGTCTGGCGGCTGATCCCGAAGGTACGACTGATATCATTTTCTGATTCAATCTGGTCTCCACGGTTCAGCTCTCCGGATGCTATTCTGTTTTGAATCCATTCCGTCACCTGACGGTATTTCGAAATTCTCATATTTTACTACCAGTCAATCATTAATTCTTTTTCTTTTTTGTTGTTACGTCAAGTACAACGGCACCAAGAAGTACGGCACCTTTTACTACCTTCTGAAGGTCTGTAGACATACCGCACATGGACATACCATTGTTCAGAACACCCATTACAAGAGCACCTACAACGGCACCGATCACCGTACCTACACCACCGGATGCAGCTGCACCACCGATATAGCAGGATGCGATGGCATCCATCTCAATTCCATCACCCATTTTCGGGTTTGCACCACCCTGACGAGCAGATAACACGATACCTGCAAGAGCTGCAAGAACGCCCATGTTTACATATACCCAGAAGAATACATGCTTGGTATTGATACCGGAAAGTCTTGCTGCCTTAGCATTACCACCCATTGCATAGATCTGACGTCCTGCAACTGTTTTACTTGTGATGAAATGATAAACCGCTACTACTACACCAAGAACGATCAGCTGGATCGGAATACCATTATACTGACCAAGCTTGATAAAGAAGAACCATACGATCAGAAGGATCACAACATCTTTTACTGCCATCTGCCACGGAACGATGTTTGCAAATCCGTATTTGTTATTTGTTTTAATCGTTTTCAGTTCAGAAAGAACAATACCGATTGTTACAACAACTGCAACTGCAACACACACAAGGTCAAGGGTGCCGCCTGCAAAATCCACCTTGATAGTAGGAAGGAATCCTGTTCCGATAAATGCATAGTTCTGCGGAAGAGGTCCTACTGTCAGAGATTTCAGCAGAGTATAGGTAAGTCCACGGCCCATAAGCATGGTAGCCAGGGTTACTACGAATGGCGGAATATCCAGGTATGCGATAAAGAAACCGGAAAAGATACCAACTGCAAGTCCGATTCCAATGGCAACCAGCCATGCAAGAGCAACCGGTACATTCTGCTCAACAACAAGCTTTGCTGCACATGCAGCGCCAAGAGCTACAACAGAACCAACGCCCAGATCGATGTATCCGGTCAGTACGCAGAGCAGCATACCTGTTGCCAGGATGATGATATAACCATTCTGCATGATCAGGTTGTTGATATTGGTAGGTGTTGCATTTGATCCGCCTGTAAGCACATAGAAAATAGCAAAGATTACAACAAGCGCTACAATCATTCCAAGGGACTTCAAGTCCAGATTTACATATTTTTTCTTAGTATCTGTTCCCATTACTCTTCTCCTTTCGCATTACTGTCCATAATGCACTTCATGATACTTTCCTGACTCAGTTCTTCGTGGCTGAGTTCTCCTGCAATACGACCTTCATTGATGATGTACGCACGGTCACAGGTACCGATGATCTCCTGCATTTCAGAAGAAATAACGATCACTGCTTTTCCTGCCCGGGCCATATCATTGATGGCACAGTAGATCTCATATTTTGCACCAACGTCAATGCCTCGTGTCGGCTCATCCAGGATCAGCACATCCGGCTGAGTCATCATCCACTTGGCAAGTACCACCTTCTGCTGGTTACCTCCGGAAAGAGCACCGACGGTCTGGTGAATGGAAGTAGCCTTTACATTGATCTTCTTCTTGTATTCCTCTGCTTCAAGGTTTTCTTTTCTTTCATCAACAACTACACCGTTTGAATAGTAATTGCGCAGTGCGGCCATTGTCATATTTGTCTTGATATCATTGATCAGCACCAGACCATACGTCTTACGGTCTTCTGATGTGTATGCAATCTTATTATTGATCGCATCCTTAACCGTCTTTGTGCTGACTTGTTTGCCGTGCATGTAAACCTCACCTGAAATCTTCTGTCCATAGGAATGTCCAAAAAGACTCATGGCAAACTCTGTACGTCCGGCACCCATCAGTCCGGCAAGACCTACAACCTCTCCTGCCCGTACTTTGATATTGATATTTTTCAGGATCTGCATCTCCGCAATTTCCGGATGATATGCATTCCAGTTCTTGACCTCCAGTACCACATCCCCGATCGGGCAGTTTTCACGAACCGGATAACGATTATTCATCTCACGTCCTACCATACCCTTGATGATACGGTCTTCTGTCCACTCATCCACACCTTTTTTCAGTGTTTCAATCGTTTTTCCGTCTCGGATAATCGTAATGGCATCTGCAACGTAGCTGATCTCATTCAGCTTATGAGAAATAATGATACAGGTAACACCTTTCCTTTTCAGCTCCAGCATGATCTCCAGCAGCTGTGCAGACTCTTCGTCATTCAGCGCTGCAGTCGGCTCATCCAGGATCAGAAGATCTACGTTCTTTGCCATAGCCTTGGCAATCTCGATCAGCTGCTGTTTTCCAACTCCCAGTGTATTTACAGGAGCATTTAAGTTTTCGTTTTCAAGACCTACATGAGCCAGGGCTTCCTTTGCCTCTCCTCTTGTCTTGGTCCAGTCAATGACACCCTTCATGGAAACACGCTCGTTACCCATAAAAACATTCTCTGCAATTGACAGATACGGGCTTAATGCCAGCTCCTGGTGGATGATAACAATACCCTTATTTTCACTGTCCTTGATCTTATGGAACTTACATGTCTCACCTTTATAGATAATGTCTCCCTCGTATGAACCATAAGGATACACACCGGAAAGTACATTCATCAGAGTTGACTTGCCTGCTCCGTTCTCACCGCATAACGCATGGATCTCGCCCTTCTTCACCTGAAGGTTTACATCATCCAGAGCTTTTACGCCGGAAAATGCCTTTGTTATGTGTTTCATTTCCAAAATAACTTCAGACATGCCTCTCCCTCTCTCCTTTTCTTTTTATTTTAAAACAGGGGCGGCGGATTTTCCCGCCGCCCCTTAAAATCGCGCATTCAGTTGATTTTATTATTTAAGCTGATCCTCTGTGTAGTATCCGCCGTCGATCAGAAGTTCCTGATAGTTGGACTGATCTACTGCAACAGGCTCGCACATATAAGTCGGAACAACCATTTTACCGTTGTCATACTGCTCTGTATCGTTGATTTCCGGCTCTTCGCCTTTAAGAACTGCATCTACCATAGTAACGGCTTTCTCAGCAAGGAGACGTGTATCTTTGTAGATAGACATTGTCTGAGTTCCATCGATGATGTTCTTTGTAGCCATAACCTCAGCGTCCTGACCTGTGATCATCGGCCAGTTTTCTGTTGTGTATCCAGCACCAAGAAGAGCTGCTTTGATTCCGTATGCAAATCCGTCAAATGCGGAGCAAGCGATATCAAGATCTTCATCTGCATAGTTTGCTGTCAGGATGTTCTCGCAGTTAGCCTGAGCTGTTTCCTGAGACCATCTGAGGATACATGTGTCTTCAAAAGAAGTTCTTCCGGATTTACATACCAGAGTTCCGTCATCCAGATACTCCTGAAGTACTTCCATGATACCATTGTACAGGAAGAGTGCGTTGTTATCATCCGGAGATCCCATGAAGAACTCGATGGTATAGGACTCACCAGCCTCGCGAGCTGCATCAAGATCTTTGTTCTCTTTGATGTAGTTACCGATAACAGTACCAACACCCTTGTTATCGAAAGTTGCGTAGTAAGAAACAGCGTCTGTGTCCATCAGAAGACGGTCGTAAGCGATAATCGGGATACCTGCTTCCTTAGCCTGTGCCTCAGCGTTTACAAGTACACCGGAGTCGATTGCTGCAATAACCAGACAGTCAACACCTTTTCCTACATAGTTCTCAAGCTGAGAAACCTGCATAGCTGTGTCATCTTCTGCATACTGAAGTTCTACTTTGTAGCCTTTCTCTTCCAGCTGTGCTTTCATGTTTGCACCGTCGTTGATCCATCTCTCAGAAGACTGAGTCGGCATCAGAATACCAACAGTTTTCTGCTCTTCTTCCTCTGCAAATACAGTTGTGGTGGAAGCTACGCCCATAGAGCATACCATTGTAGCTGCAAGTACTGTGCTGAGTAATTTCTTGTTCATTTTGTTTCCTCCCTTTGATTGGTTTGTGTACAATTACTGTACAACTTGTTTTTTTCACAATAATGCATATACAATTCCATTTATTGTCATATCGTTCATTTTGTGCACTTTGTCTATGCATTATCGTGTGTCACGTTTGACTGTGAGCATATTGTACACCCATACTTTGTTAATGTCAAGGGTTTATTCTGTTTTTTTGAGTATTTTAACGGAAAGTTGTTCTTGACTTGTATTTACAATTGGTGCTTTTAACCTACACATCTTGTATGTACATGTTGCATCTTCTGTACATTTTTACACTATATTTTCTGCTGAATGGATTAAAAAAACGAAAAAATAAAAGAAAAGTATCCTAAAGTTTTCTGTTTGGCTGATTACCTGCAATCAGATGCAAATAGAAAAAGGCAGATGTCAAATCCGGCCATCTGTGATATGATGAACATTAGATGCCAGATCCCCGACAGATTGCCCTGCATGACGGATCCTGACATTTCAATAAATAATACTGGAGGTTACCATGGGAGAATTATCCAATATCGAACTGCTGCCCGTACCTTTTCTTGACCGCATGAAAGAAATGCTCGGAAGTGAATATGACGCATTTTTAGAAAGCTATCGTTCCCCCAGAACTTATGGACTTCGTGTCAATACATCAAAAATAAGCTGTGAGGAATTTGAACGGATTGTTCCTTTTCCCGTAAGTCCGATTCCCTGGACAACAAACGGCTATTTCTATACAGAAGAGATCCGCCCTTCCAGATGTCCGCTTTATCAGGCTGGTCTTTACTATCTCCAGGAACCCAGCGCTATGACACCTGCTGCCTGTCTTCCTGCAGAGCCCGGTGAAACCGTCCTGGATCTCTGCGCAGCTCCCGGCGGAAAAGCCACCGCTCTGGGTGCAGATCTGCAGGGAGAAGGACTTCTGATTGCAAATGACATCAGCGCTTCCCGAACAAAGGCGCTTCTTCGTAATATGGAACTGTTTGGAATCTCCAACAGCTTTATAACAAATGAGACACCTGCGCATCTGGCAGAAAAATTCCCGGAATTTTTCCATAAGATTCTTCTGGACGCCCCCTGCTCCGGCGAAGGAATGTTCCGGAAAGAAGAAGCTCTGGCCAAAGACTGGACTCCTCAAAAATCCAGCGAACTGGCTTCCATTCAGAGAGAACTGATTCTCCAGGCTGCAGACATGCTCCGTCCCGGAGGGCTCCTGCTCTACTCTACCTGTACCTTTGCTCCGGAGGAGGACGAAGGTACCATAGGCTATCTTCTGGAAAACAGGACAGACATGGAACTTCTGTCTCTTCCGGAATATGAGGGCTTTTCTCACGGAGTACCGGAATGGGGAAACGGAAACAAAGAATTGACAAAATGTGTACGCCTCTTCCCTCACAAAATGAATGGCGAAGGTCATTTCCTGGCTCTCCTCCAAAAAAAAGGTCAGACGGACCGGATTCAGCAGCCGGCTTCTGTCCGCCCTGATCCAAATACAGAAAAATGGCTCCGTCTGTTTTTTGAAGAGATCGGACTAAGATCTCTGGGAGGGAAACCTTTTGACTGGAATCGTGTGGAAACAAGAGGCGATAAAGTCTATTATCTTCCTCCGGTAAACAGTAATTTCCGCGGGCTTACCTTTTTACGGAACGGTCTCTATCTGGGGGATCTGAAGAAAAACCGCTTCGAGCCGTCACAGCCCTTCGCCCTTGCTCTTCACAAAGGCGATGCCAGGGCTGTGATCTCCCTTCCTGTAGATGACCCTCGTCTTACCCGCTATCTGAAAGGAGAAACTCTTCTTATTGAAGAAGGGGAAGCCGCTAACAAAAAAGGCTGGCATCTTCTCTGTGTCGAAGGCTATCCTCTGGGCTTCGGCAAGCTGGTAAACGGTACCCTGAAAAATAAATATCCCGCCGGGTGGAGAGTCTGAGCACCGACTCTCCGCACTTTTATCTTACCTGTATTGCCTTATCAAGTGCAAAGGAGTAGATCAGACACTCCTTTACTTTTTTCTTTCTCATCTTCTGAAGCGCCCGTGCATAATCCTTAAGCTGACTGCGGTAACGGGCGATCAGAAGAGGCTCCTCCCCTCTCTGAACACGGTCTGTCTTATAATCTACAAGTACGATCTCATCTTCTTCCAGAAAATACGAGTCAATGATTCCCTGTACAAGAACCTTCTCTTCTCCATCCCACAGCTCATCTAATTCGGAGGCTTCTACCGCAATTACAAAAGGCTGCTCCCGGAAAAGACAGCCTTTTTCCGCTGCCGTTTTCATTCTCTGTCCCAGATCGGAAGCTGCAAATTTCAGGATATCTTTAATATAAATACTGGCAGCCTCTTCTTCCGTCAGCTTTTTCTGTTCTTTCATACAAAGAAGCTGTGCCTTGATCTCCTCATAAGATCCTGTTCTCTTATAATCCAGACATTCCATTACCCGATGATAAGCAGTTCCCCGGGCAGCCCCCTGGCAGCTCTGTGATTCTTCTGAAATAAATCTTGGGATCAGAGGAACAATATCCGGTTCTGCAAGCGTATTTTCTTCCAGTTCCATTTCATCCTGCCAGCTTCTTTTTTTCAGATCCGAAACACTGACCTTCACCGGCATTTCCTCCAGATAGCGGTAAGGATAACGAAAGTCAAATCTTTTTTCCAGGATATCATGGATCTGCTGGTCATAAATTTTACTGCTGTCCCAGTTTTTCAGCACCTGTTCCCGTATCTGCTGTTCTGTCATATCCACAATTTCATTCTGTATCAGATCTGCCGCTGTGATTTTTCTCACAATAAAATCTGTTTTTCCGTCACACCAGCCTTCCTGTGTCTCTGTACAAAAAATATATTCCATATACAGTTCTTTCATAGCCGGATGAAGACTCAGAGCAGGAAGAATATAATCCCAGAAGGTTTTTGCCCGGATACGCTTACCCGTAGGAATCCGGAACACGGCATCTTCTTTCCAGTTCCAGAGACTCAGAATCTTTTCTTTCAGCCCCCCTATGGTACCTGTAATATATAATTTTTCCTTTGCCCGGGTCAGAGCCACATACAGCACACGCAGTTCTTCTCCGAGACTTTCCCTTTTCTGAACATTCCGGATCACCTGTTTCTGAGGTGTGGAAGCCATCAGCCTTTTTTCCGGAAGGATCACATCCGTTCCAAAGCCAAGATCCGGATGGATGAGAAACCTGGCATTGATGTCCTGAAAATTAAACTGTTTTCCCATACCGGCCGCAAAAACAACAGGAAACTCCAGTCCTTTACTTTTGTGTACTGTCATGATCTGTACGGAACCTTTTCCGGCATCAATCACATTGACTTCCCCGAAATCTACCTCATATTTCTGAAGATTTTCAATATATCGCACAAAATTAAACAGTCCCCGGTAACTGGTTTTTTCATAATCCATGGCTTTTTCCACCAGCATACGGAGATTAGCCCCTCTCTGGCTGCCTCCCGGGAGCGCCCGAACGTAATCTTCATATCCGGTCACTTTCAGGATATGCAGAATCAGCTGGTGAACCGGAGTATAGGCAGACATATCCCGTATTTCCCGAAGCTGTTCCAGAAAACCGGCCAGCTTATTCCTGAGCTTCTCTTCCTCTTCTGTCTCAAAGCTTTCTCTTTCCACAAACTGGCAGATACATTCATAGATCAGCCCCTTCGGACATGCTTTCCTCAATTCTCCCAATTCCTGTGTACTACATCCTGCCATCGGAGAATGAAGCACACCGGTAAGAGGGATATCCTGAAGAGGATTGTCGCATATCCTCAAATAATTCAGAAGATTCACCACCTCCTGCGCAGAAAAGTATCCGGTTCTGGATGAAGTATAGGCAGGGATCCCTCTGGAGATCAGAACCTCACGGAAGGTTTCCGCCCATCCGTAAGCAGATCGGAGAAGGATCACAATATCCCCGTATTCCACAGGCCGGTAAGTTCCGGTTTCTTTATCAAAGATCTGTTCTTTTCCCACGATCCGGGATATCTCTCCTGCAATGGCAAGCGCCTCCAGTTCTCTGTCTGTCTGGTTTCCGCTTTCCTCCTCCAGCTCTTCTCCATCCTTTTCCACCAGAAGAACTTCTGTGGTACAAAAGCTTTCATCCGGGCCTTCCGGAAAAACAGCGCCGGGATAAAGAGCATTACTGCTGTCATAATCAATCCCGCCTACCTCAGCTCCCATGATCCTGTTAAAAATATAATTGACCGAAGTAAGTACCTGATGACGGCTGCGGAAATTTTTGTGAAGGTCGATCCGCTGCTCCGGGCTGTCTGAGGTCGAATAGTTGTGATATTTTTCCATAAAAAGCTCCGGTCTTGCCAGTCGGAAACGGTAAATACTCTGCTTTACATCTCCTACCATAAAAATATTCTTTCTGTTTCCGGCCCATCCGGATACCAGGGTCGTGATCATCTCCTGTACAGAGTTGCTGTCCTGATACTCATCAATCATCACTTCCTCATATTTTTCAGAAAGCTCTCTGGCCGCCTGACTGGGAATGATCTGATCTCCTTCTTTTTCTGCCAGAATGTGCAGGGCAAAGTGCTCCATATCTGTAAAATCGAGAATGTTTTTTTCTCTTTTTTTCTGCGCAAACCGTTCCTGAAATTCCTTTACCAGTTCCACAAGGCTCTCCAGCGGTGTTCTGCACAGATTTACCATATCCAGTAATTCATCCTCATCCCAGTAAAGGTATTTCTCAATCAGCTCTTTCAGGATTCCCTTTTCTTCGTCCCGAAGATTCTTTACCCAATCTTTTTTTGCCGGATCTACGTCGGATGCTTTTTTACGGGACAACGCCTGAAAGGACAGTTCCTCTGCCATCTGCTTTAATTTTCTGTAATCTCTCTCTTTTATTGTTTTTTTCAGGACACTCACCATGCCAAGATCACTGTCCAGGGCATCCAGATAAGGAAGAGGACCGTCTTCTTCCAGACATACCGATCTGGCTTTTTGAATAAGATGCTCCGCCTCCTGAACATTCTCTTCCATTTCATTCCACAGGACTGTAATCCACCGGGACTGATAGATTTGCTCAGGGTTATCCACCTGATATGCCTGCAGACAGGTTCCCAGCCACTCTTCCGGGAAAGGATGACTCATCGATGCTTCGTACACCTTCAAGATCAGGTCTTTCAGCCCCTCATCTGTTTTTCCCGGCGCATAACATTCCACCAGCCGGAGAAATTTCTCTTCTTTTTTTTCGTAGGCATCCTCCAGAACTTCTTTGACCACATCTTCCCGAAGGAGCTTCAGTTCTCCCTCCTCCGCTGTACGGTAACCGGGATCCAGCCCGATCATGTGAAAATAATTCCGGATGATATAAGAACAGAATCCATCTATCGTAGTGATCTGAGCCGTATGGATCAGCGTCATCTGTTTCTGGAGATGGGCATTGTCCGGATCCTCATAAAGAGCCTTTTCCAGTGCTGCAGACAGTCTTTCCTTCATTTCCCCTGCAGCCGCTCTTGTAAAAGTCATGATCAGCAGCCGGTCTACATCTGCCGGATGCTCCCTGTCCAGGATCTTGCTCAGGATCCGTTCTACCAGAACCGCTGTCTTACCGGATCCGGCTGCTGCAGAAACCAGAATATTACGGTTTCTGAAGGAAATTACTTTTTGCTGTTCTTCCGTCCATGTGACCGCCATTTCATTCCGCCTCCATTTCCATAGATTTCCAGATTTCCTCATCAGCAAACTGTCTCAGACGTCTGTATTCATAACCCGGGATCTTTTTGTCAAACCCGCACACCCCCTGATAAGCGCAGTAGGCACACGCATTTTTCTTTCCCATTTCATAAGGAGAGACCTCCGCATCCCCGGAAAGAATGTGCGACCGGATCTCTGCGATCTTGTTTTTGACATACTGGTTCAGAAGCTGAAACTGCTCTCTGGTCGCCACAGAAGATCCCTTTCTGAAACCTCCGTCTTTTTTGAAGGAAACAGGCAAAGAAGAAGCTCCTGCATCTATTTTATGAAGAATGTCATCCGAAGAATTTACCAGCCCGTTCATTTTCAGCTCCTTATAAATTTTTTTCTCAAGATTCTGAAGATCATCCCGGATAACTGTCTGGATCATAGGATCCTTGATGTTATAATAAAAGATTCCCGCAGGCTCGATCTGACAGTCCGGATGTTTGTTTTTTTCTGCTTCCATGGCAGCATCCATATAAACTACAAGCTGAAGCTGAAGGCCATAGTAAACCCCCACCAGGTCAAACGAGGTGTTTCCGGACTTATAGTCAATGACCTTCACATAAACTTTCTTGTCCTCTTTCAGGACATCCAGACGGTCAATCCTTCCGCCGCCGATGGAAACCTCGAAGCCCTCCGGTACAAACTTCCCACAGCGCAACTGTTCCTGCAGCGCCCATACGGTACGCTTGAGAATACGGAGCGTACGCTGGATCATATACTGGTTTCTGGCACTGCTTTTCAGGATCGTATTTCCATAATCTGCCGCCACCTGCTCCATACAGTATTCTGCGATCCGGTCTCTCTGCTCTTCCTCCAGCTCTGCCCAGTCAAGGCCTTTTCTCCGAAGCTCTGCCGCAAATTTTTCCAGAGCCTGATGAAGTACGTTTCCCATATCCATCGCACGAAATTCATATTCCGCCCGCTCTGTCACAACAAGGCCATACTGAAGGAAATGTGCAAAAGCACAGGCGGCAAACCGTTCCAGGCGGGTGGCACTGTACTCGGAAATTTCACCATACAACGCCTTTGCCACACTTTCACTGATTCTGTCTGCCGGTTTCCGGACAAAGGCAGCCTCTGTAAGCTTCCTGGTAAGGTCCTGGTATTCCGGGCTTCTCAGATACCAGCTGTATAATTCCTGGAACAAAGGTTCCCGCTGCATTTCTTCATTCTCCAGACCGGACAGAAGAAATCCAAAGCCTGTAGAAGGGGTTTCCAGAAGATCCAGAAGGTTCTCCGGCTCCTCTGCCCGTTCTGTCGAAAGCTCCGGAAACAGTTTCCGGATGGTGCCGATCAGATAGGCAGGACTGACCGCTTCTCCTTTGGAATTGGAACAGCTGTAGGAAAGATACAGATGCTCAGAAGGCCGGGTCAGATTCAGATACAGATAAAATCTCTGCATATTCATCAGTTCTTTTGGACCCGGAGCAAGCTCCACACCCTGATCCTCAAAAAAGTCTCTGTCCAGCTCTGTAAGAAGTCCGCCGGATTCTGTATTCTTGGGAATATTTCCCTCATTCATCCCCACAAAAAACAGCGCCCGTATATCCTTCAGTCTGGTTCTCTCCATATCTCCAATGAGAACCTGATCGATTCCCGGAGGGATCAGCGCGACTTTTGCCTGAGACATTCCGGTTTCCAGAATCTGTCGGAATTCTTCCGGAGATACCGTTTCCTCTCCCAGAATCTCCGCCATTTTGTCCAGAAGCTCCATAACGATCCCATAAATCTGGGCATACTCCTTTTCCATTGCGCGGCTGCCTTTTTGCGCAAAAATCTCCTCCTGGATCTTTAATTTTTCCTGAATACGGCTTTTTACGATAAACTCATAAAGATACTGGCAATATTCCCTGACTGTTTTCTTTTTTCCGGAGAATCCCACAGCCAGCGCCTCGGTTTCTTCTGTAAATTTCTCACGGATCCGGTTGATCTCCAGAAGAGATTCCTCCTTCATTCCCCGATAAACGCGCACCCACTTTTCCTTCCACCGTTTGAATCCGCGGATTCCCAGCGCCACTGCGTAGTTCTCCAGCCAGTCAGTCTCTTCTCTGCTCACATCAGACATACCACATCGAAGATATCGAAATACACTTTCATAAGAAAATCCCTGGGCAGCCATTTCCAGGGCAGCCCGTATATATTCCACAAAAGGATTCATAAGAATCGAATGTTTTTCATCCACAAAGAAAGGGATTCCGGCATCTTCAAATGCCTGCCGCGCAAGACTTCCGTATGTTTCCAGATCTCCCGTGATCACCGCGATCTCTCCATAACGGCAGCCCTTCTCCCGAACGAGCCGAAGAATCCTTCTTGCCGTCTCCTCCATCTCCCTGACCGGATCTCCTGCACAGAAAATCCTTATGGAATCCTGTTTGCCGGAAAATGTTTTTTTGTGATACCGGAAAATATTCTGCTCCAGAAACGCCAGAGCCTCTGCCCGGGCATGGCGGGACTTACTGCCCGGTGCTATCCAGACCGGATCCAGAATATCCTTCGTCAGGTCACAGAGACTCCGGATCATCTTGTGGCTCATATAAAAAAGCTGATGCGATTTTTCTTTATACAGAAACGGCTCCCGCACGTCCATGGTCACTGTAACAGATACCTTTTCACACGAGGCAAGCAGCTCCCGGATCACCTGGATCTGGATCGGCGTAAAACCGGTAAATCCATCCAGCAGCAGAACACTGCCTTTCAGTTTTTCCGAAAAAACAATCTGCTTTGCCAGAATCTCCAAAACCTCCTCCGCCGTTATATAATGGTCTTTCAGATAGTCCCGGAATCCATGATACAGCACAGAAACGTCCTGCAGTTTCATTTGAAGAAGCGTTCTGTCCGACGCATCCTCCTGCATCTTCTGTATTTCCTCATCCCCTACCCGGTACTGCATAAATTCTGAGATCAGCGATTTTACTTCGTCCAGATATCCCGGCTTTTTCATCTGGTTTTTCAGATATACCAGTTCCTTCTGGTGTTTCTGGACCAGTTTCTGGAGGACCATATTTTTTCCGGTTTCTTCCAGTACGCTTCTGATATCGCCGCCGGTTTCTTCCAGTACACGATAGGCAAGACGTTCAAAACTCAGAACGTCAATATTCAAAATCCCTCCGTCCGGGTGCATCTGCACCAGAGTTTTCTGGGTCTGCATGGTAAACTGCTCCGGTACGATCACATAATAAAGCTTCTCCGGGTGGGACATGGCATCAGAGATCAGGCTCTGAAACGCGGTATAAGATTTCCCTGCACCGGAATTTCCGATGATAAACTGAAGCGGCATAATTTCCTCCCTGATTTTTTTCTTTCATTATAGCACATACGTTCGATTTCTACAATCGCTCATTTTTTTCATAAAGCCGGAACCTCCCGCATATGATAAATCATAAGTTCTTTTCCTATCCTGTATGATACATACAGTCACTATTCGCAACAGTCCTTACATATTCTGACCAGGAGGCAGCCATATGAGTTCCAGAACCAAGATCATTGTTTTACATATGAAGGAGATCATCTACACAGGTATCTTCCTTTTATTTCTTACCATCCTGGGAGTGCTGTTATTTGTCATGTTCGGTCCCGGCAGGGCAAAAACAGCTTCCTCAGATCCGGAAGCCATCTACACTCCGGGAATCTACCGTTCTTCCATTGCGCTGAACGGAAACAGCTTTGACGTAGAGGTCACTGTAGATGCAGACAGGATACAGTCTATCCATCTGGCAAACTTAAGTGAAAGCACAGCCGCCATGTTTCCACTTGTAGAGCCTGCCATTGAAGAACTGGCAAGCCAGATCTACAGTGGCTGCGAGCTGGATCAGCTGGAATATGCCAGCGATCAGAAATATACCTCCCTGATGCTGATACACGCCATCCAGGATGCAGTGCAAAAGGCTGAGATCCATTAAAAAACACCCGTTACCGGATGTTCCAATTTTTCCGATAACGGGTGTTATTCAGATTTTTATCTGATCTGCTTCTCTCATCCACAAGGTTCCACAGGCATCACTCGGCATACGCAGATCTCCTCTTGGAGAAACTGCCACACTGCCCACCTTCGGGCCGTCCGGCAGACAGGAACGCTTAAACTGCTGGGTAAAGAACCGTCTGTAAAAGGTCTTCAGCCATTTCAGTATGGTTTCCTCATCATATTCTCCGGCAAACGCATTCTTTGCCATGCGGAAAATTTTTGCAGGAGGACAGGTCCAGCGGAGCATGTGATACAGGAAAAAGTCATGAAGCTCATAAGGGCCTACCAGATCTTCTGTTTTCTGAGCGATCTTTCCGTCCTTTGGCGGAAGCAGTTCCGGGCTTACCGGAGTATCCAGAATATCCAGAAGAATCTCTGACAGTATTTTTTCTTCGCAGGTATCTGCATAATATCTTACCAGATGACGCACCAGTGTCTTCGGAACAGAGCCGTTAACTCCGTACATGGACATATGATCCCCGTTAAAAGTAGCCCATCCCAGCGCCAGCTCAGATAAATCGCCGGTTCCGATCACAATGCCGCCTTTCTGGTTTGCAATGTCCATGAGAATCTGCGTCCGCTCTCTCGCCTGACTGTTTTCGTATGTGACGTCGTGGATCTCCGGATCATGTCCAATATCCCGGAAATGAAGACTTACAGCCTCCCGGATATTTACCTCACGAAGCTCTGTCCCCAGACAGCGGCTCAGCTGGCAGGCATTGTTGTAGGTTCTGTCTGTCGTTCCGAAACATGGCATGGTCACTGCTGTGATCTTTTCTCTCGGAATTCCCAGCATGTCAAAAGCACGGACAGTCACCAGAAGTGCAAGAGTGGAATCCAGTCCACCGGACAGACCGATCACCGCATTCTGGCAGTGGATATGTGCAAGCCGTCTCCGCAGACCTGCTGCCTGGATATTCAGGATCTCATCGCAGCGGCGCTCCCTCTCTTCCACAGATGCGGGAACAAAAGGTCTGGAATCGATCAGACCGGTCAGATCTGTCTCTGTTGTCTGCAGATCAAAGAACACTTCGTCATAAAAAACTTCCTTTTCCTGCTCTCTGTCCGCCGCAAACTGAAAGGTAGTCATCCGTCTGCGCTCATTGGCCAGCTTCCTGAGATCCATTACTCCATATACTGCTCCGTTTGTAAACTTCCGGCTTTCTGCAAGGACTGTGCCATTTTCCGCGATCAGATCATGACCTGCATATACCACATCCTGGGTAGATTCCCCGATTCCGGCAGAAGCATAAACATAACCGCATACCAGTCTTGCAGACTGGCTGCTGACCAGGTTTCTCCGGTAACTGTCCTTTCCTACCAGCTCGTCACTGGCAGAAAGATTCACGATCAAGGTCGCTCCATGATAAGCGTGACGGGTACTTGGCGGATCTGCCACCCAGAGATCCTCGCAGATTTCTGCAGCCACCTTCAGCTCCGGCATCTGCGGACAGGAAAAAAGTAAATACGGAGAAACCGCAACTTCATAATCCGGATACCCGGTGTCAAAGCTGTCGCTGTGACAGAACGTAACCCACCCGTTCACATCTTTTCCGGATGTAAAATAACGGCTTTCATAAAACTCATTATAATTCGGGATATTGATTTTTGGTACCAGACCAAGGATTTCTCCCCCGCTGATCCCGGCAGCCATGTTATAAAGCTTTCCGTTATATTCCATAGGAAGCCCTACAAAAATCAGTCCGTCCACATCTCCTGTTTCTTCTGCAATACGGATCAACTGTGCCTTTGCCTCATTGAGAAGCGTTTCCTGCCAGAAAAGATCACCGCAACTGTAGGAGGTGATGCAAAGCTCCGGAAACACCATGACCCTGGCGCCTTCTCCTTCCATTTCATGTGCCATGCGGATGATCTCATCTGCATTGTATTCGCAGTCTCCAACTCTTACATCCGGAGTTCCCGCACTTACCTTTATAAATCCATCCTTCATATTTTTCCCCTTTCCTGTCCGTTACCACCGGACATCCGCGGCGTTCCTATTCACACGGCATCTTATCACAGCTCTTATTTACATTTTCTGAGGATTTCTTTCAGTTCCTCCACACTGAATACATAATTGGTATTGCAGAAATGACAGTTCAGTTCCACTTCCTTGCCTTCCTGGATCATCTCATTCAGATCCTTGCGTCCGATACTGATCAGCGCTTTTTCCACTCGTTCCTTACTGCAGTTACAGTAAAACTCTGCCGGAACCTTATCCATGATCTCCACATCAAAGCCTTCAAATACCGCCTCAAGAAGACTTTCCGGTGTGTGTCCCTGCTCCAGAAGTGTCGTAACGGACTGGATCTTCTGGATATTCTCCTCCAGCTTTGCAATGGTTTTTTCTTCTGCAAAAGGCATAACCTGCACAATAAATCCCCCTGCCTGCTGTACCGTGTTGTCCTTGTTCATCAGGACTCCAAGGCCTACCGCTGACGGAACCTGCTCACTGACTGCAAAATAATAGGTCAGGTCCTCTGCAATCTCTCCGGTCTGCAGATCCACCTGTCCGGAATAAGGCTCTTTCAGCCCCATATCCTTGATCACATTCAGAAAACCATTCCCCACAGCGCCGGACACATCCAGCTTTCCCTTTGCATTTGCAGGAAGGATCACTTCCGGATTTCCCACATAGCCTTTCACTCTTCCCTGGGAATCTGCGGTAACAGTGATTCCATTAATCGGGCCATCCGCCTTGATCTGAAGCGTAAGGATATCTTTTTCTCCCTTCATCATCACACCCATCATTGCGCCTGCCGTAAGAAGACGCCCCAGAGCAGCCGTTGCCACCGGGCTGGTATTATGTGCTTTTCTGGCTGCCTCCACTGTCTCTTTTGTCACAGCTGCAAATGCACGGATCTGGCTGTCTGCAGCAGTTGCTCTTACAATATAATCTTTCATTTCTTTCCTCCTGGATCAATCTATTCTGAAATTATTTTCTTAAACTTCTTTTCCTTTTTCTCTCGCCACAAAAAACAGACGTTCACTGTCCTCCCGGGCAGGTTCCATGGTATAGGCATCATAAACCGCCAGAAGCTCCATCCCTGCCTCCCGGATCAGATCCTGTATCTCTTTCTGTTCATAGGCCTTCTGACAATGCAGTTCCTCGCATTTTTCATAGAGGCCATCCTCCCGCGGAAGAAAAACTGCCAGCTCATAAATATTGATTCCGTTTTCCGGATCATAGCTGTTTTCCCAGATAAAGCTTCCCTCATCACGGTTTTCCGCAATCGTAGTCTCTCCAAGGATATCTCTGTACTTATGTACGGTATTCATATCAAACAGAAAAATCCCCTGCGGATCCAGATAATTATTTACCAGACGGAATACCTGAAGAAGCTCCTCTCTGTCCGTGATATAGTTCAGGCTGTCGCAGACACTTACCACTGCCCGCACCGTCCCATACAGTTCAAACTCCTGCATATCCTGCAAAAGATACAAAATATCCTGTCCGGTCTCCATTTTTTTCTTCATGGCTTCTGCCAGCATTTCTTCAGAATTGTCCACACCGATCATATCATATCCTTTTTGTGCCAGCAATCCTGTCATCGTACCTGTGCCGCAGCCCAGCTCCAGCACAAGTCCGTCTTCTATCCCCCGGGCTTTCAGATGTCCTTCTATATATTCCGCCCAGCTTTCATAATCTATATTGTCCATGAAGGTGTCGTAAACAGAAGCGAAAGACCCGTAAGCATTGGATTTATAAGCATTTTCCATAGTTCAAAATCTCCCTTTACTACAAATTTACTACAGTTTGCCTTTACTGCTTATACC
>JAETOL010000093.1 GCA_021771755.1 Lachnospiraceae bacterium | reverse complement strand
TCATGTGAATAAGCTTTCTTATAACATCGCTCACTGGTCAATGCATCATACACATCTGCAAGCGCAACCGCCTGAGCCGCAATCGGAATGTCATCTCCTTTTAATCCATCTGGATAGCCCTTACCGTCGTATCGTTCATGATGCCACCGGCAGATTTCTAATGCCATCCTGACAAGGGGAACCGATTGCTGATCCGCCGGCAGGCTTAATAACATGTCAGCGCCGATTGCCGCATGGGTTTTTATGATCTCGAATTCCTCATCGGTAAGACGTCCGGGTTTATTCAAAACCTCTTCCGATATCGCAATCTTTCCGATATCATGCAATGAGGAAGCCGTGCTTATTAAAGTAATATCTGATTTGGACAAAGAATACCGATCCGTATGCAGAATCAATTGCTTCAGCAAAAGCTCCGTGATCTGATTCACATGCAGTACATGGGTGCCGCTTTCCCCATTACGAAACTCTACAATATGAGATAAGATTGCAATCATCAGTTTATTATTATTCTCATTCTCATAAAATTGCTCTATGACCATCTGTTCAAGATGTTTTTGACGCACATATAAACACATGGTATTGGAAATCCTGTGCTGGACAATCGCGGCGTCAAATGGACGGCTGATATAATCAAACGCCCCCAGATCATAGGCACGTTTTATATTCACCGGAGAATCATCGGCAGAAATCATAATCACTGCGAATGATTCATTCCAATGATTTTGATAGATATGACTGAGCACTCCAAATCCATCCATCTCGGGCATCATAATATCCAAAAGCACAAGAGATATCGCTTCTCTTTGCTCTGCAAGAATTTCGATTGCGTTTACCCCATTCTCAGCCTCTATCAGATCATATTGATCTTCCAGAATGTCTGCCAGAAGATCACGATTCATCTCTGAATCATCAACGATTAAAATTGTTTGTTTTCCCATCACACTTAATCTCCTTCAAAAGCATTCTATCCAACTTATATTCTATCCGCGCCGCTTACCGTTTCAGCACATCAAAAAGCTATCGAACTTCTCCATTCGTCGGCGCAGCAACAGGAAAGAAACAATCCAGCCGCAAAGACCGCCCAATAACAGAGGCAGGGGGTAAAAATCGTTCAGCAGGGCAGCCCCCGCTGCGCCAAGGACTGTCACCGGCAGGAAGACAAGAGCGCTTATACACGCACCACCGTAATCAGAAAAATAATAGGATACGATAATGGTAAAGTACATACAGAACACGGTGTATATCCCCAGGCTCAAAATTACGAACATTTGCAGATTATGGGTGTCGGCATTCAGGTAGGGAAAAAACACACTGATCAGGCAGACCAACTCCACGGTAATGATAAGCTGGATCTCATATACAAAAAAGAGCTGATAGCGGAGCTCCCTGACCATGACGCCTCGTTCCTTCCGGATCAGGTCGAGGGTGCCGTTGTTCAGTGCGGAAACATACAAAGTATTCGAACCTGCAATCCTGTTCATTTGGAATATTACTTTCTGAAAAAATTAAACTGGAACAGATCAGGGTTATAAAAACTCTGAGGTGTCTGAACAAAACCGATTTTATAACCGGGATCGATTTCTTCTTCTGTTCATTTTTTCCATTCCCCATGATCCAAAATCATTTCCGGCAAAGAGAAGTACGGGATCGTCTCCATTAAGAAATTGCTTCTTGGAATCATATCCGCATCAAAAGTTACAACCAATGGAGAGTCTGTCTTTGAAAGAGCATGATTCAAGTTACCTGCTTTGGCCAGCTTGTTATCGGACAATCCAAAATATCCAATCCCCATATCATGAGCCAGCTTCGCAATTTCGGGCCGATCGTTATCATCACACAGATAGATATGGACTTTGGATTTATCCGGATAAGCCATATGCTTGCATCCATTTACCGTTTTAAACAGCAAACCCGCTTCTTCGCTGTGTGTTGCAATCAATACGTCTAGCCTTATATTCTCCGCAGGCTTTACAATAATGACCATGTTTTTTCTAAGCTCGATTCCTTTTCACAGAGAGTGTATAAACTACGAACCGCCCCATGATGATGTTCCACTCCAGATCTGCCGCATAGGAAAACTTCCTGCGGTAAGATTCCCAAAGTTTCTGCATCACAGGACTGCTTTCCACTTCGTCCAAAACATCCACAGCTTCTGCAAGATGCCGTTCGGTTCCGCGCTTTTTGGCAGTTGCCAACAGTGCATCATGGAGTGTCTGCTGGTTCAATGTGTTCCCGTGGAGCTGATCCAGAATATGAATGTCATAGAAGTCTCTCATGTGGGTGTTGGTGGTGGTTCTGGTGATAATCGTTTCCAACTTTTCAGCCAGAACCGTTTCCAGATTGTACACCCAAATATCAGTGGAGCGATCTCCAATGGTGTTACCACACCGTCAAAAGTTGTAGTCATGTTGATCCGAATCCCCGGATGCTACGCTTCATCCATAATCTCTGAAATACTTTTCAGCTGGAACTTGACACCATCATCAGCCGGCACACTCACAATAGCAGAAATCAGGTTCTCGATGTCCTCCACATTGACATTGGCTCCTTTTACAGTAGCGTCCAAGTCCATCGTGGAACGGGCATCCAGTCCAACCATTGACGCTACCAGCATCCCGCCCTTCAAGATGAACTTATCCCGATATTCGGAGAGGGAAATTTGCTCCAGAAAACGCTCCATCATATAGTTTCGCATTAAAAGCTGTGCATCCGCAAATTTTTCTCTGGAAAGATTGCAAATTAAATCTTTTAACTGCCTTACTGTTTTTATCATAAAAGCACGTCCAAATACTGCCGTAAAATTTTTTTAACCCGGAACATACCGGTATACCGCATCAAAGTCCGCAGGTTCTTGTCCTTTCTTCTGGCATACATCTTCAGCGCACTTTGAAAAGTCTGTATCTCCATGTTGTTCCGGCTGCAGAGCAGATCACAGATGGTTCGCTCCATATCATAGACAGGAACCGTATGTCCAAAAGGTGTTTGGCCGGTTGTCAATCCTACCTCATATAGTTCCGGTTTGATGGTGTAAACAGAAAGACCCTCTGCCTTTAAGCGAGTGGTGCTGTACCCTCTGCGCACCGTGATGGCGTATGGGGAGGGTTCCCGATCTGTCAGGTCATGAAAAAATAATGCTGATTCATGGGAAAATACTGCTTGACCACACCGCAGATGTAACAGAAACATCGCATCAATCCAAGTATCCTCGGAGACATAAATACCATGGGCAACCTGTTGAAGTTTTTTCTCTTTGACATATTCATAAAAAATGGGCTTTACAATCCCGTTAGCAATTACCTGTGCGGTTTGCAACATCCCATCATGCTCGACCAGAAGTCTGTCTAATTGCTCAAACTGTTCTGATCTGGTCACGTTTATCACTTCCTTTTGTGCTACCATTATACATAAATGTAGCACAAAAGTAAATAGAGCAATTTCTTGAGTTTCCACAGTTCTGTCCACAGAACTCCAAATCAGACATACTGATTATACACAACTTTTAAAAAATGCCAAAAATATAAGGAATCCTCTCCCTTTTTTATGTAAAATTTAAGTGACCAAACAAAAATCTACTAAACAAAAAGAAGGAGGACTCCTTATGGTCAATTTTACATCAAAAACCTACCAAATGAAACGGAAAATTTTAACTTTTACAAATAAAATTTCCAGAAAGCTTCCCAAACCAGATAGAAAGTTTATGGCTGACATGAATTATGGCATTCTTGCTTCCAACAGTTGTCTGCTTACAGATATTGTTGACCAGTTACATGAGCCGTCTAAAAAGATCAACAGTGTTGACCGCATTTCCAGACATTTGTCAAAAGGTACTCCAAAAGACGCTTTGCATGCTTACTTAACCTGTTTAAAGAAATGGTGCCCGGCTCACCCTGTCATTCATATCGATGACAGTGACGTTGTAAAACCGGAGGGGCATAAATTTGAATCCCCTGGCTGGATGCGGGATGGGTCTGAGAGTACCGCTACAAAAAATGTCTATCAGAAAGGTTATCATGTAACAGAAGCCACGGTTCTTACCAGCAGTCATCATCCAGTCAGCCTTTTTTCAGAGATCCATTCTTCAGCTGAAAAAAATTTCACTTCCATCAACGATATTACTTTTTCAGCCATGGAACGGGCATCCGCATTATTTGAAAAAGCAACCTTTGTCATGGACCGGGGCTATGATGATAACAAGATGTTCCTCAAGCTGGATTCCATGGGCCAGTATTATGTGATCCGTCTGACTGCCAAGCGAAAGCTCCTGTATCATAACAAATGGGTATTTGCCGCCGAACTGCGCAACCGCAGGAAGGGAAAAGTAAAACTTCCTCTACATTACAAAGGGAAAGCACAGGATGCTTATCTTTCCCATGTAAAAGTACAGATCACCGCTTCGAGGAAAGAT
>JAETOL010000092.1 GCA_021771755.1 Lachnospiraceae bacterium | reverse complement strand
GATTCATCCGGAATCCTTACCCCCGGACACGCCTGTTTTCCTTCCTCAATGTAAGTGGAGCACAGCCACTCGATCCTCTTTTTGTAACCCTGCCTGCGCCGGAGCGTCCGTCCGCAATGCGGGCAATGCAACATTCCGGTCAGCGGATACCTGTTCTGGTATTTCGAGGAATCATCCTGCGTGGTATTTCTGTCCCTGCGGTTTTCTTTCATTTTCTTCTGAAGCTTGTCCCACTGCTCCGCACTTAAAATCGCCGGATGGCTGTCCTCCATATAATAGCTCTGGACTTCCCCACGGTTCCGCACAGTCTGGTTCCGTCTGCCCTCCGGTGTGTAATATTTCTGCAGGTGGAAATCACCCTTGTATTTCTCATTCTTGAACATCCCGGTAATCGTTCCGGCAGTCCATTTCCCTCCGCTCACTGTGGGGATTTCCAGAAACTCCATTAACTGTGCCAGTCTGCTGCTCCCCACTCCTAAAAGGTACATATCCGCCAGAAACTGTACCACCATGGCCTCCTTCGGATTTATAATAAGCTCCCCGAATTCGTCCTTGTCATATCCCAGGAAACGGCTGGTGTTGATCATGTATTCCCCACGCTCAAACCGCTTCCGGATAGACCATTTATTGTTCTCTGATATGCTCCTGCTTTCTTCCTCCGCAAAAGAAGCGAGGACAGTGAGCATCATCTCACCATCCCCGGATAATGTATTAATATTCTGTTCTTCAAAATAAATGGCAACACCCAACTGGCGCAGCTCCCGTGTCACTTCCAGAAGCACGGTTGTGTTCCTGGCAAACCGGGAGATGGACTTTGTAATAATCAGGTCAATCTCCCCTGCCTTCGCTTTCTGAATCATTTTCTGGAATTCCGGACGGTTTACGCAGTAGCCGGAGATTCCCTGGTCTGCAAACACCCCAACAAACTCATATGCCGGATTGGACTGAATGGAACGCTCGTATGCGGATATCTGGTTTTCCAGGGATTCTCCCTGTTTTCTGCTGTCCGTGGAAACCCTTGCATATGCACATACACGTCTCCGCTTTGGTTTTGCAGCCTTTTTCGGTTCGATCATTTGTATCCTCATGCGAGCGCCTCCTCCCCAAAATAATCTTTCATAAACTGCCTTATCCGGCTATACTGCTCCCACGCATCCGCTTCCTTGCTGATGCTTACCACATCCACATTCGCCCTGTCACAAATTTTCATAAATTCCAAAAACTGCTTCCAGTCACGGGCGATCATGGCCGCATCCCTGGTCACTATCACATGGATATGCCCTTTTTTAATCTCTTCCATCAGCTGCAGGAATTCCTTACGGCTGCCGTCTGCGCCGGAACCTTCATCCCAAAAGAAATGTTCTTTTTTCTTAACTGCGCCATACTGTTCTTCCAATGCTGTTTTTCCCGGCTCAATATACTTCTCATATCCATGGTCACGGTGTGTTGTCCGGTAATAATATGCCACCTGGTTCACTCTTTCCGGTATCACCATGCTGCCTTCACCTCCATGCATTTCTGCCCCGTCCCTTCCTATTGAAAAAGCAGGATTTTGGGGTAGTCTATTAATCACTCTGAATGCCCGATAAGTCAAGCAGATAAGCGGTTTCCACGCCTTTTCTTTCTGCTCTTCGGAAACTTATTTGCAAAGACAAAAAAGAAATACCCGGCAGGTCTCCCCACCGGGCAAATTCCATATTGCTCCGTTCATCTACACTCTTGTGGCAAAATTCAAGGCAATCCATCCATCACGTTTTTTCTGGTAAGATTTCAGCAGTCCCCATTTCTCTGCGCCTTCACCGTACGCTTCCTCCACGATGGAGAACACGCCTGCTCCTGTGTATTCACCCGTTTTGTCATAATTGGTTCCGGGTTCTTTACGGATGTTCAGGTCGGGAATTGTTACCTTTACCAGATAGGATGACTGCTCCGGCAGTTTCTCCATAAACAGCACATACTGCTTCCCGGTTGTAATATACAGCCCAGATTTCAGCCTGTACCACTGCCCGTCCTCACTAATGCCTGTTACCGTATAAATTCCATCATACACCACCTGGTCCACGTTATCACCCATACATGGGGAAGTCCGCACGTTCAGGCCATCTTTTCCCTTATAGAATACCTTCACAAAACCGGACAACGGTTTGACATTCTGTTCCGCTTTTTCTCCATTCCCACCATCGCTTCCTGCCGTTCCAATGATATTTTTCAGGATATTCAAAATCTTTGTGCCGTACCCGGCACCAGCCGCCCAGCCTTTCCCCTGCGGGTTCTCCTGGATGCCAAGCCACTCTACATAAGGTGCAGAACCTCTGGTCACATATTTGAATCTTGGGTCAATATTCTCATTCACCAGTGCATCCGTGCTGGCATAGGCTTTCAGGTGCTGGATCTGGCAGCGGATGCCACGCTGTGGCGTGTCAAAGGACAGCCCTTTCATGCCGTTCTGCGTCACACCCATCCCGGCAAAATTATTCTGGTCTAACGTAACTGCGGACTGGGAAAAGCCGAAGTTCCCGGTTTCAAGGCAGGACTGCGCAAAAGCAATATCGCCCCTCACGCCCTCTGCCTCTCCTTCCGACAGATATAAGGGAATCATGTCCAATACCGACTGCGCCACCTCCGGATTTTTCTTTTTGATATACTCCTGCATCTGCTCTGTAGTTGCCACAGCCCTTCCCATGATCTTTATATAGGAAGAAACATTATCCACAGGACTGCCCGCACCGCCATCCATAGCCGCTTTGATATCCTTACGGAACTGTGCCATAGTCAATCCAAATTTATTCCAGATATGCTCCACATCCCCGTGGTTGCTGGCGATCCCCCTCTTACATCCCTCACTGTGGCTGATCACCACTCCATCCGCCAGAGGGTTCAGTTTGTACTGCTGGCAGAGATATGCAAACAGCTCTACCGCATACTGATAAGTGGCAAGCACATGGCTCTTCGTGTTCTTACTGTCCCCGGTTTCTGTCCAGTTGGCTCCGCCTGTATACCGGATAGTAGCAGGCTCCGTCATCTCCACGCCAATGTGCGTGTTGTTCCCGTCACTGCCGCAATGCCATCCCCTATGGTTCCAGGGTAAAGTCTGGTAGACATTCCCGCCCGGTTCCACAATGGCATGGACACAGGCATTGGCATCCGCTTTGTCCCAGTTACTGATAAAAGCAGATGCCTTCGGCTGTGGACAGCCCACAGAATGGATCATCAGCCCCTTTACCGTAATCTTCCTTCCTGCTTTATAACATCCTGATTTTGTAAGGTAATTCTGAATCAGTTTCACATCAACCTTCCCCGCTTTCTGATTTTTAGACATGAAAAAAGGCACCAGCTACTTCTGCCGATGCCGCACACCATATTCCTATTGTTCTTCTTCTGTATTTTGAAATTTCCTATTGTTCTTTCTCTTCCCGTAACTGTTCCAATACCGCTTTCAGCTTCTCCGGCACCGGAAGCCCGATACGGGAAGCGTTCTCCAGAATGGAGATCCCCTCATTGGACAGGTAAAAGAAGATCACTGCTGTCCGCAGCGCACTCCCTGCCTGGATGATGTGCATATCCACGAATCCGCCCATGGCAGCAAACCCGCACTGGATGACATTTACAAACTCCTTCATCGAAAAGCCCTCTCTTTCTTTTTTCTATGGAAAAAGCGGCCTGCCCCGAAAAGCCGCCGCTGTAATCCCAAACTTATTCTGTTGCTTCCATCTCTGTCAGTGTGTAGGTGATCTTCATGGTCTTATCCACTGTCTTGAACACCGCCGAAGAAAGATTATTGATGCTTGCCAGATAAGGTGTCAGCAGGTACATGGTACGGTACTCATTCCCGTAGCTGCCGCCCCAGCCCAGTAAGAAATGCTTGTATTGGAACAACGGTGTTGCCGCATTTTTCAGCCTTACGCTGCCCTGTGTATGGACGATGGTGTCATCCGCCATCACCTGGAAATCCCCCGCCACAATGATATCCCCGACCAGTGTCATATACAATTCACAGCTTCCCGTCTCACAGAGCGGCTTCCATTTGGAAGTAAACCCGAACTCAATCAGCGTCACATCTGCCGAATTGCTGGCATTGATCTTATAGATGCCTTTTTTATTATAGGCCGGGACATAAAGATACCCATTCCTCATGCAGCTTTTGACCACACGCTCCGGATAGCTGTTCTCCTCATCCCGGTTCCCCACGTCCATGAGCTTTGCGTTGGAAAGCGTCCACTGCCCTTCCGTCATGGAATAATCCGTTTTGGAAATCTTCACCCAAACCATCTTTGCATTTCCGGATGAATTTCCCTCATTAGAAAAGCCATACCAATACCCGTCCTTCCCGTCAAAAAATTCCCCGTACAGCGTATAGCTGCCAAGGAATAAGAAAGTGGAAGTCTGCACCGCCTGCTCCTCCAGAACGGTATAAGTGGAATCATCCAGCTTTTCATTCAAACCGATATCAAAGATGGGAATACGGACTTTCTTAATCAGGACAGAGGAATTGCTGAATGTGATGGAATACAGCAGGTTATTTTCAAAATCCACCTCCACAGTCTCAAACAGTACCAACTGTTTCGCCTTTGGAAGATCCGAAGCATAGGCCACAGGCAGATTGGCGGAATACTGGTAGACGTTATCCGCATTTTCTTCCAGCGTATTGGAGAAAAGCAGGATGCCCCCGATCATATTCGGGCAGATGGGCAGAAGCGTCCCATTCCATAAAACCGCATCGTCATATTCCCCTGTTGCCGCATAGAAAATCCCCATAGGGTTTGTACCTAAAATGTTATTTATCGCATTCGTAATCATATTTTCTTCCGTAACCGTTTCAACCTCCGAAGTATTCACATCCGTCAGCTCCAGTACCATGGTTCCTTTTAATCTCATTACGTTCCCTCCGTTTCCACTGGTTTTGAAAATGCGCCGATGATTACCCTGCTGATGCTGTCCGTGTAGCTTCTCTGCACCAGTTCCATCGTTTCTATCTGGATGGCATCCGTATAACCTTTCACATTCAAGCCGCCTCCAATCTGGAACGGCCCAACCAATTCCTCCACCGTAATCTTACCGTCCCAGGCTGCCGCCGCTGCCATGGCCTGTCCGCTGATGGAAGCGATGCACGCCCCAGTTTCAATCTCCCCGGTTCCGTTCTCCATCCGCAGATACACATTGAATTTGTTTGTAATGTTCGGCACCAGGTTGTCAATGGGATAATACAGGGAAAGGATATGCTTCCCACTGCCCCAGGTCTCTACCGGATGGTGAATGAGGATTTCTTCATCATTAAACTCGAAAGTGACATACGCCACCGCTTTTCCCTCCTCCGTCCATGTGACCGGAAGCTCCACAGCCACGGTCACATCATTGGTGCTTCTTCCGGCTTCCCCTGATGTATCGCTATCCCCGATCATTGGTAAAAGTATGAATCCCGATTTTTCCCGCCTCGATCTGGTTCAACAGGCCGGAAATATTTTTATCATTCTTAGACTTTGCCTGTGAAAGCCTTGGATTCTTCCCCACACATTTCAGCGTCTGCTTTCCCCCTATCTTACAGTTAAAAGCTGTAATACAGGTCAACTGCTCCCCGTCCGCCTGCCCTCCGGTAAAGGTCAGCACATCCCCAAGGTCTAACGCCGGATTGCCTATGGTATTGGAATCAAACGGTACATAGTTCACAACGGAGAGGTCATTTAAGATATTCCTGCAAAGCTGCTCCCTTGTCTCTTCCAGTCCAAACTGCAAAAGCGGGTTGATGCCTAAATTCATGGTCAGCCCGTCATCCGTTTCCAGAGCATAATACTCCGCCGTCTCCGTGCGGAGATTCGTAGAACTGACCGCCGTATACCTTGTGATAAAATCGGAAAAGCTACTGGTGAACCTGTGCCTGCTCTGAATTTCCATTACAGGTGTGCTTCCATATTTCCGAAGCTCCAGCTTCCCTTCCCGGTTGATGCAAAAGAAACCGCCCAGCACCTGCGCTACAAAATACAGCACATCTCGGTATGTCTCGATATCATTTTCCGGGTAAATAGAAAGCATCTCTGCCCCGTTTGGCATGGCTTCTATCTCCGCCTGCGTATGCGCCAGCTCCACAGCACAGGATTTACAGCACAAAGCAAGGAACGCATAAGCGTTCCCCACTGTCTCAAACCCATTGAAACTTTTCTCAAACCGGAGCATATAATCATAAGCTTTCAGTTCCAGACAATGCGCTGTCCGGTTCGCTTCACTTACTTCAAAAATTCCCATAGACACTTCTTCAAAACTGCCATCCGCTATCCGCAGATGATAGGAAAGCTCCACTTTTGCATCCTCTAAGGTATAGCGGTCAATCTGTGAAAACAGGGTAATCCCCATCTCCGCCGCATACACCGTGCCAAGCTCAATCTCCGTACTTCCACAGCACTGTGCGGTGATATAGCCGCTGCCTTTGACAATATCCTCATATCCAAAGGGATATTCCACACCTGCCTTTGTGGTGATCTTCCCTGTCCAGTAATACTTTCTGGTATTCTCCTGCACCGCCTGCAGGAACGCTTCGCTGACCGGGTACATGAAAACACCTCCGTTCCATACAAAAAGCACCAGCCATTTCTGACTGATGCTCTGCGTAAATATCACTATCAATATCTTAATAAACTGGATGCCATTTATTTGCGGATAATTTTTCTCATTCCAGAGCCGCAAAAATCGTGTGGGATTTCCTTAAACCCCATCTTCTCATAAAATGCTTCTTTCTGCTTTTCCGCAATCAACTGGATGCTGGAACGCCCTCCGGATGGTGTTTCTTTTTCAACATATCCGATCAGCATATTCATTATCATGCTACCAATACCATTCTTCTGGCAGGTAGGATGCACTACAACATCTACAACCATATAATATATCCCGTCCCCGACCAGTCTCCCCATGCCAACGACCTGTTTGTCTTTCACTGCAACTATAGTATACAAGCTGTTTTTAAGTGCTTTTTCTGTCTGCATTCTGGATAAATTCATCCATTTAACGCTTTCCCTTAATCCGCAATAATCCTAGTATTCCAAAGCGTTTTCTATAAAAATGATATTTTCCATTCAAACCACCCTTTTATTCGCTACACTCCACGACAAATAGGAATTTGTCAGATTCTTCCCGTATAAACTGTTATTTAAGTTTCATTAACTTGTTTTTTGTCTCATTATCAAATTTTTCAAGAGCATAGCGATATGCCACTCTCGGCATTCGCTCATGATTTTCAATCAAATACTCCATAACACACTTAGGGGCTACTTGTGACAAAACTTTTAGCATCCAGCCATATCCTTTTAAAACCAAATCATGTTCATCCAACATCAACCGATTAGCTATTTCCAATGGATCAATACCATCGTATTCATTTTTTTTAATAGTTGGAATTAGAATAACCGCAGAAGCCCTTCTTACCCAAAAATCACTATCATTCGTCCACATAATAGTCTTTTCGAATAATGCTTTCTTTTGCCTTAGCAATTCCCCAAATGCATGCGTACAAAAATCGTCACAATCTCCCCAACCTCTAACATAGTCTTTCAGCCATCGAAAGAAAATTTCGTATGTTGACTCGTCATATTGGTTTTTAACCCGGTATGCAAAATCATATGCAATCACTCCCAATGCCCAGGCGCGCTGATTCAGCAGTTCTTCGCATAAAGCAAATACATGTTCAATACTTTTATCATTAATCTGTCTGAATAATTTGGATGACAATTTTCTAATGTCCCCGGTAACAACATGTTTCCCATTTGGAATATGTTGCTCTAACTCCTGTATTTTTCTAATAGCTTCCTCAACAATTCTATCCATGTAACACCCCTATTATCTCATTCTTCTTTATAGCCACCTGTGATTTCTACAGGATTTCCATCAGGGTCACTAAAAGTAAAGTACCAATATGGTGAAAAAACATGAATGAAACGGATTTGTGTCAACTGTTCTGCAATTCCTGATTCCTTTATGCGTTCGTATTCTGCTTTTAAATCCTCAACTCCCAAGTTAATAAATACCTTACGGGTATTTACATTATCCGCAATTTCACTATGGTTATCATATATCTCCCAATAGTCTCCTTTTGTTATTACCTGATTGCTGTTCTCATCATCATAATAACCGTTCATCAAACAAAGGTTAATCCCTTCATTATGAAACATAGCAAATCGATTCCCATTCATAGCACTTACTTTCATATCTAACACTTTTTCATAAAATGAAACCGACTTATCAAAGTCTTTCACGATTAAATAAATTGAACCATGTCTCATATTTACACCCTCCGTTATGAAGTGACTTTTGTCAAGAGGTAAAATTAAAAAATAACAAACTTTTTTCTCTGACAAAACCCACATTTGTTTTCTGAAGATATCTTGGAGAAGCCTTTTGAGTAACAGTTCCCGGCATTTGGCCATTCCGTTATTCGTGGATTGGTTACCTACAGGTCAATGGTCCGCCGTAAGCCCTGCTGTCCTAAAACGTGGATCAGCGCATAAATGCACTGCCGACAAGGAGGTGCCGCAGATGGCTTGAACCTTGAAGTTCCAAAAGACCCCTTCAAGATATCTCCAGTTTTTCTTTGTTTTCAGTTGCTGCTGATTATGCAGCTGCGTCTGCTTAATCAGCTTAATTGCCGGTCATCAGGATGACAGCCGGCTGTCAAGGGCTGCGCAGCAGTTTATTTACCCTTGGCGGACGGATGGCAGTCTGATATCACACCATGCCGATGTTGTCTGTCATCATGCCCCATATAAAGCAGGCAAGTTCCCTTGCTACCGCTGTTACTGCCACATTTTTTTTCTTACCATTCCTTATCATCCTGTAATACTTTCTCCTCAGCCTCTCATTTGCTTTGTCTGCATATGCTATTACCTCCGGCAGATTGCCGCTCTGCCTTGCTTTTAAATCTTTTGATTTATGCCCCACTGCACCTTTACAGATGCCCCTTGCTGCCTCTACCAGCAGCCTCCGCAAATGGCTGTTCCCTGCTTTTGTGATGGGCAGACGGTTGATGCTGTCGCTGCTCGAATCCTCTCCCGGTGCAAGCCCGAGATATGCCGCATAGATATTCCCTTTTGCAAACCTCTGGAAATCCCCCGTTTCCACCAGGCAGGATAATGCCGTATGGGTTTTCACTCCGAGAAAACATACCAGTTTCTTTACTTTTTCCACATATTCCGTTTCTGATGCCAGTTCCTCAATCCGTTTATCAAACGCCTCTATACGGTTTGTGAAATATTCATACGTTATCAGATATTCATCCAGTGTCTCCCTGTCCATTGCCCCAAGTTCTATGGTCTTAAGCCATTTTAAATGTGCCTGCGTCCATTTTCCCTTTTCGTAATGGAAGCCCTGGCTGAGACAGAATGCACAAATCTGCTGTTTTGTCTTTTTCAAATCGGACTTATGGTCATCACGCATCCGGATGTAGACTTTTATATCATCATCCTGATCTGTCGGGATATGCACCGCATGATATCCGCCATATGCGAGGCACTGTGCTATCATCAGGGCATCCCGTTTATCCGTTTTGATCCGCTTCCCCTGCTGCGTCATCATTGTGGTCGGGGCAAGAATCACACAGCGTATCCCTTTCTTTGCTAATGCGTGGTATAGGGAAAACCCAAGACATCCCGCCTCGTAACCGCAGAGAATGTCGCATTCGTCTTTTACTTTAGATTTCAGTTTTTCAATAAACTGCACGATATTATCCGGATCCGGTGTTACCTTGACATTTGCGTAAATAATATCATCCCCGTCAAATCTTGGCTCAATTGCGCATAAAGTATAATTTGTGCTATGGACATCCATTCCAATTCGTAGTATTCTTTTCATAAGGTGACCTCCTTTT